>CAZHMF010000110.1:0-7118 GCA_964533605.1 uncultured Anaerolineaceae bacterium
GATCCAGCTGCCGATCCCGTCAGCCGCGGTCGCGGACCCCTCGATGCCGATGCGGCCGGAGCCGCTCGCCAGCCCGCGGACCCCGGGGCCACCCTCGGCAGCCGACTCGCCCTGGACGCCGGCACCGGCGCCGGCGTTGGAACCAAAGAGTGCCGGGGCCGCAGTCGCTCCCGTGTAGCTACGGCGGGCCTCCATGCCGATACCGCTGTCGGTCTGCGTCAACGTAAAAAGTGGATCGGGGGCCGCGACGGCTCCTTCGCCGGAGAAAGGAAGCACCAGGTCCGACGCCCGCGCAAACAACGCATAGGGAACCGCCCGGATGGGCTGCCGCGGACTGAGGACGCTGTAGAAAAGCGGGGAGCCGGTCTCCCGCACGGCCACCTCGAGCCAGCGTGCATCCCCCCCGAACGGACCCTCCCCGAAGTCCAGGCCAACGGTGAAGAACCCGCTCGCGACCGGTACGGCGGACTTCTCGACCGTGGGACCGATCTGGGCACCGCCCGTATCGGAATCGTAGAGGATGAACCGCAGGTCGAAGACTCCCGCAGCCGGACTACCCCCCTCCTCCAACCGTCCCTGGTAGGTGAATGCGGTGCCCAGGGCCGTGGCAGCCTGGGTCACCCCAACAGACTCCTCGCCCTCGGAACCACCACTGCCGAGAGCGGCCGCTACCGGAACGGCAGCCGCGACGGCGACGAGCAGCGCCAGCGGCAACTTCCGGCCGATCCGACCTCCCATATCTATCGCCTCCCGTGTAATCTCGGGCAAGGATAGACCTGCCAGAGGACATTGACCCGGCACGATCGAAGAACTCGCGCTCCGTGCCCGTCCACCCCACCGCCGGCGGGCCACTCTCGGCGTTCTTTCGGAGTTGGCAAATGCCTGAGGACCACGAAGGCCAGGAACTTCTCGACGATGTCAGGGCCCTGATCCGTGAGGAAGCCTGGTCGAGGCTTCTCACATTGGTGACCGCTCTCCACCCGGCCGACCTGTCCGACCTTGTGGTGGCCCTCGACCAGGACGAGCGGACGGCCGTGCTCCCACACATTCCGACGGACGTGGTCGGCGCTCTCTTCGAGTTCACGGAGGATGAGGAGATACGGGGATTGATCCGGGACATCGGGCTCGAAACCCTCCCTGCCGTGCTCCAGGAGGTCGAGGCCGACGTCGCCGCCGACGTCATTCAGCAGCTCCCGGAAGATGAACAGGCCGAAGCCATC
Source organism: uncultured Anaerolineaceae bacterium (assembly GCA_964533605.1). Lineage (GTDB taxonomy): Bacteria > Chloroflexota > Dehalococcoidia > Tepidiformales > Tepidiformaceae > DASCML01. The sequence continues at coordinate 1,221 of CAZHMF010000110.1, forward strand.
GAGTCGCTCGATCGCGAGGAGGTCACAGACCTCCTCCAGTACGGGGAGGAGTCCGCCGGCGGTCTCATGACGCTGGACTTCGTGAGCTTCTCTGACTGGGAAACCGTCGCCGGCGCCATTGACCGGCTCAGGGTGCTGCGACCCCCTTCGGATCACGCGTATTACCTGTATATCACCGGCGACGGCGATCGCCTGGTGGGCACCGTCAGCATCCGCGACCTCCTCGTCTCGGCTCCCGAGACAGTGCTCTCAGAGATTACGAACAGGGATGTGCGAAGCGTGCCGGCCATCACTGATCAGGAAGCGGCTGCGCGCCTCCTCCAGCGTTACGGTCTGATGGCGGCGCCGGTCGTGAGCGAGAGCGGTCAGCTTCTCGGCGTTATCAATGCAGATGACGTCCTGGAGGTCCTCGACGAAGAGGCCACCGAGGACATGTTCCGCATGGTCGGCGTCGGTGATGAGGAACGGATCTTCAGCACGGTCCCGATGAGCGTCCGCCGACGGCTCCCGTGGATGCTCGCGAACACGTTTACGGCGTTCCTCGCAGCGCTCACGGTGGGGCTGTTTGACGAAACCCTGGCGAAAGCGACCGTACTGGCGCTGTTCATGCCTGTTGTCGCAGGGCAGGGGGGCAACGCCGGCACTCAGACCGCAACGATCGCGGTGCGAAGTATCGCCATCGGCGACCTCGATGTGAACGATGTTCTCCGGGCCTGTCGCAAGGAGATCATGGTGGCCGTTGCGAACGGAGTCGCCATCGGTCTTGTAGCGGGAACGCTGGCCTACCTGTGGAAGGGCAACATCGGGCTCTCGGTTGTCCTCGGCGGAGCGCTGCTGCTGAATGTTTGCGCGGCAACGATGGCCGGCGTTCTGATTCCTCTGGGGCTGAAATGGGCCAGGGTGGACCCGGCCGTAGCAGCCAACATCTTCGTCACGACGGTGACGGACGTAATGGGGTTCCTCTTTTTCCTCGGCCTTGGAGCGCTGACGCTCAACTGGATCACCTGAGAGGAGGGAGCGCGGCGATGGGCTTGGAAAGTGGGGCGAGCGAAGGGATTCGAACCCTCGATCTTCTGGGCCACAACCAGACGCGTTAACCGCTACGCTACGCCCGCCAAACCGCTCCCAATCGTATCAGAGCAGGCGCAAGGAACAGGTGCAAGACGGCAGCCGGGGCCGTCCGTTCAGTACTTCGAAACGTTCACCTCTGTCATGTCGCCGGTAACCATGTAGACGACACGTTCACAGATGTTGGTGACCCGGTCGGCGATGCGTTCAAGGTTGTGTGCGCACCAGAGCATATAGGTGTTCCGCCGGACCTCGGCCCGCGCCTCGATCATGCCGCCGATGACTTCTTCGTAGACCCGGTCCTGGAGCGCATCGACCTCGTCATCCCGATTGGCCACCGCATGGGCCAGCTCCACATCACGTTCAGAGTAGGCCTTCATCGAGTCCTCAAGCATGGTCACCGCTCGGTCGGCCATGGCCGGCAGGTAGCCGAGCGCCCGTGGGGAAGGTTCGGCATCCAGCATCAGATTGATCTTCGCGATCCCCTCCGCGTGGTCGGCTATTCGTTCGAGGTCGATGATAATGTAGAGGACGCTTGCGAGGGCTCGAAGATCACCGGCCATCGGCTGCTGCGAGGCGACCACGAACATCGTCTTGGCCTCGATCTGGAATCGCTTCTCGTTGATCGCCTGATCGTCTTCTATGATTCGCCGGGACTCCTCGGCGTCGGCCTCGCGCAGCGCGCTCATGGTCCGTACAATGGCTTTCTCCGCCATGGAGCCCAGAGCCAGAACGGATTCCTGGATCTCCTCGAGCTCTCTGCGGAACAGCTCTCTTGGCATTGGCTCCCTCCTCTAGCCGAAGCGGCCGCTGATGTAGTCCTCTGTGCGGCGATCCTGCGGGTTCGTGAAGAGCTCCTCCGTCTCCCGATACTCGATCAGGCGCCCGCTCACCTCTTCGTCGGTCAGCATGAAGGCAGTGTAGTCAGAAACCCGGGCCGCCTGCTGCATGTTGTGGGTCACGATGATGATCGTGAAGTCCTCCACTATCTCCCGCATCAGGTCTTCGATACGAAGCGTGGCGATTGGGTCCAGGGCCGAGCAGGGCTCATCCATGAGGATCACATCCGGTTCGTTCCCGAGCGCCCGCGCGATGCACAGGCGCTGCTGCTGGCCGCCGGAAAGCGCCAGACCCGACTTCTTCAGGTCGTTCTTCACCTCGTCCCAGAGTGCCGCGCGTCTCAGCGAACGCTCGACCAGCTGGGTCATGTCGCCTCTGTATCCGTTGACTCGCGCTCCGAACGCAACGTTGTCGAATACTGACTTCGGGAACGGGTTCGGCTTCTGAAACACCATCCCGACCCGGCGCCGCACTTCGACGGGGTCGACGTCGGAACCGTATATGTCGACGCCCCGGTAGAGCACGCGACCCCGCACGCGGGCGGAGGGCACCAGGTCGTTCATCCTGTTCAACGACCTCAGCAGGGTGCTCTTGCCGCATCCCGACGGCCCGATAAGCGCTGTGATTTTGTTCTGGGGAATCCTGAGCGAAACACCTGTGAGCGCCTGCTTGGCGCCGTAGAAGACGTCGAGTCCCTCCGTCTCAAAGACGATCGGACCATCCGGCACGCACTGTACCGGTGCCGGCTCGGCCGCGGGCTTCTCCCCCGCTGCTGCCGCCGATCGCTCGACCAGTGGTCTGTTCGTGATCATGCCACCCTCCTCGGGGAAAACTGATGCTCGTTCACCAGGAACGTCTGAACCGCTCACGGATCAAAACGGCGATGAGATTGAGCCCGAGCACTCCGACCATCAGGACAATGATCCCTGCAGCGGCGAGCGCCCGGAACTCCACCTGGGGCCGGATGGTCCAGTTGTAGACCTGAATCGGAACGGTCGTGAACTCCTGTCCGAGGACATCCAGTCCCTTGTTGTCGAAGGCGATGAAGGCGAAGGCGCCGATCATGATCAATGCGGCCGTCTCTCCTGCTGCGCGGGAGATCGAGAGGATGGTTCCCGTCATGATCCCCGGCAGAGCCCCCGGCAGGACATGGTGCCAGACCGTCTGCCAGCGGGTCGCGCCGAGCGCCAGCGACGCGTCCCGCATGCTCGACGGAACCTGTCGTATGGCCTCCGATGCCGCGATCACGGTCATCGGGATGATCATCAGTGACAGCGTCAGGGCTCCGGCGAGGATGCTCGGCCCGAGGCCCAGCAGGCGGACGAAGATGGCCAGCCCGAGTATCCCGTAGATGATGCTCGGCACGCCCGCCAGGTTCGCGATGTTGAGACGCACCACCGCCGTGACCCGGTTCTGCGGCGCGAACTCCTCGAGCCAGATCGCGGCTCCGATGGAGACGGGGACGGCGATCGCGATGGTCGTGAGCATCAACCAGAAGGTGCCGAGGATGCTCGATCGCAGTCCCGCGCGCTCAGCAAAGCGTGAGGGATAGTGGCTGAGAAAGCCCCACGAGAGGCTCGCACCGCCCGCCGAAATGACCTCCACCGCGAGAACAATCAGGGCCGCCACTCCGGCCAGTGTGGCCAGCAGCAGGACCCAACGTGACAGCCGGGACACCGCCTGGCGGCGGGCTACTGCTCCCTCGGCCCGGAGGCTCGGGACCGGCCCCCCGGCGGCGGCCGTCACTCGTATTCCTCTCTGAATCTGTTCACTATTAGCTGTGCTCCTACATTGAGGATGAAGGTCATGACGAACAACATCGAACCGACCGCGAAGATGGACGAATAGTCGATCGTGCCCCGCGCGGCATCGCCGGTTCCGATCTGAAGCATGTAACCGGTCATCGTCTGAATGCTTTCGAACGGACTGAGCGTCATCCGGGGAGTCGATCCGGCCGCCACCGCCACGATCATGGTCTCCCCCACCACTCGGGCAATGGCGAGGAGAATGGCCGCGAGAATCCCCGAGAGCGCTGCCGGGAAAACGACCTTCACGGCAACTTCCAGTCTCGTCGCTCCGAGTCCGTATCCCGCCTCCCGCAAGGCATGCGGAACGGCAGCCATCGCATCCTCGGACACCGACGCGATCGTCGGGAGGATCATCACCGCCATCACGATGCTGGCACCGAGAGCATTGAACACTCCGACCCGGTCGGGGCCGAAGAGCGGCCGGAGCAGTTCCCCCGTGATGAAGTTCAGCGCGAAGAATGCATAGACCACGGTGGGAACGCCGGCCAGCGCCTCGAGGAGCGGCTTCATCACCTGGCGCGTCCGGGGATGCGCATACTCGCTCAGGTAGATGGCGGCAGCCAGGCCGAGGGGAAGCGCAATCAGCAACGACCAGAGGACGACACTCGCCGTGCCGGCCACCAGCGACCAGATCCCGTACCGCTCCAGGAACTGCGGCGACCACTGGGTGTGAAGGAAGAACTCTGCGAAGCTCACCTGCTGAAAGAACGAGACGGTCTCGCCCAGCAGCGTGAAAATGATCAGCCCGGTCGTAGCAAGCGTGACGGCAGCGCAGAATACCAACCCGCTCATGACCAGGAGCTCTGTGGGGCGTTTGAACCGGCGAAGCCGGAGGTCCGCCGCGGTCAGTTCGACGCCCCGTTCGCGAACGGTCATCGCCCCCTACTCGGCACCGGCTGCGGCATCAGCAAGGAACGGCTCCAGCTTCGCCAATTGGTCCGCAAAGGTCCCGCTGTCCATCTCGACGTAGCCGACCTCGGGCACGAGCGTCGGCGCATTCTCCAGATAGAAGTTCATGAAGCCGAGGACTTCGGGACGCTCGCGGAGAAGGCTCTCGCGCGTGTAGATGAAGAGGGGGCGCGACAGCGGGGTGTAGGAGCCGGCAAGAACCGTCTCCGGGCTTGGTGCCACACAGCCCGCACCGTCGTCGATCGAGACCGCACGGAGCTGGTCACCGGCTTCCTTGAAGTAGGCAAACCCGAAGTAGGCGATTGCGTTCCGGTCTTCCTCCACAGCCTTCAACAGGATGTTGTCATCCTCGGATGCCGTGCCGTCGCCACGGTGGTTCGCATCCTTCCCGATGACCGCCTCGTTGAAGTAGTCGAACGTCCCGGAGTCGGCTCCGGGATAGTAGAAGTGAATGTCCTCCTCCGGCCAGGCCGAGTCAAGGTCGCTCCATTTCTTCGCGCCGCCGTCCCGGAAGAGAAGCTGCAGCTGATCTGGCCGCAGGCAGGCCGCCCACTGGTTCGCAGGATTTATCACGACCGTGAGCGCGTCGATTGCAACCTGGACCTCGACGATGTCATCGATCCCGTTCTCGCGACAGGTCTTACGTTCGCTGTCCTTGATCGGCCGAGACGCATCGCTCACCTGCGTCTCGCCGCGGCAGAACTTCTCAAACCCCCCGCCGGTGCCGGAGAAGGCGACGTTGACACGGACATCGGAGACACGGCTGAATTCCTCGGCCACCGCTTCCGATATGGGGAATACGGTCGACGAGCCGTCGATCCTGATCTGGCCGGAGAGATTCCCGTAGTCGAGGGGATCCACGGGGCCTGTAGCGCCGCTGTCGCCGTCGCCACCGCCGCAGGCGACGGCGATCGCGGCGACCGCCGCGGCGACGAGGATGGCGAGCGCTGCCGACCGCAACCGACCCTGGGAGGACACGTTGTTCGTTGCCTGTGAGCTGGTCATCTGACTCCTTCGAACTCGTTTCTCCGAACCTATGGTGGGAGTGTTAACGTCCTATTAAAGGCCGCGAATTTACAGCCACTTTGCCGGTCGCCAACGGCGCCATTACAGGGCCCGGCGAAACTCACAGACGCGGCGGGTGGAACAGACGGCCCCCGCCCGCCTGCCCCTCAGCGGACGAGGGTCCGAGTGCTGGCGGCCACCGCGTCCCGGCTTCGCCGGGCTGCAGGGCTCTGGGCCTTCGCGCACACCTGGCGCGCGCAGCGTATGT
>CAZHMF010000111.1:0-7057 GCA_964533605.1 uncultured Anaerolineaceae bacterium
CTCCGATGGGATAGCCGGCCTTCTCATCCCAGCACAGGTGCCGCGAGTACAGCGGCGAGTAGTAGGCCCGCGGCCACAGGTGCCGCGAGTACAGCGGTGGATCCGGGCTAAGCGCGCGGCCGGAAGTAGGGCATCGACAGCTCGTCCGACGCACCGTCGTCCCAGACCACCTCGAGCGGGCCGTCGATGACCACATCCTCGGGCGCCACGTCCACGAGCAACGACGTCAACCGCGGCCCCTCCTCCAGGATCACAGCCGCGATGATGTACGGCACGTCCTCCGCGAAGTGCAGCGACTGCGGCCGGCGGGCGACGGTATAGGAGTAGAGCGTCCCCCTGCCGCTCGCCTCTATCCATTCGAGGTCATTCGAGAGGCATTCGGGACAGTGTGTGCGGGCGTAGTAGAACACGTGCCCGGCCGCGCACCGTTGAAGCAGGAGCCTGTGTTCGCGGGTTGCGTCCCAGAACGGCTTCGTCACCGGCGTCGGCCGCGGTACCGGCGTCGTCCCCGTGCGGTAGTGCGGCATCTCAGTCCCCCCGGAGGATGAGCGACACCTGCTCGCTCATGATGCCGCCGTTGCCGTTGATGTAGGCGATGTCACAGCGCGGGAGCTGCCGGCCCTCGCCCCGCCCGCTGATCTGGAGGTAGGCCTCCGTGATGTGGGACATACCGCCCGCCATCCCCGACTGGCCGAAGCTGAGCTGGCCGCCGTGCGTGTTCAACGGCCAGTCCCCGGCGTAGGTCAGGTCGTGCTCCTCCACCCAGCGTTGCCCTTCGCCTTTCGGACAGAACCCCGCGTCCTCGATCGTGAGGAGGACGGTGATCGTGTAGCAGTCGTAGAGCGATGCCAGGTCGACGTCGCTCCGTTTGATGCCCGCCATAGCAAAGGCACGGTCGGCTGCCGGCTTGATCGGCGACTCCGTGAACGAAGGCTCGTAGGTAACGGACTTGTGGGTGAGGTACTCGCCCCCTCCGATGACCCAGGCCGGCCGGTTCCTCGCCCGCCCCGCCCGCTCCCGGCTCGTCACGACCACCGCCGCACCACCAAAGCACGGCATCACGATCTCGAGGAGCTTCAGCGGGTCACAGATCATCGGCGAGTTCATGACGTCGTCGAGGGTGACCGGCTGGCCGTAGAAGACCGCCTTCGGATTCTCCTGGGCGTTGAACCGCTGGGCGACGGCGATCCTCGCGAGCTGTTCCTCGGTGAGCCCGTATTCGTGGCGATAGCGATTGGCGATCATCGCGTAGCCGTAGGTACCCTGAGCGGCGCCGAAGGGGACCTCGAACTCCGCCTGCGGCGAGCCCCAGACGCTTGCTCCCCAATCGCTTGCCCGGCCCTGCCGGACGGCCTCGGGGTCCTGGTGATGACGTTGCGTCACGAGCATGCAGACAGCCGTCTCGCAGAGGCCGGCCTCAATGGCGGCCGCGGCGCGAAGGACCTGGGCCGCACCGCTGGCGCCGCCGAGATCGAGGGTCTCGAAGAAGTTCGTGCGGATCCCGAGGTACTCGGCGATGGCCGACGGCGCCAGCATCGGCGCCTCCATCAGAAAGTTGCCGACCATCAGCGAATCGACCTCGGACGATGGTATCCCGGCATCGTCCAGCGCAAGTCGCGCCAGCTCGGCGTACTCCTCGAGGCCCATCCAGAGCCTCTCCTGCTTGCGTTTCGGTGCGAATTCGGCGATGCCGACGATTGCCGCATCGCCCCGTAGTCCGGCCATAGCGGGATTGTAGACGCGGCCGTCCGGTATCGGCCATCAGCTCCCGGCGGGTACCCGGCGCCGCAACCGGCTGCCGGCAGCTACAGGTGCGCCTCCGCGCTCGGCTCCCGCGCCGTCACGCCCCGGTCGTACAGCTTCTCGATCTCGGCCTCGTCGAGCTCCAGTAGATCCCGAAACACGTAGTCGTTGTGCTCCGCGAAGCAGGGCGCGTGGATTCGCAGCGCTCCGGGCGTGCGCGACAGCTTCCAGGGGAGGCCCTCCATCTCCCACGTCCCGGCTTCGGCGTGGGTCTGCGGCACCCAGGTGTCGCGCGCTCGGAGGTGCGGATCGGCCATCAGCTCCGGGATCGTCAGCACCGCCCCGGCCGGTACGCCCGCCCGCTGGAGGATGTACATCGCTTCGTAATGACCGCGGGAAGCAGTCCACTCCTCGATCACCGGGTCCAGCTCCCGCTCGTTGGCCTTCCTCGCCGCGGCGGTCGCAAAGCGTGGATCGGCGGCCAGGTCCGGCTGCTCCATGACTGCGCAAAGGGCGCTGAACTGCTCGTCGTTCTCGCAGGCGATCGCGATCCAGGCGTCGTTGCCTGCGCTTCGGTAACGATTATGCGGAGCATGGACGGGATGGCGGTTCCCGGCCGGCTCGTGCCGCTTCCCGTTCAACGAGTAGTCGAGCACGTACTCGCCAACGAACGACATCAGCGACTCCCGCTGAGCGATCTCGACCCATTCGCCGCGCCCCGTCCGCCGCACCTGACGCAGCGCCAGCGCGACCGCCGCGACGAGCGCCGTACCCGACATCGGGTCGCCGTAGCTGATACCGGTCTTCATCGGCTCGCCGCCCTCGTAGCCCGTCAGCGAGACGAGCCCGGAGAGCTGCTCCACATTCGTCCCGTAGGCGGAGAAGTCCTTCTCCGGCCCCGTCTTCCCATGGCCGGGCATGGACACGTAGATGATGCGTGGGTTCCGCGCCTTCACTTCCTCATACCCGAGCCTCAGCTTGTCCATCACGTCGGCCCGGAAGTTCTCGACGATGACGTCGCTCTTCTCCACGAGCTTCAGGAGAGTCTCCCGCCCGAGGTCGCTCGCGAGGTCGAGCGCGAAACCGTACTTGTTGCGGTTGTTGTGGTTGAAGTAGGCCGAGCGGTTGTACCAGCCGGCCTCCGTCCGCGGGATCCCCCCGAGGCCGCGAAGCTGGTCCCACATTCGCGGCGACTCGACCTTGATGACCTCGGCCCCGTAGTCGGCCAGTAGCCGTGTACCCAGCGGCCCGGCCCAGACGGCGCTGAGGTCGACGACGCGCACCCCGTCCAGCGGCATCTTCATCGCGCCCCCTCCAGCCTGGCCAGCGACGGCGGCCCTTCCCACCCCTCGCCATCATCGAGCTGCACCCGCAGGACCGTTCCCGTCTCCGTCACCGTCCCCGCCCGCAACGCCCCAGCCGGCGGGAACGAAGGGCGTTCGGGGACGAGGACACGGGCGCCGGGCGAGAAGTCCGCGGAGGCGGCGATCTCGACCGCCTCGAGGCGGCGCCCGATGCTCCGCGCCAGGGCCTGGAACAGCGCAAAATCTTTGGTCTCGCGAAGGGTGCGCAGGGCCTCATCCCGCCCCGCCGGCTCACCCGCCGGCGAGACCTCTGCCGGGCCGGGCAGCGAGTCCTCGGGCGTCTTCGCCATCAGCGAAGCCACCATTCGCTTCGCCCGCGGCGCGATCTCGACGATCAGCTGGTGGAGCAACACAGAGTCGTCGCAGGCTTCGAAATAGGCCATCGCCCCGGCCACTCGCTCGACCGGCTTCACGAGCGCACCTCCCCGGAGGCGGCCCCGAGCGCGGTGTCTGCCGCGGATGCGGTGCTCGCGGCCGCTGCTGCCGTCTCCTCCTTGGCCGCGATCGCAGCCGCTCCGTCCAGCCCGGCGAGCGCCAGGACTTCGTCTGTGTGCTCACCGAGCAGCGGTGCCCGTCCTTCCACCCAGCCGTCCGGGCCGAGCCACCAGGGTGGGCCCGCGTATGCGCCTTCGCCCGCCACAGGGTGGTCGATGCGCCGGATCGAGCCCCGCGCCTTCAGCTGCGGGCTGTCGATGAGGTCCTCCATCGTGTGAACGTAGGAGAGTGGCGCCCGCAGCGGCCCCGCCTTCGCGTAGATCTCCTTCTTCTTCACCGTCGCCGCCCAGCCGTAGAACTCGGCCATCAGCTCGTCGCCGTTCAGAACCCGATCGGCCTGGCTCGCAAAACGGGGGTCGTCGATCAGGTCGGGACGGTCGATCGCCTCGCAGAAGGGCCGCCAGTTGCTGGCCATGACGTGGATCCCAACGTGTCCATCGATGCACGGGTAGATGCCGATGAAGGGAGCCTGGTGGTTTCCCCGCCGAACTCCGTCCCACCGACCCATGTACGAGTAGAACGGGATCCCGGCCTCGAGGATCGGCGCCATGCACTGCATCTGCGCCACGTCCACCTGCTGTCCCTCCCCGTCCCGCTCGGCCGCAAGCAGTGCCAGCATGCCCGCCGAGAAGCCGTTGAGGCCGCCCTGATAGTCCGCCTGGTAGCCGGCGTTCTTGAGCGGCCCTCCGTCCTCCGTGCCGGTAACCCACATGTGGCCGCCCATCGCCATCGCCGTCAGGTTGTTCGACAGGTAACCCGAGTAGGGGCCGTCCTGGCCGTAGGCCGTGATCGACACCATCACCGCCTTCCGGTTCGTCTCCCTGATCACATCCCAGCTCAGCCCCTGCGCCCGCAGGTCGACCGGCCTGTAGTTCTCGATGATCACGTCGCTCTTCTCGACGAGACGAAGGAAGGCATCCCTGCCGCTCGGAGATGTTATGTCGAGCTCGAGCGACTTCTTCCCCGTGTTCAGGTAGAGAAAGAGGGCCGAGGCCTCCGGCCCGGCACGCCCGCCCGGGAAGGGACCGTGGGCGCGCGCGATGTCGCCCCCCGGCGGCTCAACCTTGATGACCTCCGCCCCATACCCCGCGAACAGCTTGCCGCAGTAGGGGGCGGACACGAAGGTACCGATTTCGAGGACGCGTACACCGTCGAGAGCAGGCATTGCGGGATTGTAGCGGGCCCGCTGCGGTATGATCTTTACCCATTGGAGGAGATCCCCACTTGACCGAACCGCAAAGCCTGATCACCGACGAGCACCGGGCGCTCATCGGGAAGACGAGCCCCCCACGCATCCTCACCATCAAGGCCGAAGACGCCCTCCGCATGCGCGACGTCATCGGCGACCGCGACCCCCGCTGGGCCGACGGCACCGGCAACGCCCCTCCCTACGCCATCGCCTCCATCACGGGCGGCCCGATGCGCGGCGCCCCGACCCCACGCATCCTCCCCGGCGGCATCCTCACCGCCCAGGAGTGGCGATTCACCCGCAACTTCAAGCTCGGCGAGACCGTATCCGCCGTTCAGCAGCTCGTTGACATCCGCGACCGTCTCGGTGGCCGCTACGGCTACTCCATAATCATGACCACCGAGACCGACTACTACGACGTCGACGGCAATCACATCGCCGCCTCCCTGAACACGGCCACCCAGTTCGACCCTGCCGGCGCCCGTAAGAGGGAGGGAGAGAACTGATGTCCCAGCTCCACTTCGAAGACGTCAACGTCGACGACGAGCTCCCACCGGTCGAAAGGACCCCGACCGAGGACATGGCGATCGACTTCTTCGGCCGCGACAATCCGTCGAACCCCGCGTTCTCGGACGCGGAGGCGGGCCGCCGGATGGGCCTCGAAGGCGCTATGGTCCCCGGCGCCCTGAAGATGGCCTGGCTGAGCCAGTATGTCAGCGACTGGGCCGGCACCGAAGGCCGTCTTCGCAGCCTCCGCGTCGCTCTTCGCCGGCCCGACATCCAGGGCCGGCCGCTCACACTCGTCGGTCGCGTTGTCGACAAGCGCCGGGAGAACGACAGCAACATCGTCGAGCTCGAGGTCGCCACCCTCGCTGAAGGACAGCCGAGCGTGCGGGGCAACGTGACCGTCGAACTGCCGTCGAAGGGGTGAACCTGAGGACCTACCGCTTCCTCGTTCCGAGCCGGCGCATCGCACGGGGCCTGGCCGCTGTGTTCGTCACAACGGCAGTCGGGACCGCCGGCTACATGATCCTTCTGGACCTCTCGTTCGTCGACGGCCTCTACCAGAGCGTGTCCACCCTGAGCACCGTCGGGTTCCGGGAGGTGGAGCCATTCGACGCTCCCACGAAGCTCTTTACCGTTGCCCTCATCCTCCTCGGCGTGGGCGCAGTCCTCTACACCCTTACGATGCTGGTTCAGGAAGTGCTCGAAAGCGACATCCGGAGCCGCTTCTACCGACGGAGGCAGGAAATGCTCATCGAAGAGCTGCAGGACCACTACATCGTCTGCGGCTTCGGCCGCGTCGGTCAGGAGATCTCCCGCGAACTGAGCGAACGTGGTTCATCCTTCGTGATCGTCGAAGCCGACCACTCGCAGATAGAGTTCGCCAACAGCTTCGGATACCTCACGATCGAAGGTGACGCCTCCTCCGACCGCATCCTGAACCTGGCCAATATCGGCAGCGCCCGCGCCCTCCTCGCGGCGAGCGACAGCGACGCCGGCAATACCTACATCACCCTCACAGCGAAGAACATGAACCCCCACTGCTTCGTCGTGGCCCGCGTCGGCCAGGCCCACAACGAGGAGAAGCTGCGCCTCGCCGGCGCCGACCGCATCATTTCGATCTATGGGATGGGCGGCCGGAGGATGGTGCTCTCCGCCCTCCAACCTCTGGCGGCGGAGTTCATGGACACCTTCGCGACCGGCCGCCACGGCGACCTCGTGCTCGCCGAGTTCGAAGCGAACCAGCGCAACGGCCTCGCCGGCCGCACCTGCGAGGACCTCATGTCCGGCACGCGCAGCGCCCGCCTCCTCGGCATCCGCCACCGCCAGGGCACCCTGGTCGTCGGTCCTACTCCCGAAGAGGAGCTGCACGACGGCGACATCGTCATCGTTCTCGCCGAAGAAACCGACATCGCCGCGATGAATCCGGAGCCGTATCCGTAGCGTCCCGGCCGGGACGCCGTCCTCCGTCCTCCGTCCTCCGTCCTCCGTCCGCGTCCTTCGTCGAGCGTTTCGCGTGTCCGTGGCAACGGCGTTGGGGCGTCCATAGCCCCGGCGCGTTGTGCGTGGTGCGTGGAGCCGGGCGCATGACGGTCCGCGCTGTCCGGCGGCTGCACCCAACCGGGTCCGAGCCGCCGGCTATTGCCGGCGGACATGGCATTGCTCCGTAATGAGGTCGATGCTGCGTTTTCGCGTGTCCGTAGTTTCACGTGTCCGTAGCCCCGGCCCTCTGTGGCCGGGGCTACGGACACTCCGACGGAGG
>CAZHMF010000112.1:0-7016 GCA_964533605.1 uncultured Anaerolineaceae bacterium
CTGCCACACTTGCCGGTGCCCTCTCTATCGTTGGCCCGTTGCAGATCAGTGCGTTCGAGCTGATCCCCTGACCAGGTCCACCCCCGACTGGACATGGCTCCCGGTCCATCGTTGTTAGATACTCCGCTGACGAGCGATCAACCGGACACATCGGGCGCCCGGGCACCCGAAGCACCGCAGGGAGGCAAGTCACCCATGAGTCTCGAGGGAAAGGTCGTCCTCATCACCGGAGCCGGACTGCCGAACGGCATCGGCGCCGGCGTCGCCCGCTGCTTCGCGGCGGAGGGGGCAAGGGTCGTCGTTACCGATCTCGAAGGATCGCGCATCGACGACACCATCGCCTCGGTGGCCGGCGACGTCACCGGCCTGGTCGCGGATGCGTCGAGCCAGCAGGCCATGGGCGAAGCGGCGGCCCGCATCGTCGGACAGCACGGTCACATCGACGTGTTGGTGAACAACGCGGGCGTCGGAGGACCGGTGCTTGATGTTGATGACGATCGTGCCCGCGAACTCTCGACCGAGACGCTGTCCGACGAGGCCTGGGATGCACAGCTCGCGGCCAATCTGAGAACCACCTTCGCGTCTTCGAGCGCTGTCTCGCCCAGGCTCGAGGATGGTGGATCGATCATCAATATCGCTTCGATCGCAGCTCTCGGCCCCAGCACAACTCTCCCGGCATATGGGGCGGCCAAGGCGGGCGTGGTGCACCTGACGAAGACTCTCGCCATGCAGCTCGCGCCCCGGCGCATCCGGGTCAACTGCATCTGTCCCGGTATCCTCTGGACCCGGGCCTGGGAGATGCTGACCGCGAACATGCAGGCAACGAACCCCCGGCTTGCGGATCTGCCTCAGCGTCAGATATTCGAGGATGTGATCGCCCGCTCGACCCCCCTCGGGGAAGAACAAACCCCCGAGGACATCGGCCACCTGGCGGTCTTCTTCGCGTCCGCCGGGGCGCGCATGATCACCGGCCAGGTGGTCGCCGTGGACGGCGGGATCTCGCTCGCATAGCCGTCCGCGGGGGCGGCCGGCCGGGCGGGCCCCGAAGATCGATATGTTGTAACGGGTACCGCGCCCTTGGAGACGGTGAAGAGGTGACCGGGTCCAGGGGGCGCAACAGCCGTCATGCCCCCGTGACGACATCTGCCTCTTGCCCTCCATGGGGCGCGAATGCGTCAAACGCGGGATTGCGGCAATAGCCACACCCGGGTTTCCGCGAACTTCGACGGAGTGATCGACCAATGATTCGAACCAGCGAGCGCGCCGAGCCCCTTAACATCGGCACCGCCCCCGCCGCTGCCCGGGCCGTGAGGCGTTCTCCTGCCCGCGTCCGGGGAGGGTGCTGAGGATGCGCTTCGCGGTCGCGTCCGACCACGCCGGGTTCCCGCTGAAGTCGTTCGTTGTCGCCGAACTCACCGATCGCGGCCACGAAGCCTGCGATCTTGGCACATACGATACTGCGCCGGCCGATTACCCCGACTTCGCGCTGGCAGTCGGAGAGGCGCTGCTCGGTGGCGAGGCCGAGAGAGGGGTGCTGGTCTGCGGTAGCGGTGTCGGCGCCTCGGTTGCAGCCAACAAGATCCCCGGCATTCGCGCGGCCGTCTGTCACGACACCTTCTCCGCCCGCCAGGGCGTGGAGGACGACGACATGAACGTGCTCTGCCTGGGCGCGAGGATCGTTGGTTCGGAGCTCGCGCGTGAGATCGTCGGTGCATTCGCCGGCGCCCGCTTTTCAGGGCTCGAACGCCATCTTCGCCGCCTCGAAAAGGTGGCCGCCATCGAGCGGCAGTATCTGAGAGACGGGAGGATACCTCCTGGCTGACGTAACAAGGCGGGCGACCGGCCCGGCCTCGCTTGAGCGAGACGTGTTGAAGCTACCGGATTGTCCGCGGATGGCCCCGGTAGCGAGGTCGGTCCGGCGGGTCGCAAGATAACGAACAACGGGGGGCGGAAACGTTCCTCCGGCCATGGAAGGGACAGGAAGAGTGAAGATTGGAATTGTTGGTCTCGGTCGCATGGGCGATGGTATTCGCCGGCGGCTCCGGAATAACGGTCACGAAGTAGTCGGGTACGACCGGAACCCGGAGGTTTCGGACGTCGGGTCGCTGGACGAGATGGTGGCTGCGTTGCCCTCCCCGAGAATCGTCTGGCTCATGGTTCCGGCGGGAGAAATAACCGAAGCGGCGGTGCGAGATGTGAGTGCTCTGTTGACGGCGCCAGACATCCTGATCGATGGCGGCAACAGCAACTATCGCGACTCGATCCGGCGGGCGGAGACGGCGGCCGAGAGAGGCATCCGCTATCTCGATGTTGGAACATCCGGCGGCATCTGGGGCCTGGAGAAGGGCTTCTGCCTGATGGTAGGAGGCACGGCAGAGGCCTTTGCGGAGGTTGAGCCTGCGCTGGCAGATCTCGCTCCTCCGGATGGGCTCGCTCACGTCGGCCGGTCCGGCGCAGGCCATTTCTCCAAGATGGTTCATAACGGCATCGAGTACGGCATGATGCAGGCCATCGCGGAGGGCTTCGACCTCCTGCAGGCGACGGATTTCCAGTACGACCTCGAGCAGCTGGCGAACCTCTGGAACCACAGCAGCGTCATCCGATCGTGGCTGATCGAGCTTGCGGCCGACGCCTTTTCCAAGGACCCCACGCTCGCCGGTCTCCGGGCATATGTTGACGATTCCGGCGAAGGCCGATGGACTGTGGCCGAAGGCGTCGAGCGTGGCGTCGACGTGTCCGTCCTCGCTCAGTCGCTGTTCAAGCGGTTCTCCTCCCGCGAGGACAACTCATTTGGGCTCCGCGTGCTCGCTGCTCTGCGAAACGAGTTCGGCGGTCACGCCGTCAAGACGGCATGACTCTCGAGCTTCCCGACGACCAGGACATCGTAATCATCGGTGCGACCGGCGATCTTGCCCGCCGCAAGCTCATCCCGGCGCTCTACAACCTCTACCTTCGAGACCTCCTTCCGAAGGCGGGGCACATCATCGGCTACGCCCGCGGGGGGAACAGCGACGAAGGGTTCCGGCTTCTCGCTGAGAAGTCGGTGCGTGAGCACTCCCGGATGCCCCTCGACCCATCCCGCTGGGCCGGTTTCGCAGATCGACTGCGCTACTTTTCGCTCTCCGAGCACGGACTGGCCGCGATCCGCGCGTGCTCCTCGCGGGCGAGGCGGGTTGTGTATCTCTCGGTGCCTCCATCGGCGTTTGCCGGGATCGTGCGGGAACTCGGGCACGAGCAGTTGGTGGAGGGCACACGGCTGGTTGTGGAGAAGCCCTTCGGGCATGACCTCGGTTCGTCCCGCGAACTGACCGCGACCATACACGGGGTCTTCGCCGAGGATCAGGTCTTTCGGATCGATCACTTCCTCGGGAAGGAGACCGTGCAGAACATACTCGTCTTTCGATTCGGGAACGCGCTCTTCGAGCGCGCCTGGAATCGGGAAGCGATCGACCACGTTCAGATCACTGTGGCCGAGTCGCTCGGCATGGAAGGCCGCGGCAGCTTCTACGACGAGGTGGGTGCAATACGGGACATCCTGCAGAACCACGTCTTCCAGGTCATGGCGCTCCTCGCCATGGAGCCGCCTGCTGCTTTCGAGGCAGAGGCGATCCGAGACGAGAAGGCGAAACTGCTGAAATCGATCGAGCCCGTTCGTCCCCGGTCGGTCGTACGGGGACAATATGTTGGCGGCGAGATCGACGGGAATCCCGTGGCCGGCTACCGGGAAGAACCGGATGTCAGAGCGGGCACAACGACCGAGACATACGCGGCGATGCGGGTCAGCATAGACAACTGGCGCTGGGCCGGCGTGCCGTTCTATCTGCGTACGGGCAAGCGTCTGCCGAGACGGACCACAGAGGTGCATGTGGCCTACCGCGAGGCTCCGGTGCGGTTCTTTCAACCCACCGGTCTCAGTGAACTGACGAACGACCACCTGACCCTCAACATCCAGCCGGACGAGAGCATCAGCCTGAACTTCCTGGCCAAGGCACCGGGGCCGGAGGTCGGAGTGCAGCCCGTGAAGATGGATTTCGAGTACCGCGACTCGTTTTCCCAGCACGAGGAGGCGTACGAGAGATTGATTCATGACGTGCTTCGCGGTGACCGGACTCTGTTCGCGCGCAGCGACGGCGTCGATTACGCGTGGGAGGCGGTGCAGGATCTCCTCGCGGACCCCCCTCCGATCCGCGACTACGCCGCGGGAACATGGGGACCGGAAGAGGCGGACCGTCTCATCGCCCCGAAGGCCTGGCACCTGCATTGAGCCGGTCCATGAACCTGATCGTGAGCGATGACATCGCCGCCGCAGCGGTGGGTCAGTTCAAAGCTGTTGCACCGCGAACCGTGGTCCTCGCGGGAGGCGCGACACCCCGCCCCTTCTACGAACGTCTGGCGACGATCGACTACCCGTGGGCTCAGACCGACGTCTTCTTCGGCGACGAGCGTTGTGTCCCGCCGGACCACCCTGATTCAAACCAGCGCATGGCGCGGGAGGCGCTGCTGTCCCATGTGCCGGCCGTGGCCCATGTGATGCCGGGGGAGAGCTGCGACGCCCGACGCTACGAGGGAGAATTGCGGCGCTTTTTCGGCGCTGGTGCACCGGAGTTCGACCTCGTCATCCTGGGCCTCGGCGAGGATGGGCACACCGCGTCTCTTTTCCCCGGCGACCCCGCCCTGGACGTCACCGATCGACTGGTTGTGCCCGTCTCGCGACCGGACCACGCGAGGTTGACGCTCACGCTCCCCGTGCTCTCTGCCGCGGGGCACGTCCTGTTCCTCGTCGCGGGCGAGAGCAAGCGGCCGGTGCTTCGCCGCTTGGTGGCGGGCGATCCGGCCATACCGGCCGCTCGCGTGGCGGCCCGGCGGGTGACCGTCGTAACGGACGTCGACCCGGGGTGCCCGGGAATCTGGGAGGAACACTGATGCCGGCTGAGCGCTCGACCGCACTTACGGTCTTCTTCGATTTCGACAACACGCTCATGGACAACGATGCCGTGGGGCAGAGGTTTCGTGACCGGCTGGCTGCGGAGATGGGTCCGGCCCCCGCCGGACGGTTCTGGGAGATCTACGAACAAGTCCGAGCGCAATCCGGCATTGTTGACATCCCGGAGGCGATTCGGAGGTTCGCTGCGGCCGGAGACAAGGCGATCGACTCCGATCGACTGCGCGCCATCTTCTTCCAGTTCCCGTTCGCCGAACTGGTCTACCCCGACGCGCCGTCCGCGCTCGCTCACGCCGAGGCCATCGGCGGCAGGCCGGTCGTCCTCTCCGATGGCGACCGGGAGTATCAGCCCCGGAAGATCCGGGCTTCCGGAATCGATGAGCTGGTTGGCGGACGGGTCCGTGTCTACGCCCACAAGGAGGAGCACGCAGAGGAACTCATGCGGGACTTCCCCTCGAGGCACTACGTGATGGTGGACGACAAGCCGCGAATCCACGCGGCAATGCGGAACGCCTTCGGGGATCTCATGACCACGGTGATGGTGTGCCAGGGCAAGTACGCGCACGATCCGGCGCACCACGACTTCCCCGAGGCCGACATCGTGATTGAAGGGATCGGTGGTCTGAGCGAGCTCGAAGCGAATGACCTGACTCGCCGTCGGGGACACTCCCGAGGCCGGCCATGACGGCGATTCTTGGGATCGATATCGGAGGCACCGGGATCAAGGTTGCCCGGGTGGATGTCGAGCGAGGAGTGCTCATATCCGAACGGCGGCGGCTCCCGACGCCGCAGCCGGCGAGCCCCGAGGCCGTGGTCGCGGCAGCTGCCCGCCTGGCCGGCTCCTGGGACGGACCTGTGGGTGTCGGGTTCCCGGGTGTTGTCCGGCGGGGACGAATCGCGACGGCCGCAAACCTGGATGACAGCTGGATAGGGACGGATGCCGCCCACCTGATCTCGCAGAAGTTCGGCGGTGCCCGGGTTGGCGTCGTCAATGATGCGGACGCCGCCGGCCTGGCGGAGGTGCGCTTCGGGGCCGGCGCCGCCGTCCCCGGTGTCGTGATGATGGTCACACTGGGGACCGGGATCGGCACCGCACTGTTCAACGATGGCGTTCTCTTCCCCAATGCGGAGTTGGGCCATCTGGCGCTCAGGGGAACGGAGGCCGAGAAGATCGCCTCGGGTAAGGTCAAGACGGACGAGAACCTCAGCTGGGAACACTGGACCGAGCATCTCCTCGAGGTCCTGAGGGAGTTTGAGCGGCTCCTCTGGCCGGACCTGTTCATCATCGGTGGTGGCATCAGCAAGAAGTTCCGCCGCTACTGCGAAGGATTGCAGGTCCGCACCAGGGTTCTGCCGGCTGCTCTGGGAAACGATGCCGGGATCGTCGGAGCGGCCCTCAGTGCGGCGGCACCGGCCTCGACCTGATGAACCACCGCCTCCCCGCCGGCCCCTGATTTACCACTCGGGCGTGGAGGCCGCCCGGTGGTTGTGGATACGCCCGGCGAGGGCCTGGGCCTGCGGCCTCAGCATGTCATGCGGGAAGCCCGGGCTGATGGCGCTCGCCTCGTTGAGCCGCGAGAGCTGTTCCTCTGAGAGCTGAACCTCGAGGGCGCCCAGGTTCTCCTCCAGCTGGGAGACGGTCCTGGCGCCCACCAGCGGCACGATGTTTCCCTCCCCGGCCCGCACCCATGCGATCGCAACCTGCGAGGGCGTTGCACCGAGCTCCCCGGCCACGGCCATCGTCTCGGCGGCGATCCGGAGCTGACGCTCATCGATCCGGCCGCGCATCCGAGCCCGGCCCTCGGCCTCGGGATCACGATTGTACTTACCGCTCAGCACCCCCGAGCCGACGATCCCCCAGGGGGTCACCGCCAGGTCCAGCGCGCGGGCCATCGGCAGGAGCTCTCGCTCCACGGTGCGGTCCACCAGCGAGTAGCGGATCTGGAGGCCGACGAAGGGTGACCATCCCCGGAACTGTGCGATCGTGTTCGCCCGGGAGACGACCCAGGCAGGTGTGTCGGAGACGCCCGCATACAGGATCTTCCCCTGGTGGACGAGATCGTCGAGGCCGCGC
>CAZHMF010000113.1:0-6854 GCA_964533605.1 uncultured Anaerolineaceae bacterium
CGTCGTCCTCACACAGCCGCGAGAGAGCACCACCGCACAGCTGCTGGCGGCGGGCGCGCGAGAGCGCCCCGCCGTATCCACCTCTATCTCGAAGCGCCAGCTCGGGCTGGGATTCTGCACCGGCGGTGTCCCTCCTGATTCGACGAGCGCGATCGGAATCAGCCGCCGAAATGGACTCGGGCCCTCGGCGCCGAGCCCGGTCATACCCTGTAATGAAACATCATCGGCCCGTTTGCAAGGACGGGAACCTCTCCGGGCTGAATCGTCCCGCGAGAGCGAAAGAGATGGCGCCCGGCCGGGCGCCATCTCTGTCTGGAGACCGACGTGGCAGCGCGCAGCACCTGCGGAGCGGACGCATGGTACCGCCGCCGGGATGCTCCGGCCTCACGAGGTGGCCCTCACGGCCGGAGCGACCGGGATAGCCCCGGCCTGTCCCTGCATACGTCGGGGAGTGGAGCCTCGACGCCGGGGGTGCACGGACCGGATGGGGCCGCGCGCCCCTCGCTGCCAGTCACCCCGCCTCCAGCGCAGGCACTCTATCGCGGAGAAGTCCGCGGCTCCAGACCCTTATGACAAACGCCATCCACCGGGCCGAAGCTTTGCCTTCCGTCCAGAGTTATGCCATATCAAGGTCCACCGGCCCCACTCGCGAGAGCCGCAAGGACCGCGTCGCGCGCGATCGGGCCCGCCTCGAGAGAGCCGGACTGACCGTCGTCCAGCACGACAGCCGCGAGCGCCGCCGGTGCCTCCTGCGGGCTAAAGGCCACGAACAGCACATGCTGTTGAGCGTCGGCGTCATCGGCCGTCCCAGACTTGCCGGCGAAGTCCCGGTACCCGGCGTTGGAGAACGCCTCCGCGGCCGTACCCCGCGGGCCGGTGACCAGTTCGAGCCCCGTTTCCAGCACCTCCCTGTACTCCGGAGCGAGGGCCAGGGGCTCGCCTTCGCCCACCTCCCCCTCGCCAACGATCACGGGGGGCCTGAGCGACCCGCTTACGAACGTGCTGTACGCGTTCGCCAGCTGGAGCGGGGTGATCAGAAGCGCGCCCTGTCCGATGGCGAGGTTCACCTCGTCCCCCGGGTACCAGGGCTCACCGATCTCCCTTGCCTTCCACTCCCCGTCGGGGACCAGCCCCTGCGCCTCGGCCAGGCCCACGCCGGTTGGACTGCCGAAGCCAAAGCGACGGGCCATCGCCGCAAGCGCGCCGTCTGCATCGTTGTAGAGCCTCAGCCCGATCTCATAGAAGACCGGATTACAGGACCGCATCAGCCCCTCAGCGACAGTCAACGGCCCCTGACTGCCCTCCCAGTTCCGCCGGGGAGGGTCCAGCCCGGTCCAGATCCAACCGCAGAAGATCCGCTCGGACACACCCACTACGCCGGCCTCGAGCCCTGCCGCCCCGGTTATGAGCTTGAACGTCGAGCCCGCAGAGTAGGTGCCCGCCGTGGCCCGGTTGTTCAGCGGTCCACGTTCGTCGGCGAGGATCGCATTGATCGCCTCCAAGTCACCCCGCTCGAACGCGTCCGGATCGAAGGAGGGGACACTCACCAGAGCCAGTACCTCGTTGGTCTGCGGAGCGAGAACGGCTGCCGCTCCGGCGCGGTCGCCCATCCGCTCGAAAGTCGTGCGGATCACCGTTGCATCGAGCGTTGTGGTCACATCCGCGCCCTCGACGAAGGGATGGTCGAACTTGACGCCGACCGTTTCGCCGGAGCGGTCGACGATCCGCAGCTCGGCGCCGATTGAGCCGGCCAGATCCTGATTCAGGGCGGCCTCGAGACCCGTCGCCCCGAGGCGGTCGCCCGGACGTAGCCCGGAGCCGGGACGGGCCGCAAGCTCGTCGGCAGTGTACTCGCGGGTGTAGCCCACAACCTGGGCCGCCGCCGGGCCAAGCGGATGCACGCGCTGCGCCTGGAAGTAGACGACTACCCCGGGCACCGTCTCCATGGCGCGAATGGCGGCCTCCTCCTCGTTCGCGGGAACTGGACCAACCGGGACGCGCTGCGCCGGCCCCAGCGGGCTGGCAAATGCTGCGTCGACCTGCGCAGCCGTGAACCCCAGCGCCTCCAGGGCCCCTGAAACGGCGGAACGATCCGAGATCACCGAGCGGTTCAACCCGATCATCTGCGTGTCCCGGGTCTCCGCCAGAACGGTGCCGCGCCGGTCAAGGATGGCGCCCCTCTGGGGACGCCTGATGGTGCTCCGAAACGCCTTTCCACCCGCGAGATCCGGATGCAGAAGTGCTTCTGACCAGACCACCCGATAGGTATTCCCTTCGAGAACGAAAGGAACGTTAATGGCGTATTCGAGACTCCCGAAATAGGCTGTTTCCAGTCGGATGCGCAGAGTCGCACCGGTGTCGCCGGCGGTCTCGACCGCGGCTTCCTTCTCCTCCACCGTCAGTTCGCGGAGGAAAGAAGAGTAGGCGTCCCCGATAGTATCGGCGGTGTAGCCCGCGAGGCTGGTCGAATCCAGGAGACTCCGGATGCCAACCGTGTCACCCGACTCCCACGCTTTGGCGAATGCCTCGGCGGTGCCGGCCGGGGACTCGGGCTCGACCGTCGCAGAGGGAGTGAGCTCTGGGGCCTCCTCGGAATCGAGCCTGAAGATCGCCAGCACCAACCCGGCGAGTAAACCGCTGAGGATGGCGGCGATGAACGCAAGCCTCATGGCCCCTCCGAGCCCCCGCCGGCGCCCAGTGCTCCTGATTGTAGCGCTCGCTCTGCTGGCGGCCCTCGCGGGAGGCTGCCGGGAGTCGACCCCCGAGCCACCGGGCCCGGAGATCACTCTCCCCGTCGCGCAGGGGCAGCCCCGGTCGGCGCTCCTCGGCTTCGCCGCAATCAGCTCCTCTGCCGGCGGTCAGGCAGGCTATGCGGCCTCGTTCGCCACCGCGGCAGAGTGGGGCGACGTCGTGATGATCCAGAGAGCACCTCCCTGGGAGGAGTTCCGCGAGGGCGGGCACATCTCTCAGGCAACCGAGGAGCTGACAAGATTCGAGCAATCACTGATCAGCCAGTACGACCTTCAGGTCTTCTTTGTCATCGATCCCACCGATCCCACAGTCGAGCGGTCCCGCCTGATCGACGTACCGCAGGAGGATTTCGCGCGGGGATTCGAGGACGCCGACCTGCGGGGCGCGCTCAGCGGATACGCAGCCTATATCGCTCGAAACTACAGGCCCGCCTACCTCGCCATCGGTGCGGAGATCGATATGTACGCCGACCGAAACCCTCCGCAGTTCGAGAGCTTCCTGCCCGCGTACGAGGAGGCCTACGAAGTGGCGAAGGCGGCAAGTCCCGAGACTCTCGTCTTTCCGACCTTTCAGCTCGAGGACATCGAGGGCAACTTCGGAGCAGCTCATCCGCCGCGCTGGGACCTTCTCCTTGCCTTCTCGGGGAAAATGGATGCCCTTGCCGTCACGACCTATCCCTTCCTCACGGCCCTGTCCTCGGCCCGAAGTCTTCGCCCGGACTATTACTCGCAGCTGCACAACCTCTTCGATGGCCCGGTCATCGTCGCCGGCGCCGGGTACACCTCCGTCCCGATCAGGGGAAGTGCAGTTCCGGGGACTGAGGAGGACCAGTTCATCTATCTCGAGCAGCTGCGGGATGCGGCGGAGGACACCGAGTTCGAGCTCGTCGTCTGGCTCTCCGCCTTCGATCCTCCCGTCTCGGCGGGTGGCACGGAGGCACGCTTTCAGGGGATCGGCCTGCTGGCGGCGGACGGAACACCCAAACTTGCCTGGGACCTCTGGCAGGAGTGGGCTCGACGCCCGCCGACGGCCCGGTGAGACCGCTCCCCGCCGTCCCGTTTGCTGTCCCCCTCGCGTTCGGGACTACCGCGCTCGCCCTCACCGTCGTCGTGGTCGTTGCCGGCATTCCCCTGCCGGTAGACGAATCTCTGATCCGATTGACACAACGACAGGAGTGGCGGGCGGGCCCGGCGACGTTTGTCAATCATCTCACCTCCGCACCTTCATGGCTGGCGTGGGCGTCACCGGCACTTGCCGCCAGCGGTTTCGCCCGCCGGGCCGGCGGCCGGGAGCCTGCTCGGGCGGCACTTGTCGTCCTGGCGCTGGCAGTCCTCCTTCGGTCCGGTTCGCCGCTGCTCAAGGCACTGATCGAATCGCCCCGTCCAGATCCTTCCTACGGCGTCCGGGTCACCGAGGTCCGGGACAGCTTCGGCTTCCCCAGTGGACACGTTTACTCAGCCGTGCTGGTCTATGGGGCCGTCGCCTGGGCTCTGGCGCATACGTGGGGACGAAGGATTCAGCCCGCGATCTGGGGCGTCGCGGTCGCGATCATGGTCGCGGCAGGCCCCGCGAGGGTCTACGTGGGGGCCCACTGGCCAAGCGACGTGGCGGGCGGTTACCTGTGGGGCGCTACGGCGCTCAGCCTGGCCCTTCTGGCGGGTCGGTCGGTCCATCCGGGCCGCGTTCGTCCCCGAGCGACTCCGCCAGCTGGATCCGGGCTATGAGCTCCCGCCTGGTGATCAGTCCGATCATGCGCCCCTCGTCAACGACCGGGACCTGGTTGATTCCTTCCTGAGCCATGATCATGAGGACCTGCACCGCGGGAGCGGTCGAGGCCACCGTAGTGACCCGATCTCGCGGCGTCATCACACGCTGGGCGGGCGTAGCGATCCATTCGGCCCGCGGCACCTGACGGATGTCGTTGACGGTCAGAATGCCGGCCACCCTGCCGTCGTTCGCGACCACCACGGCTCGCTCTCCGCGGCCGATCATGTAGTCGTCCACCAGCGTCGAGAGCGGCTCGCCCGGCGTCACGGTGGCCCACTCCCCGCGCATCACGTCCCTGGCCGTTAGATTGGAGAGGATCGTTTCCAGCTGAAGCGATTCCGCTTCCCCCCTTGCCGCGCCGACCAGGAACCACCCGATGAGGATGAACCAGAGCCCCTGCAGGGCGCCGCCCGCGAGGAGGAGGACCGCTCCGCCGATCATCATGAGGAACCCGACTCCCTGACCGGTGGAGGCGGCGAACCTCGTGGCTTTCCGGAAGCTTCTCGTCCGCCGCCACGCGATCGAGCGGAGAACTCGTCCCCCGTCTAGGGGGAAGCCCGGAAGGATGTTGAACAGTGCCAGCACGGCGTTGACGATTGAGAGATAGGTGAGAACGCCCTGAACGTGCTCCTCTCTTCCTCCGATCACCCAGGCGCCGACCGCCGCCGCCCCGGCTATCAGGAGGCTGGTGGCCGGCCCGGCGGCAGCGATCTTGAACTCCTCTCCCGCGGTGGCCGGCTGCCGCCCCATGTGGGATACGCCGCCAAAGATGAAGAGCGTTATCTTCGGCACGGGCAGCCCCCGCCTCCTGGCGACTACCGCATGGGCGAGCTCGTGCACGAGGACCGCCGTAAAGAGCGCAATCGCTGAAACCGTCCCGACCACCCAGTATGCGATCTCGGACCAATCCTCGTAGGCAGCCGGGTAGTAGCTGGTTGACAGCATCCATGACAGCAGTCCGAATATGAGCAGCCATGACCAGTGGACCTCGACGGCTATTCCCCGGATCGAGGCAACCGTGAAGGAGGACATGGACCTAAGCTATCCAAATCCAGTAAGGGCGGCCACCGAAGCGTGACATCTTCTACCCAGTCTCTTCATTCATACGACTTCGACACGGTAATCGACCGGCGCGGAACTGACAGCGCAAAGTGGAACCGCATGGAGCCGGACGTACTCCCAATGTTCGTAGCCGACATAGACTTCCGGGCGCCGGACGCGATCCTCACGGCACTCCATGAGCGCGTCGAACACGGCCTCTTCGGGTACCCGCGCGTCCGGCCCGAACTACTCGACGTCATCCAGTCTCATCTCCGCGACCGCTACGCCTGGTCTGTTGACGGCGAAGCGATCACACCGCTGCCCGGCGTCATCCCCGGCTACAACCTCGCGGTCAAGGCCTTGACCCGGCCCGGCGATGGCGTGCTCGTCCAGGTGCCCGCCTACCCTCCCATCTTCAACTCTCCCGCCCATCACAATCTCGTCCGGCGGGACGCCGACCTCAGAGACGGTGGCGAAGGTTACCGGATCGACTGGGACAGCTTCGCAGCAGCGGCTGCCCGTTCGAAGGTCTTCCTCCATTGCAACCCACACAACCCGACCGGGCGCGTCTTCGATCGCTCTGAGCTGGAACGAATGGCCGAGATCTGCCTCCGCAACGACGTCGCTATCGTCGCCGACGAGATCCACTGCGACGTCGTGTTCGGAGGCCGGAGGCACATCCCGATCGCGTCGCTCGATCCCGAGGTGGAACGGCGAACGGTCACGTTGATGGCGCCTTCGAAGACATTCGGTCTCCCCGGACTGAAAGCCTCGTTCAGCGTCATCCCCAACCAGGAGCTGCGCGAGCGCGTGGAAGGTGCCAGGGCGGGACTGGTTCCCTCGGTCAATATCCTCGGCCAGACGGCGATGGCGGTCGCCTATCGCGAGTGCGGCCCCTGGCGGGACGCGCTCTGTTCCTACCTCGAGGGCAACATCGACCTTCTCGCGGGTTATGTCGCGGATCGCATGCCGGGAGTGCGCCTGAACCGGCCGGAGGGGACCTATCTCGGGTGGCTCGACTGCCGCGAGGCCACCCTACCGGACGACGACCCCAGGACATTCTTCCTCGAGAAAGCCAGGGTGGGTTTGAGCAACGGCCCCGACTTCGGTCCGGTCGGACGGGGCTTCACGCGGATCTGCTTCGCGAGCCCGCGATCGATCCTTCGCGAGGCGCTGGAACGGATGTCCAGGGCTCTGAACGAGAGGTAGCCACAGGCGGCCCGCGCGGCATGCGTGCGGGGAGCCCGCCCGCTAGGCTGGATCGCACTGTTTCAGCACCGCCCGACGGCGCCGGG
>CAZHMF010000114.1:0-6828 GCA_964533605.1 uncultured Anaerolineaceae bacterium
GCGATGATCCGGGCGGAGAGCACGTTCTTGGCCTGATGGGCACGAAGCTCGCGTTCGACCTGGACCGACTGGCGGACGGACCGACTGAGGCTGTCGAGGACGGTACTGAGGTTGCGGCCGCCGACGCGGTGAGACATGAGCAGTGCGGCCGCCACGGTGTCGAAGGCGGGCTCGGCGATCTGCTCCCTCGCGCGCCCGATGGCTTCCTCAAAGCCGCTGAGGCGGAGCTCCCGCGAGAGGCCGGCGAAATGGGAGCGGAGAACCTCGGGACCGTTTCGGGCCAGCGAACTGAGCGCCTCCTCGATGCTCATCCCCGACCGCACCCCGGCCCGCAGGCTGTCCACGGCATCGGCCAGGGCTGCCTGCACGGCGGACCGACGGCGCTGGTGGCGGTTCCCGAAGTACCAGGCGGGCAACAGGAAGCCGACGGCGAAGGTCGCTGCGCTCACCGCCGGCCAGCCGAGAGCGACCTGGGTCCCGGCGCCGAGGGCGACGCCGCTGGCCGCACTGAGGATGAGGAAGTCGCGGGGAGTCAGGTGATCGGCGCCGTTCGCCTGGAGGAAACGCCGGAGCGCTGCGTCGATGCCGGCTTTCTCGTCGTTGCGGGCCGGTGCCCAGCGAACGGTGGCCGACATGAAGACGAGCAGCACGCCTGCTGCGAACGTCAGCGAAAGAATGAGAGGCATTCCCCACCTCCGGGGCGACCCATGCTGGCCGCTTCAACTCCAAGCCCGGTCCAATCCGGGCCGTACTTCAGTCCAAACCCCTGCCGATCTGGTCCAATTCGGCTCCAAGTCCGGCTTCGACGACGGTCATGCGGTCCCAGGGGAAGGGACCGCCGCGGAGCTTGGCGCCGCAACGGGGCCGGATGCCGGTCCAGCGCAACCCGTCCGCGGTTTGCTTGAAGAGGTCGCTGCCGGAGACCGTGTCGCCTTCGAGGCCCGTAACTTCGTAGATGTTCGTGACGACCCGCCGGTCGCTTGCCGGCTCGAGTCGCATGTGGACGATGAGGTCGATGGCCTGGGCGATCATCTCGGTGACCGCATCCGAGGGGAGCGACTCGTCCGCCATCATGGCGTACATCCGCAGCTTGGAGAGCGCCTGGCGGGGGCCGTTGGCGTGGATGGTGCACATGGAGCCGTCGTGCCCGCTGTTCATCGCCGAGAGCATGTCGAGGGCCTCCGCTCCGCGAACCTCGCCGACGACGATGCGGGTCGGCCTCATGCGGAGGGCGTTCTTGACGAGGCTCCGGATCGGAAAGGCGCCGATGCCCTCGACGTTGGGCAGCCGTGCCTGAAGCGCCACGCAATCGGGGAGCATCGCGTCGAGCTGGAGCTCGCCGGTCTCCTCGATCGTCACGAGCCGCTCGTCGCCGCCGGCGATGGAGGCGCCGAGGGCGTTGAGGCAGGTCGTCTTGCCGCTGCCGGTTCCGCCGGAGATGAGCATGTTGAGGCCGGCCTGGACCCCGGCCTCGAGGAAGGCCGCCGCCTCAGCGCTCATCGTCTTGAGCTCCACGAGGTCGTTCAGCGTCCGGGCCCGGAGCAAGAACTTGCGCACCGTCACGTGGGTCCAGCGCGTCGTGAGCGGCGGAATCACCGCGTTGAGCCGCGAGCCATCCGCCAGACGGGCGTCGACCAGGGGGCTGGTTTCGTCCAGGCGGCGGCCCAGGCGGCCGACCGCCCGGCGGACGGTGCGGAGCAGCTCCGCTTCATCCTCGAAGACGACGTCGGTGAGGCGCTTGCGTCCGTGCTCGATCACGAAGACGCGGTGGGGACCGTTGACGATGATCTCCTCCACCGCCGGGTCTTCGAGCAGGGGCTGGAGCGGTCCCAGGCCGACGATCTCGTCGACCAGCTTGCGGGTGAGCCCTTCCGGGTCGGGAAGCGGCTCCTCGCCGGTCGCTGCTGCGCGATGGTTGGCCTCGTCGATGAGCCGGCGGGCCACGGCGCGGACCTCATCGGCTCCGGCGGAAGGCTCCGCCAGGGAGTCCAGGTCCAACACCCGCCGCAGCTCTTCGCGGACCTCTTCGCGCAGGGCGCGCTCGCGCCTGGATACAGCATTCATGCTCATTTCAGTTCCCTGCCTCCACCGTTCTCCGCCACCACCGCCGGCCGACTTGGCTCCCAACGAGCTCGCGCTCCACGGGCCCCGCAAGGGCTGCCAGACGCAATGAGAGCGCACGTAACTCTCGCGCGGCTGCCCCAGAGAACGCTGTGATGGGCACGTTCTCGGTCACCGCCCGGCGGGCCGCCTTCTGTTCCTCGGGAATCACGGCGAGTACAGCCGCCCCGAGTGCCCGCTCGACTTCGGACGCCCCGTACAGGTCACGGCCGGTATGGCGGTTGATGACCAGGGAGACGGACCGAGCCGGGGCTCCGATCGATTCGTGGACGTACCTCAGGCAGGCCCGGGTGTTCCAGAGGCCGAGGAGGTCGGCGGTTGTGACGGCGAAGACGCGATCGGCCAGACGGACGAGGGCATTCTGAGCCTGTGATGCCCGGCCGGCGATCGTCTCCCCGGCGTCGATCAGGACGGCGTCGAAACCACGACCCACTCCCTGTAGGGCGGGAGCTATCCGCGCGGACTGCAGGCGTTCCCCCATCTCGGGGCGCTCGAGGCCGACGAGGACCGGGAAGCCTGGCCCGTCCTGGAGCTCGGTGGCCAGGTTCACGGACCCATCGCCGGTGATGGCGGTGAGGCCCACCAGGCCGCGTCGTGGATCCAGGTCGAGATAGGGACCGATGGCGCCGCCCCGAAGGTCGCCGTCGACCAGCAGCACCTTCTTGCCGGCCTTGGTCAGCGCTGCAGCAAGCCCGATAGCCACGGTCGTCGTTCCGGGTGCGCCCTTGCCGCTGACCAGCGTGACGACTTCCGGGCCGGCGCGGGATTCGTCATCCTCCGCTTCGGTCGAACTCAACCCGCTCCTTGGCGTTGTGCGGGCGACGGCACCGCGCCTGCTCGCTTCCTCGATAGCAGCTACCACCTGGGAGCCGTCAGCGCGGTCCGGGAGGAGATACGCGAGCCCCTCGTACTTCGGTGCCTCGTCGGCTCCCACCAGGAGGACCAGCGGGACCCGGGCTTCCCTCACCGCCATCAGCGTGTCCCGGCCCAGGCGGTGGAGGTTGGTCGAGGCGACGGCGACATCCACTCCCGTCTCTGCTGCTCTTTGGGCCAGGGAGGGACCGTCGAGCGCACGGCCGGCGATGGCCATCCCCGCTTCGCTCAGCACACCCAGGAGCTGCCGCTCCCGTTCCGGATTACCGACGGCGAGGAGTATCCGGATCGCCTGAGTGTTCTCGTCGTGCTGCATGACCCCCGCTCCCGGCTTTCACTCGCTCCCCGTCGACACGGAGTCACCGACATCCGGCGGCAGGAGCACGATCGTGAGCTCCGAGTTGGCGATCGCGTGCGCCACGTCCTCCACCTCGGACCGCGGCACGGCGAGTGTGATATTGATGACCTCGCCCTCGCGCTCGGAGCCACTCGACGAGGTAGACCGGATGATCCGTCGCTCCACAGCGACGTCGAACACCGTCGCTCGCTCGATGAGCGTGACGGTCGCGCTGTCCGGCTTGCCGGCGTTCGTGGTAGCCAGCACGGCCACCTCATCTGTCGGCCTCAGGTCCGGGTAGATCGTCTCGGTCTCAACCGGGATGGTGACCGCCACTTCATCGGGGCCGAGCACGAGTCCCGAAGACAGGTCCGGCCGGATGACCATCTCGCCGGCGTGAATCTTCGTGCCGGCTGTTTGCCCAACCACTGTTCCGAGTTCGGTGTCGCTCAAAGCAAGGCCCGAGAGCCCCCCATCGAGCCGGACCTCGGCCAGCCGG
The DNA here is from genome assembly GCA_964533605.1 of uncultured Anaerolineaceae bacterium. GTDB lineage: Bacteria > Chloroflexota > Dehalococcoidia > Tepidiformales > Tepidiformaceae > DASCML01. Next base: position 3,831 of record CAZHMF010000114.1, read on the forward strand.
AGGTCTCCCGCCTGGATGACATGCCCGGGCTCGATGTCCGTCGCCGCGACGAGCACCAGCGTCGTTTCGGTCGTGTTCTGCCAGAGGATCAGGCCGCCGGCGATGGAGAGCCCGACGAGCACGACGCCGGCGAGCATGCGCCGCTCGATCCGGAACGGGAGGGTGACTGCGGGCCGGCGAATGCCGGAGATGGAGGTCATGGCTCACGCCCTCTCTGCCCGAGGACAACCCGTGGCGGGGTAGGAGTAGGCCGACAAGTCGCTCTCGGCTATCGCAGATTTAGTTTTCAGAAGGTGCATCATCTCTGTCTCGCCTTCACGCTGACCCCGCTGAAGGGGCGAATTGCGACCCCATCGCATTGAGAGAACCACCGGACATTCGCTCTGACCGCTCGTTTGTGAAAGGTGCGGCAACGATGAGGTTGCCGTCTTCCGAGCGTCAATATGGGGAAACCTCCCAACCCAGGCCGAGAGATCGGACGGAGTAGCGAAGGTCGTCCCGGGACTCCAGAGGGAGGCAAGGCATGGCGTAGTCGTTTGAACCTGCGTTCAGGGATTGGGTGCCAGGACGATTCGAGGTGCAGCGGCATGGACATCCCCCGCGGAGATTCGGGGCACATGCTCACCGTCCGGACTCATTTGAAAGTCCAAACGTGAGCGATTCCAGGTCCAGCCCGACTGCTGTGGGTCCAAGTCCGAGCTTTGGGAGGGAAGACTGGCGCAGAGGCCGCGGGAGTTGAGCCCGGTCGACACGGAACCTCCCTGAACCGGATTCGCACATTCGGCAGGGACGATGGAGAAGTTGCAAGGATGCTCTGGTACTGCAGATTCACCTGGCAGCCGGGAACGACCACGGAGCGCGTTCGTCAGCGCGTTCTCCAACAACATGCAGCCGGCACCAATCATCCCGAGCTGATCAAGGGTTGGTACGACCTGGCAGGTGCTGGCGCGGGCTTCCTGCTGATCGAAGCCGAGGATCCACGCGATCTGAACAACATCCTGGAGCCCTACATGGACCTCGTTGCCTGGGAAGTTCACGGTGCCTACGAACTCTCCTATGAGGCAGTCACCGACCGTTTCGCCCAGATGTTCGCGGGCGTCGAGCGCGAACGGTTCGCGCGGACCGAGGCAATCGAGGCAGGGCAGGGAGAACTGGGGCCGTGGGAGCACGACTACCTGATGGCGGGAGTAGTCAGCGGGCTCCCGTGGGGTGACGACTGACCTGGCGTCGCGATCGCGCGCGTGGCGGCGCTGACTCACCGGCGAGGCGGATGCATCGGCCAGGGTTGGAGTGATATCCCTCGCAGTGCGTGCCGCTGGACGAAGCCAAGCGCTGGCATCGTCGGGTCAGCGCTCGGCCGGTCCGGCGACTCGCCCAGGACCTCCAGGTGCCAGGCTGTCTGACTCAACAAGAATGACGTCTAACGGGTCATCAGCTTATACAATGGCAGTCGGACCATAGGAAACAACGAACCTCCTGGCGAAAGGCAGGCATACTCTTTCGACCCCACGTCCCCGGTAGGCGGCGATCGCGGCGTCCTCCTCTCCCTCCTAGCTGTACCTCAGGGACATGACCGGAGAGCGGTGGCCGAGCAGCTTCATCGTGGGGCCGAGGTCGAGGCCCTGCACGCGGCCCCTCGCGGCGAAGCCGCGGCGGAAGTCATGCGCGCTCACTGGCACTCCGGCAGGCTGCGAAAGGCGCGTGAGGCATGTCCGGATTGAGTCGCTCCACATCCGGAACAGGTTCCCAGGCTCCTTGCCCCCTCACCGGCGGTGTACTGGGCCACAGCGGCACGAGTCGCTCGATCGAAGGGCACGGCTCCTTGGCGACGAGTCTTTGCGGCCTCGGCCCGTACTGAGGGTCCGTGAACGTTCCGTGGGAGCCGCGAGGGTGCTCGATCGCCGGTCCCTACGCATCCATGGCTGGCCGCGCCGAGTCCCGCACCCGAAATGAGCCGTCGGCTCTCCTCCCAAGCAGCCCTTCATCCTCGAGCTGAACGAGCGCCCTCTGAGCGGCCGCTGCAGACACTCGGTGACGATCGACCAAAGCGCCAACCGTCACGGTCTCTCCTGGCGCGAGTCCGCCGAACGAGATCGCGCTCCTGACACAGGCACCAACGTTCCCGACCTGTGCCCGCGACTCCCTTGCTCCCTGTTCGTCATTGCCTGTCACGATTCCCTGGCCTCCTTGCTACTATTCGGCTTCGAAACTCACAGCGCCTTCGACGACCGAGGTCGCATGGCGCGTCTCCGGCGTTCGACCGCGCTGCTGACCCGAAGCGCGATGCCTCGTTGGCTGTCGCCGTTATCGGGAGCCAGGCTTCCCGCCTGTTCCGAGCTCGGCTCCGTCGTGCCTCAAGCACCGCACTCTCGCCTCCGTCCTGAAGGAGAAGTGCTTGCGGTGAGCGCTCTCTGTGTTCGAATACGATCGAGCGTGACAAATCTCCGTTTGTCACGCTCCGGCGTAGAGTTCAATGAAGGAGGCGCGTGACAACTCTAGAGAGCAAGCTGGAGCTGGGGACAGAAGCCGATCTCGATGTCGCCTCGGATGCGGCTCTGCTCGCGCGTATGGCAGCGCGAGACGCGGACCTGCATCGAGCGCATGCGGCCTTCGCGACGTTCTACCAACGGCACATCCGATGGCTGTGGGCAACGGTGAGTCGAATGCCTCATGCATGGCGGCTGCTCGGCGGTCAGGAGGGCGTCGAGGATGTCATCCAGGACACCTTCTGCCGAGCCTATGAGCGCGCGGCCACGTTCATCGGAGATGACATCGATCCCGGGCGGCTCCGGCGTCGGACGAGGGCGTGGCTGGGCCGGATCGCCGACAACCTGATCGTGGATGCTCTCCGAAAGGGCGGTGGCCTCGTTGCGAGCGATGTGGTGCGGCTCGATCATCGCCCTTCCGAGCCGGCTGCGCCGGAGGCTGAGTCTCGCGACCGCTCCGCACGGGGGGCGAGGGGTCGGGGGACGATCGAACGGCCGCCCGAGCGCGATGC
>CAZHMF010000115.1:0-6799 GCA_964533605.1 uncultured Anaerolineaceae bacterium
GCTCGCCTGCCAACTCATTATGGGGGTCCCTGCTTCATACTGGCCAGCCGACCGTTCCGGCACGGCTCGGCCACGTCCGCCCGTTTCTCTGCACTGAACACGTCTCTTACCGTCTGGTCGCACCGAGAGTAGTCAGCAACGGGACGCGGAATCGTTCGTTCAGGGTGGTGTGTCCGGCGTGCTCGCAGGACGGCGGCCTCGATTGGCACTGAAATGCCCGGGTGGGATGGAAGCGCGGATCCGAGCGGAGTATTGTCTCGGCGAGTAGGTGCGCCAGGAGGTATGGGCACTCCCGGGTCGCCGCTGCCGGCTGTCGTAGCAAGCCCACCGTATAGTTCCATAGGACTATACCGATGCGGCCACCCGACGGCCCCGCCCGGCGCCCGGCCGTAGCTGAGTCTCCCGGTCTCACCGGCGCGAGGAGGTCTGTGCTGTGGACGAGACCAGCGGAGAAGAGATAGGTCAGGTCACCGAAGAGAGCTATCGGAAGAGGTGGAAGTGGGATTCCGTAGCCTGGGGAAGCCACTGCGTCGACTGCTTCCCCGGCAACTGCCCCTACCGGGTCTATTCCCAGAACGACAGGGTGATCTGGGAGGAGTCGTCGGGGACGATCCCGGCCATCTACGACGACATTCCCGATCGAAATCCCATGGGGTGCCAGAAGGGTGCCGGCTGGAGCAAGACGCTTTATGGCGATGACCGTGTCACCGATCCGCTGAAGCGGGCGGGGGAACGCGGTGAGGGGAAGTGGGAGAGAGTCAGCTGGGATCAGGCTCTTACGGAGATCGCGGATGCCGTGTTGAACGCCATCGAATCGGCGGGCCCGGACTCAATCATTCACGAAGCGACGCCGGCTGAAGGCGGGACCACTGCCCAGTGGCCCTGCTCTCGTCTGATGTCGGGCCTGCTTGGCGGCTTGATGACCGACGTCAACGGCGTGATAAACGACTTCCAGCAGGGTCAGTATCTGACCTGGGGCAAGTTCAACCCGAGCATCAGTCCCGAATCCCGTTTCTGCGGAGAACTGAATCTGATCTGGCATTCCAATCCTGCCTACACGAGTATCCCGAACTACCACTTCCGCACTGAGGCACGATACAAGGGCAAGGAGGAGATCCTGATCGGGCCGGACTGCAGCCCTTCGCATGTGCACGCGGACAGATACGTTCCGATCAAGATTGGAACCGACGGTGCTCTGGCACTGGCGATGTGCCAGGTCATCATCAGGGACGGCACCATCGATGCAGCATTCGTCAAGGATCAGACCGACCTCCCGCTGCTGGTCCGGCGCGATACGCGGCGATTCCTTCGGGGCAGCGACATGGAGGACGAAGGGCTGGAGGACCAGCTCTATTTCCTCGACAGCGCCGGCGGGGCGGTGATAAAGGCGCCGCGGGAGACACTGGCCCTGGGGGACATCGACCCTGCACTCGAGGGCACTGCGCGCGTGCGGCTCATGAACGGCGACGAGGTAGAGGTCGAGCCCGTCTTCTCGATTCTGAAGAGGAAACTCGATGATGAGTACACTCCGGAGAAAGCGGCGGAGATCTGCGGCGTTCATCCAAGGGTGATCGAGGAGATCGCGCGGAAGGTGGCAGTCCGGCTCACGACCATCGGCAGAGGCATGAATCTCTGCAAGTACTACCACGGTGATCTGATGGAACGGGCCATGTTGTTGCTGCTCGCCCTGACGGGCAACTGGGGCCGCACAGGAACGGGGATGGGCAGCTGGTCACCGCCCCATTTCCCCGGTCCCGGAATCTTCTCCAACAAGCAGAAAGCGGGGATTGAGGAGGGATACCGGGTCGTGCAGGCTCAGCAGGATCTCCTCGCGCCGATCATGGCCCGGGACCCGTCGCTGACCCGCGAAATGGCGGCGATCGAGGGCGCCCACCTTCTGGTCACTTCCGGCATGGGTGGTATGATTCCTATCACCCATCTCTTCTATCACCATTTCGGATACCGCGACAATTGGAACAACCGGGACTGGGGCGACCCGACGATGGTGCGCAGCTTCGACGATTACTTCAACGAAGCCATGGAGAAGGGCTGGTGGCGGGGCGTCGAGAGACCTGCCCCGGAGACTACGCCTCAGGTGCTGATCGAAGTCGGCGGCAACATGCTCCGCCGGGTGCGGGGTGGGCAGAACATGCTGCTCAAGCACCTCTGGCCGAAGCTCAAGATGATCATTCAGGTGGACTGGCGCATCAACACCACGGGAATGTGGGCCGACTACATTCTCCCGGCTGCGCAGCACTACGAAAAGATGAGCTTCCATTTTGCCGAGCCCATGCTGCACCGGCTGACGTTCTCCGATCGGGCCGTGCCTCCCTACGGCAATTCCAAGCCCGAATGGGAGATCTTCAGCATGCTGGCGGGGAAGATCGAGGAGAGGGCGGCGGCCCGGGGCCTGACCGATTACAGGGACGCTACGGGAACGGTGCGAAGCCTCGAAAACCTTCACGAGCGTTACACATTGGGACTCGAGAAAGAGGACGACCTGATCGAGGAATGGATGCGCGACACGGCGCTGACCGGTGTTGTGGAGGATGGAACCGACCTGAAGAAGCTACGCGAGGAGGGCGTGGCGAACATCAAGGACAGCGGCCAGGCCGAATCGTTCCCCTATACGCTCAATCAGGCGGCGGACGTTGACGTGGAGGAGCGGCCATTTCAGGCGCTTCGCTGGCACGTCGACGACAAGCTTCCCTATCCGACCTTCACCCGTCGCGCTCAGTTCTACATCGATCACGAATGGTTCCTCGAAGGCCGGGAAGAACTGCCGGTACATAAACCCAACCCGACCATGGGCGGTGACTATCCATTCGAGCTGACCAGCGGCCATAATCGGTGGAGCATTCACTCTATGAATATCACGAACCGTACCATGCTCGATACCCACCGCGGGCAACCGCACATGGTGATCAACGAGGATGATGCCGAGGGCAAGGGTGTGAAGGATGACGATGAAGTCCGGGTGTTCAATGATCTGGGTGAGTTCCTGGTACGGGTCAAGGTGGCACCCTGGGTGCGGCCCGGCCAGGTGATCGTCTACAACGGCTGGGATCCCTACCAATTTCGGGGATGGCGAGGCCCTATGGACCTCGAACCCGGCATGGTGAAGTGGCTGCACCTCGCCGGCGGATACGGCCATCTCCGCTACTGGCCGGTGGAGTGGCAACCGACCTTCTTCGATCGCGGGATCCGCTGCGACTATGAACGGGCAGAGGTGGACGAGGAGGCGATCGGATGAGCAACGAGAGGCAGATCACCTGGGTCATCGATCTGAACAAGTGCATCGGCTGCCAGACCTGCTCAGTCGCCTGCAAGGTACTGTGGACGAGAGAGGAGGGAGAGGAGCACCAGTGGTGGCGGTCGGTCAACACCATGCCCGGCGAAGGAACGCCGAGGGGCTGGGAGGAGATGGGCGGCGGTTTCGATCCAGAGTCCGGTGAGCTGAGACCCGGCCACCAACCGACGCGCGAGGAGTTCGGCGGCGCCTGGGAGTACAACTTCAACGAGGTCTATTTCGGTGGGACCCGGGGACAGGCTTTCCTTGAGCCACAGGCACCACGGGAGAACCGTTGGGCGATGAACTGGGACGAAGATCAGGGTGGCGGTAAGTGGCCCAATTCCTATTTCTTCTACCTGCCACGTATGTGCAACCACTGCACTCGTCCCGCCTGCCTTGAGGCCTGCCCTCAAGGCGCCATCTACAAACGTGACGACGGCATCGTTCTACGCGACGAAGAGCGATGTGCCGGCTCCGGCAATTGTATGGCGGCCTGCCCCTACAAGAAGATCTACTTCAACGAGAAACGTAATGTCGCCCAGCACTGCATCGGTTGCTTTCCACGCATTGAAGCAGGGGTGGCGCCGGCCTGCGTGAGACAATGTCCCGGCCGCGCGATGTTCGTCGGCTGGCGCGACGACCAGGATGGCGCGGTCCACAAACTGGTGGATGAATGGCAACTGGCATTGCCTCTGCATGCCGAATTCGGGACCGTGCCCAATGTCTACTACGTTCCACCGCTGTCCGCCGACCGTCTTCAAGAGGATATGACTTTCGACGAAGGGACCTCACGCATTCCGCCGGACTATCTCCAGTCCTTATTCGGTCCAAGAGCAACGCGCGTCCTGGAGATCCTCGAAGAGGAACGAGCGAAGGTTCGCGCAGGAGGGACATCCGAAATAATCGATACATTGATCGCGTACAAGTGGGAGGTCTGTCTGGGGCCTTTCACCGCGGACCCCGTTGCAGCCCGCGCCAGTGAGTGAGGACAGCGCGCGAACGCGGCGCGGGCCCCGTGAACGATGCCGGCCATCATTGCGGGTCACGGCGTTCCCTGAGCTTCGCCGCCGGCCGGCCGCAACCAGAGCGGAGTAGAGCCTCCGATGCTCATCGTCCTGCTCGGGTTGGTGATCCTCGCTTGCGCCGTCCCCCTCGTCGGCTGGGCCTACCATCGGCGCTTGCGCTCCGTGTCGGGATGGGCTGCAGGCGCCGTCGGCCTCGTCCTCCTGCTGGTGGGCTCGACGGCGATCGGCCTGTACGCCTGGGCGCTCACGGCCACAGACGATTCGCAGCTCGCCCGTGCCCTCGTCTGGGGCGACTCTCAGTATGGAGACCAGGATCGCTTCCCCTCGCGGGTGGTTCGAGCGAGTGCCGACCCGGTGATGTTTCGTCCGATCTCCGGCAGCCCGATGGCCGAGTTCGTGCCGGGGAGCGGGGAAGACTCGTTGGAACAGTTCCTGGCGTCATCGGACACCACCGCGTTCATCGTCATTCGCGGCGACGATCTTCTCTATGAGGGCTATTTCAACGGCTCGAGCCGGGAGGCCATGCAGACCTCCTTCTCGGTCGCGAAGTCGTTCGTTGCCACTCTCGTGGGAATCGCCCTCGGTGAGGGCTACCTGGCGGGCCTGGATGACCCGCTGACTGCCTACGTCCCGGAGCTCGCCGAGAGGGATCGGCGATTCGAGGACATCACATTGCAGCATCTGATAACCATGTCGTCGGGGCTCTCGTTCAGCGAAGGATGGTCGCCATGGGCCGACCCGGCGAACACCTATCACGGCACGGACCTGAGGGCTGCGGCCGTGAAGAAGCCGAACGTGGAGTCGGAGCCCGGCACGGTCTTTCACTACAACGACTGGAACGTCATCCTGTTGGGCCTCGTGCTCGAGCGGGCGACCTCGATGCCGGTAGCGGAGTTCATGGAGACGCGGCTCTGGCAGCCGATGGGTGCTGAAGCCGACGGCTCCTGGAGTCTCGACAGCGAGAGTGGTGGCTTCGAGAAGATGTTCGTCGGCGTGAACGGACGTGCCATCGACATGGCGAAGCTCGGTTGGCTCTACCTCCACGGCGGCCGCAACGGCGACCGCCAGGTCGTGCCTGCCGAATTCGTCATGGAGGCGACAAGCGTCGACACGGAAACTGATCCGGCCGCCGGATACCAGTATCTGTGGTGGATCGATGAGGCTCGGCAGTCGTACTTCGCCAACGGCGACCACGGTCAATTCATCTATGTCGATCCGTCCGCTGAACTTGTCATTGTCCGGAACGGACGAGGACTGGGTGGCGTCGACTGGGTCGAGTTCTTCGGGGATCTCGGGGACTGGCTGGAACCCCGGATTCAGTCGAACTGAGCCCGTCTTCCAGCCTGGATGTCAGTCCGTCCGCATAGCTCGCTTCCCCCTGTTTGGAACGAACCGGTGGCAGCGCGGGTAGGAGAAGCCGTCGCCCGGCCGAACCCGCTGGTCGGCCCGGATGGGCATGCGGGAAGTCACGGCGAGGCCTGCGGCGGGGGGAGTCGGGACGACGTACCCTTCCCGGAGGGGCTGAGGAGATCGTCGGAATGCCGGCAGGCCGCTATGACGGCGCTGCCTCAGGAGCCGCCCGTGCCGGTCTCGCGCTTTTTCCGGGACTCTAACATTTCCTCTTCCATGAGTTTGCGGTTCGCCGCCTCTTGCTCCGCCGAGACCTCGGGAGCCGGTGGGATGCGGTGCCCGGAATCAGCGGCTGGTCCCGTCTCACGGTGGAATAGCCGGTCAAGGAGACCCATCTTGATACCCTGCTTTCTCGCGGGATATCCATGGGATAGCACCGCGTAATCCATGGTACAGGAGACGCGGGGTAATTGTGGCGGGGGGGTGGGCACGGGCGTGCTTCGAAGGCCGGTCTATGGCCGGGCTCTCCGACGGCGTCGGCGATCCGCCGTGTGACGACCAGCATACGAATATGCTTGCGCGGACCGTCGAGCCCGTTGCCGGCTTGAACGACCTCGGCTATCCATCGTTTGGGAGGGGTCGTGACTTATGATGCGCGGGGCGAAGCCCGGGCTGCCGATCGTCGAACGTGGCGCCAGGGGTGGCATCCGCATCAGGGGGTATACGTGAACGGTAGCGGGCAGGGTGATGAACAACGGGTGGCGATCGCCACCGGTGACCGGCCGATCGAGCTCGCCTATCAATCCTTCGGTTCGTCCGGGGCGCCGGCATTCCTGCTGATCACCGGGTGGTTCTCCGATCTCACGCTCTGGCCCAGGGGTTTCTGCGAGTTGCTTGCGGACAGGGGATACCGCGTCATTCGCTACGACAACAGAGATTCCGGCCTGAGCACACGAACACCGATCGAGGTGCTCGATCGAGGATGCCCGCCCTACAAAATGTCCGACCTGGCTTCGGATGCGGTCGGACTCCTCGACGGGCTCGAGATTGACGCCGCCCACGTTGCCGGTTTCGCCTTCGGCGGCACGGTCTCCCACCTGGTTGCCATCGACCACCCTTCGCGCGTGCTCTC
>CAZHMF010000116.1:0-1206 GCA_964533605.1 uncultured Anaerolineaceae bacterium
CGGTGAGCGCGCGGGAGTATGCGTTAATCTGCGGCCGGCGCCTCAGTGCCGCAAGTCCCGCGCCCATGACTAACTGTGATCCTCGTAGATGAACGATACCCCATAGTCCGTACTCGCCGTCAGGTTCTGCGCTCCTCTGGCCACAGCCTGCACGTACAGCCGCCGCTTCGGTGCGACAAAGTCCATTATCGTTGAACTCTGCCCCAAGGCATTATCGCTAAGGCTCTGGAAGTTCGATACCGTGATGAACCCTACAAACTTCACCTTGTCAGCGTCCGTCATATCGAACGCCGAGTTATCGGTCCCACCGTCGAAGTCGTCATCGAAGAACAGGAGGGCCACGGCCAGCGCCTCCTTGTCCATGTCCGTCAGGTTCGTCTGCGTGATCGTCCCGAACTCCGGAACCGGTACCGTGAACTTGATCCCCAGAGCATCCCCATCGGCGTAGGCCACACCGGGAGCGCAGCCCGGCACCGTTATATGAGGCGTTCGATACAACCGCTTCCGCGACGTCTGCTCGAGAATCGCCTGCCGAACCTTGTCGTCGTAAACGTTGCTTTCGACAAATACACCGCGACTCATGAGCCTTCTCCTATCGCCATTAGACGGTACTTAGTGCCGCACCATCGTTTGCGATCTCGCGCCACTCCCAGCCGTCCGTCGCGTTGTAATGACCCACCAGCCGCTGATGATCTCCCACGTCAGCGAACGTAATGGTGTTGTTGCCGGTCTGATTCATCGGGCTCGAGGTGGTAACCACACAGTCACCACCGTCCACGATGAACAAGATGTCGATGACCTGCCCCCGGAACGTCGGATCCCCGAGCGTTCGGGTTTCCGCGCCGGCCGTAGTCAGCTCGAGATACCCAGACCTCAAAGTATCGATCGTTCCCCCGTCACCGGGGTCCGGTATGACCCAGGGCTCAACGCCCCGGCTGTGGATGTCCTCGACTTGCGGCCTGCCTGAATTAGCCATCTACCCGCCTCCTATCAGACCGTGATATCGTAAATGCCGCTCGCAACATTCGCGCCCCAGCGATTGAACGCCCGACGCGTATAAAGCTCGAACCGGAACTGGTCGCGGCCGGGAATCCGGTCGAAGAACAACTGCTGCTCCCGGCGAACGCCCTGCAGGAAACCACGCGGGTTGAACAGGGTGATCTGGCCCTTGGTGTTGTTGGTCTCCGTAGTCGACGCCTTGCCGTC
>CAZHMF010000116.1:1306-6707 GCA_964533605.1 uncultured Anaerolineaceae bacterium
CAGCCAGTAATGCCGGATACCGTCCCAGGCGAGATAATGCTTCGTGTCATCCGGATCTGCATCATCCGAGTTGATGTTGCCGGTCGCGGCGTTAGTCGTGTCCCCGTTGTAGAGGGCTGAGCCCAGATGCTGGGTAGCCGACTCGTTGAGCTTGTCCCGCAGGAACGGCACGAAGTCGATCACCGAATCTTCCTCGAGCTCGGCGCTCCAGATCTGATGGATCGTGAACTTCTTTGCCGTCTGCGTCAGGTTGCTCGAGGCCGTCTTACTGGTCGTGTATTCCGAGCTCGACGCCGAGGTGTTCTCAGAGACGAACAGCATCTCGGGGAGCGCCCCGTCGATCGGAACGATCCTGGTCGCCTGGCTCATCGGAACGGCAGGAATGGATCCAACGATGTTGTCCCTGTTCCGGGCCGCGTTCCACATCTCCGTGGCGTACTGCGCGCCGATCAGCTCAAGGCCGAAGCCGGTCTCCTGGGCATCCATGGCACGGGCCTTGGAATACTCTCCACCGTCGTAAACCCGCGGTGGCGGGAGATCCGGATGCTCGAAGATGTGCCAGCGGGCCGCGTTCATGAACTCTTCTGGCATCTTCAGTTCAACCGGCCGACGCGAAAGCTTCTTCGCCCCGTCGACGATCATCATCGCCAGCTCGAAGTCCGCCCGCGTATACGGTCGAACTCCGCCGAGGCCGGCTGTGTAAGCGTCCCGCATGCGGTCGGTCGGGTCCGGGCCTCGCCCTGGATGCTCGTCCGATTCCGCCGGCTCGCCCGGCGTCACATCGTCAGGGTCGGGAGTTTTCGGCAGGCGCTCATCCAGCAGAGACCTCAGAGCCTCTGTCTGCGCTTCCTGCCCCTCGTTGATGGTCTGGCTAACACGCTCGAGCGCGCCAGCCAGGGATTCTGAGATCCGCTCGATCGGATCTGTGTTCGTCGGTTCGTCTGGCATCCTCTAAATCTCCTTGTTCCTGAATGGTTCGAGAGCCTCTGCGAGCCGTTCCAACGGCGACTCGCGCGGAGTGATATGCGGACGGAACTGCTCGCGGTCAAGCGGGGCCATGTCCTGAGCCCTTACGATGAGCGCTCCCGGATCGGCCGGGATCGATACATACGAGGACTCGAGAAGTTCCTGCTTCGTGAATACGAGATACTCTTGACCGTCGATCTTGCGCCATTCCCAGCTGATCGGGTTCCAGCGAACTGAGGTCGCGTTTACGAATCCACGCTGGATCTTCTTGAACAGCAGCATGGCCCGCTCGTCCTCGGCGTCGAACTCGTGAGTCTCTATAAGCTCGTTAGAAGTCCGCACACGTTCTGAGGAGATCGCGCGGGCAACGGGCATCTCTCTGTCGTTGTGCCCCCACAGCACAACGGGATTGCGGTCATAGTTCTCAAAGAGCCACCCGGCCTGATCGATGATCATCTCATCACGAGCGACATCGCCGGTAGAGACCACCACGGTTACCCGCTTACTGGCCTCATCAATGGCACGAACTTGACCGAACGTCTGTAGCCGATCCAATAGAACGCCCCGCACCATGTATTCGGTTGCGGGGCACTCAGGCCACTATGCGGAGACTAGCTCACTAACCGTTGCCGTAAGTAGAACACCTATTCTCTAGAGTCGTCAACCTCATTCACAGCACCACAGCGACATTGCCATTGAGTTCCCGGCCCGGCCCGGAGAAGCCATAGCTTCTGGCAGTTCCAGCAACGTACCTGATTCGACGCGACGATCGGAGGTCGGGCAATACGATCCACAGGCTTACCCCTCTGCTTGTGCGCCATCGTTCGGGGTCGCACCATCGGTCGGGGACGCCGCCCCGACAGGTGGGTTCCCTGTATGCTCGATCGGGTCGAGCCCTACCGCCGCCAGAGCAGCCTGCGGCTCAAACCCGCTCCGAATCAGGGCCCCTACCGCGTTAATCTGCTGGGTGAAGTTCCCCCGCAAGAGCGCCGAGGCATCGAAGTCGAACGTGACCCCAGCCGGCAGGAGTTCATCCGAGATCGTCTCCTCGAACACCTTGGTATGAGGGTTCAGCGTGTACCGCACGAACGCGTCACCCTGCTCCGAGATTCCCTGCCCCCAGGACGTCGTCTTCGTCACGTCCATCATCAGGTGAGGAGGAACGCCGAACCACCGCTCGACGTCCGCGACCTGGAACTCGCGAGTCGCTATCAACTGAGCATCGCCGGGGGAAAGTTTCGTAGACATCCACTTCGTGCCCTTCCCGAAGACTGCAACCTCGCCGGCGTTCAGGGAACCCTGATGGTATTTCTTCCAGCGGTCGCTCGCTGCTTCCGCCTCCTCGGGGCTCAGTACCTGCTCTGTGCTGAGAATTCCCCCGGGGGTTGAGCTCTTGCCCAGAAGCGCCGAGGAATACTGCTCGGCCGCAAGCGAGAGCCCGATATTCTGCGCCCCCATCTCAACCGGAGACATGCCCCTCAGGCCATCGCGGGACAATCCCATGAAGTGAACCACGTTCCCATTGCCGCCGTAATAGTCCGCCTGCGGCACCTCGTGATCGATGAGATAGACCTTCCGCCGCGTTCGCTTGTCTCGTCCTACCTGTACCCGCTCCGGCTCGATTGGCCAGAACTCAACAGGGATCCGGTTATCGTCCGTGACCACATAGAGGAACGCGTTGCCGGTGAGCACCTCATGGCCGACCGTCGTGGCCCAGAACACCATGCTCGAGACTTCGGGGTTCGGCCGGCGGAAGACCTTATAGCGCCGGCGGCCGATAACATCGACCTTCTCATCATCCACCTGGCGGACGAGTCGCACCTTCTGAGTAGCAATCGACATGGTGATCACCCACACCGCCCGCCAGACCGCCGAGAGCTTGAGCGCCACATCATGATTGACGCGAACTCCCGCTGCGGTATTCGCTCCCAGCGCTTCACTGAACAATGAGAGAAGATCGATCCCGGCGTTCTGGCCTGTATCTGATATCTGTGCCGGATAAGCCCTACGACCAGAGATCCGGTCAAGCATGGTTCCGATGGCGGTCACCGGCGCCCTCCAAAGGTGCCGAGGTACAACAGGGATAGTCCCGCTGCCGCGATTCCGACTACATGGTACACCTCCCACGCAGCCAGCGAGAGAAGCGCAAAGCCAGAGACTTCCACACTCGCCCTCCACGGAATAGTAGCAAAGATCGCCCGAAGCAGTCGCCTATTCATGCTTTGATTCTGACGGGAACCAGAAAGCAATCCCCGTCTCCTCTTCCTGGTCCTCGCCGGCGGCTATTGCATCCAACCTCGCCTCCCAACTCAAACACCCGGCCATTGCAGCATCAATCTTCAGTGGCGAGTCCGGCCGCTCCTTCTCGATCGTCCACATGCGATCCCCATTGTCATCTACGAACTGCTGCTCGTGCCGATAGGCGTTCGCGACCGCCGCCTCGAACCTCGGATCGCCATCGTGATGAACGTCCCCCGCGGTCATAGCCTGGCGATAGTTCAGCAGGGCTCGAGCCATACGCTTGTAGCTCGTAGTCCAGAAAGCAGCCACCCTCAACCTCCCCGGCTGGTTATACCGGCCCTCCCACATCGCAAGCTGCTCTTTCCAGTACGGGGGATCGGCGTAGAAACGAAGAACATTCCAGCGCTCAAAGGCACCATCTACCGTCGTGTTGACCTCCCCGATATTGACGTGCACGTTCCCATTCGCGTCCTCGACAGGCTCCCAGTAGCCGGCGACCCACTGAAACCCCGTAGCAACCTCCGTCGCTACTAACGCCGTATGATCTCGCGACTCGGAACCATCGAACCCCAGGGTAATCATGCTGCCGTCCTCGGGCAGGCCCCTAGACTCCCCGAGCTCCCGCCACCTATCCGCGTCGAACGCGCGATCGTCCGAGGCCGCGATCTGGTTCAGGTAGTAGCGTCGCGCCTTGTTATCGGTCGTGCGCGGGTCCTGGATCTCTGCCACCAACCGCTCGAGGTCCAGCCAGTGAGAATCACCGCGCGCAAACGTCAGGGCCTCTAGCAACCGTTCCTGGTCATTGAGGTCCGGGACGTCCGGCGCCTCGCGGGAGTCATATAGCAGGTCTCGGGATCCGAGCTTGTATGCCTCGTAGTCTCGCTCCGCATCCGACCCTTCTCCCGGCGCGTGGGCATTAGAAATCGCCAGGACCCGAGCGGACCCGTCCCTCGACTTGGCCGTGTTCCGCGCGATAACCGCAGACATCTCCAAGCCCTCATTAGCCGCTAACCAGTGATGACCTTCGTCTTTGACCACGAAGGTCGCACGCCCGCCCTCGAGGGCTCGAGGAGAACTCGTCACGGCCTCGATTCTGCACCGCCCCTTATGGGCGTAGATGAGCTCCTTCCCCATATCGATCTTGTAATTGTCAATTGCCCGTCGAGAGAACATCGCCGGGAATAAGGTCATCAGGTTTCGAGTCTGATCCTTACTTACCGCCGCCACCTGAATCCACGCCGCAGGGTGAGGCTTGGCATAAGGCCTTCCCTCGTTCCAGCCTGCGAACCGGCACGGCCCTACAAATTCCGCCGCGCATAGAGCCGCCGCCACAGGATCCTTGCCCCATCCCTTCATGCGTCGGAGCATCGCGTAGCGATACGTAAACCGCCCCGCTGAATCCACCGCATAGAACCAGAGGACGAAGCGCGCCTGCTCCGGAGTAAACTCCCACGGCTCGCCGGCTCGCGGCCCGTCCGGTTGTTGAAGGTAGACCTTGGTCCAGCCCAGGATGTCCCAGCCTATGGTGAACTCCGGCAAGCCCTCGGGGGCGGTGATAACACCCTCCGCTATCGCCGCCGTCGTCATCCTCCAAGCGCCTTCCGGTATTCAGCGATAGCAGTCACAGACTCAGGCAGCTCAGGCTCCGGCATCGCCTCATGCTCCAGGCCGCTTCGCAACCTCGCCATCGGGGTCAGGAACAGCTGCTTCCCGAGGTCGTTCAGTAGCTTCTCGATCTCCAGACGCTGAAACCACACCGGGCTCCGTACGACCGTGTCGTATGCCCCCTTGCTCAACCGGCCCGCCACACTCAGAGTCTCAGTAATCTCGATCCACTCCTCCCACGCCTCGCAGTACCGGATCAGCATCCCCCGATCGAGATTCGTCAGCAGGCCAGCATCCGCCAAGAGCGGGACTATTCGTTGCCATTCCGCCTTCGCCTCGCCCGTTAGTCGCGCCGGACATCGAGGGCGTTGAGCCTTCACCTTCCCCTTTGGCGCCGGCCGTTTGTTACGCCGTCTCGCGTTCGGCTTAGGAAGTGGTCCTCGAGCTCCCATCGCTCAGCTCCTGGATTACCCTTGATGCCCTACGAAGTCATTATCGGTCAGGTCCGGTCGGCGCGTCGTCAATCTCTGCTCCCCTCGGTCGAGGTCGCGCATGAACCTGTCGAAACGCGTACAGGGTGAGAGAAAGG
>CAZHMF010000117.1:0-6526 GCA_964533605.1 uncultured Anaerolineaceae bacterium
ACTGGTGGCACGAGAAGCGCCACCCACCGGGGCAGGACGCGGGGAAATGTCCCGCTCGCCACCCAGACCCCGCCGGCAACGGCGAGGCAGGCACCGCCTGCCAGCAGGACGACGAACGGCAGCCGCCGGTGACGGGCGAGAAGGACGGCGATGTTGAGCGTGTAGGCGGCGCCGGACGCGGCAGCCAGCGCCGCCGCCGCATCCATCGGCGCACCGGCGAGGAGGGCCACTGCCGTCGCTGCCCCGAGTGCCGGTGCGACGAAGGCGAGAGGACGCTGGACCGCAACTGCTCGCTCAACCGCGATGACGGTCGCGGCGAAGCCGGCCACCATCAGGCCGCCGTGGCGAAGCATCAGATCCCCGTCCCCGGCTGCAACGTCCCAGCCGATCCGACCCAGCCCGGCCCAGAGCCCGACCAGCAGCGAGGCAACCGCGGCCCCGACGAACGGCACCAACCGCCGACGCGCGATCGACGTCGCGTCGGTCGGAAGGTGTGAGGGCGCTGTCGGGCTCCGCACCGCGTGCGTCATCTGCTGCGGGCTTCCTTTTCGCTCCAGATTCCGGTGCATCTACGATTCAGTCGGCGGCCGGACCGGCGACGATCCATGGCGGTGCCGCTCAGGAGCCACGCGGCTGCTTGAGGCCGCGGTCACCCGAGACGTTTGCCTGATGATCTGCCGTCGCGTCCCGCCGGGAAGCGACTTTGGTCACGGAGTCCGGCCGCCGATTATATCGCCTGGCGTGCGCTCGACCACGCCCAGGAGATGGAGGGCCGGGCCGAGCAGGCCTGACCCCGCTCCTGCCTCGGCGCCGTTATCGCGCCCCGCGGCGCTTGCGCCACCTGCGAGGAAGCCGCGAACCGGCAAGTGCTCACGACACTGGGCCGGCCGCCGGCGTCGGTCTGCCGCGCCCGAGCGCCGCCGCAAGGCCGGACTCGATGTCGGCGTGTTCGAATTCGAAACCGGCCGCCAGGAGTCGCGCCGGACGGACTCGCTGGCTCGCGAACAGAAGCTCGTCCGCCGACTCGCCGAAGAGCAGCCGCATCCCGAACTTCGGGATCGGAATGAACGCCGGTCGCCGCAGCGCCGACCCCAGCGCCTTCGTGAACTCCTTGTTCCTGACAACCCCCGGGGAGACGACGTTCACAATCTCGTCGCCACCCCCGAGCAGACCTTCCAGGGCCCGCGTTGCATCATCGAGCGTCACCCACGAGAGCCATTGACGGCCGTTTCCGAGCGGCCCGCCGATGCCGAGTCTGAACGGGAGAAGCATTTTCCCGAGCGCACCCCCCTCGCGGCTGAGGACCACGCCGAAGCGGGCACAGGTAACGTCGAGCCCGCGATCCCTGCCTTCGAGAGCGGCTGCTTCCCAGTCGCTTACGAGGTCCGCGAGAAAGCCCCGGCCGCGGCCCGACTCCTCGGTCAGCTCTTCGTCGCCGCGGTCTCCGAAGTAACCGATCGCCGAGGCGTTGACAAGGCGCCTCGGGCCGTCCTTCAGCGAGGCCATCACCTCGACCAGGGTCTTCGTGGGACCGAGGCGGCTGGAGCGAAGCAGATCCTTGCGCTTCGCGCTCCAGCGGCCGTCGCCGATCGACGCACCACAAAGGTTCACGACGGCATCCACTCCGGCCAGGGCAGAGTCGCTGATCCAGCCCCGCGCGGGGTCCCAATCGACCCCGGCCGCCCCCTCCGCTCCGCGTACGAGTCCTTTCACCTCGTGGCCCTCTTCTCCGAGCCGTTCGGCGAGCGCCGTGCCGATCTGGCCCGACATTCCTGCGATTGCGACCTTCATCCGGTCCCTCCCAGTTCACCCAATCCGTGCTCTGTTCGTGCCGTCCCCGAGGCTTCGCCGTCGGCTGAGTTGCCTGCTGCACCGCACTCCGTTCATGGTATCGCGCGACCACCCGCCGGCACCGAGAGCATGCCCACGGGCGACGCGGCCCCTGCGTGGGCGACCGTCGCTCGCGCCGCAGTGTTGCTATCGCGCTGCCACGACGGGCCGTCGCGGCTGGGGTGCCAGCGCCAGCGATGCACTGGCCACTACGAAGACGATCGCGAAGCCCACGAACATGACTGTGTAAGACCCCGCCCATTCGAACCAGAGCCCGGCGATCAGAGGGCCGACGGCGTTGAGGAGAAGCTGGAACGGTTGGTGCGAGCCGCGGACGACACCGAGCGAGCGGCGCCCGAAGTAATCTGCGTAGATCGCCTGGTTGAGCGTGACCGTGGCGCCGAAGAAGAGCCCGTAGAACACCGCGTAGACGAGCGCCATCGCCACCGAATCCACCAGGAGGAGGAGGAAGACCCCAGCGGTCATTCCGAGGAATGTGACCGCCATCGTCCAGCGGGTCGTTATGCGCGTGGCGATTGCCCCGCCGAGGAGCCCGCCGAGACCACCGACGAGTGAGAAGACCGACACGGTCAGTGCCGCCGCGGTACCGCTCAGGCCCTGATCCTCGAGGTAAGGGATCTGGTGGAAGTTGATCGAACCGGCCGCGAACATCAGCAGCCCGATGGCCAGACCGAGCAGCCAGTAGGAGCGCGTCCCCATCGCTTCGCGCAGACCGAAGTCGAGGGCAAGCTCCGTCCCTTCGCCGTCTTCGCCGGTGGCCGGATCGCCGTCGGGCAGGAGCCCCAGGTCCTCCGGCCGCCGGTGCATGAGGAACGCCGGCGGCACTATCGCAACGACGGCAACGACACCGGCGAGGGCGAGCCAGCCCGCCCGCCAGTCGCCGGCGGCGGCGATAACCGTCGCCGCGAGGACGGGGAGCGTGGCCATCGAGATCCTCGGCCCGAGCGCCACCAGGGCAACCGCGAGCGGGCGGCGGCGCACGAACCAGTTCGAGACCGCCGTGAAGGCCCCCGGGTTCATCGCGCCGACGGCCAGCGCCCGGCCGACGGCATAGAGGGCGATGAACTGCCAGAGCACATCGGTCAACGCGAGGACGGCCAGGAGGCCGCCCATGACCAACGCCGACGGAGGGATCACGACCCGGCCCCCGTAGCGGTCCATGAGCCACCCGGACAGAGGAGCGACGAGCGCGGCGAGGAGACCACCGGTCGTGACGGCGACCGCAACTTCGGCCCGGTTCCACCCGAGGTCCTCCTCGAGCGGATGGACGAAGACCCCGAGCACGGGGTTGAAGAAGACCACGGAGCCGAACGCCGCCCCGAAGCAGGCCGCGAGGACGAACCAGCCCCGGTAGGGACCTTTCTCAGCCGCGGGCAGGGGGGTCAGAAAGCCCAGCTCGCGATCTCCCAGGGGCCCGTTTCCCGGCCCGCGGACACCTCCAGAGGCCGCTCCATGAGGTCCACTCTTCTCCCCTCCCCGCCTGCCGCGAAGATGACCGGCGCCGCATCCAGCGCTGCACCGCTTGCGTTCCATGCGCGCAGGACCGGAGAGCCTGCGGTGCTGCTCCGGTATATCGCCGACGGCACCAGACGGGGATCGCCGAACCCCGCCAGCGGCTGGTCCGGCGCGACGCCTCCGTCCGTCGCAAGGGAGAGCAGCTGGTGCGCGAAGCCATGGGCGAGGGGGAGCAGGCTCGTCGCTTCCCATCCTCCCTCGTAACACGTCCACGCGTAGGCGAATTCGTGCCGTCCGGGCATCTGGCTCTCCTCGGTCGCCAGGAAAGGCCCGGCGTGGCCGCGCCGGCTGTCGAGGTCATCGCGTGAGAGCCAGCCAACACAGCGCAGCAGGGTCAGAGCGTAAGCCTGGCGGCCCCGCCACGGGATGACCTCCCCCTCCGGGAGCCCGCGATTCATGACTGCGACACCGTATCCGCGGACCTCGGCGGCGGTAAAGCTCTTCTGGGGAAACGTGGTCGGAGGCTCCTCGGCACTTTGCCCGTTCCAGGCGGGCGGCGCGAGCGCACGCCTGGCGACATGGAAGTGGCCTTCCGTCACGGCTTCGCCCGTCTCGAAGCCGAGCGGGAAGAGCGCCCGCAGCCGGTGGTCCCGGACCCTGTTCTCGAGCCGGACCCGAAATTCCACGCGAGCCACCCCGGCCCAGAGCACAACCTCGACCTCGACGGGGAGCGAGACCGGGCGCCGCAGGCGCTGTCTCCGGTTCCTTGCGAGCGAAGCCGGAACTCGAATCACGGTCCGGTAGCGGAGGCGCGCCGACACCGCATCTGCGAGGGCAGCCAGCAGCTCCGGCGCCGCGGAGACGACCGCTCCATCGGCCACGATGTCCGCGTTGTACTCGTCGCCCCGGTCACCCTCGTCCAGGAGCTCGTTCAGGCCTTCGAACCGACGCCCGCTCCGGAGGTCCTCGACGTCCACGCCGGATTCACCGAGGCGCACGCGGAAAAACTCGTTCTCGATGCCGCCGTCGCTGCTCCGGTTCGTCGATCCGGCCGTCGGCGGGATGGCCGTTCGCAGGCCCCATACCTCCAGGCCGACGCAGTCAGAGGGGGGAAGGACGGCCCGGAGAGACCTCCTCCCGCGGCGCCTGACCGTCACTGTCGCCGACTCGAACGCGCCGTTCTCGACTGCCTGCCGGACCTCCGCGCGAACTCTGTTCTCGTCGACCCGGTGGATCCCGGGCCCGACGAAAGTCTCGATGCGAAGCTGCCTGCCCTCGGCCTCCCAGCTCTGCTCCTCGATCCGCTGGTCCGCGAAGCGCCCCTCGCGGAGGAAGTCGAGATGACGGAGCGCCCCCTCGGGAGAGGTCTCGCTGCGCAGCATCACCTCACCTGGTGCGGACGGCCCCAGCGCGGCCGGGACACCATCTCCCGCGGCATTCAAAAGGGCGGCTCCGGCCCACTCCTCGGGAACGGAGACCTCGACGACGGCCGGCGTGTGGGGGACGTTGCGGAAGACGGCGATGGCGGGCGCAAGGCGCTCACCCGCAGCCCCATCTCCGGGCCGCCCGGATTCGCTCATCAGGATGGCCGTGATCGCCTCCCGGGCGACCTCGCGGGCGAGCTGCTCGGCACGGTCATATCGCGGAAGCATCTCGCGATGGGTCTGGTCAACGCTGCAACCGCAGATGGAGTCGTGCGGGGCATTCTCGAGCATGAGGCGCCAGGCCTGATCAAGGGCCGGCAGCCCGTCGTACCCGGCCCGGAGGTGTGCGAGGAGCTCCAGCGGCTCCGCCGTTCGCTCGATAAGGGACTGGACAGCGAAGTCGCGCTGCTTGAGATTCATCCGCGCCGAGAGAACCCCGGCCAGTATGTTTGACCGGTCAGGGGATCGAAGCTCGCCTTCGTGAACCCACTCGTCGACGCCGGCGTCGAGGATCGCGTTTTCGTAGCCGGCCAGCGTGGCCAGTCTGTAGTGGTAACCAGCACCCTCGGCCGCTCGAATCGCGGCGGGAACGTGCTTCTCGATCCGCGAATGGTCGGTCCCGTTCATAAGGAGGAGGGGCTCGTCGGGACGGCGCGCATCTCCCTCGCGTTCCGTGCGGACCCGCAGCCCCGGCGCGTCTTCCGGCAGCCGCCAGCCGCTGGAGTAGCTGTTGCGAAGGTAGAGGACGGGAATGCGAGAGCCGTCGGGCGCCTCCCACCAGAAGCTCCAACCGGGGACGGAGCCGGGCACACCCCGCCAGAGGCAGGCGCTGGTGAGACCAACGCCGCGCATGATCTGGGGCAGCTGGGCGATGTGACCGAACTGGTCGGCGCAATGGCCCACAGTCAGGGAGCCGCCAAGCTTCTCAGCAAAGCGGATGCCGCGCTGGAAGTTGCGGATGTGCGACTCGCCCGTTGGCAGGAATTCGTCGGGCTGTACCCACCAGGGCCCGATGACGATCCGACCCGCCTCGATCAGGGCCCGAATCCGCGACTCGTTCTCGGGGCGCAACTCCAGGTAATCGGCGATGACGATCGACTGACCGTCGAGCGTGAAGCACTCATATTCGGGATGCGCCTCCATATGATCGAGAAGGTCATCGATCATCTGCACGAGTCGCCAGCGGAAGAGCTCCTGCGGCTGGTACCACTCGCGGTCCCAGTGGGTATGGGGAACGACGTAGACGGTCCGGGAACTCATCGTTCGCATCGTAAAGCCGGACGAAGGCTCGGTCCCGCGAACCATCAACGACGTAGGCCCATCTTGCGCGCCTTCGGAGCTGAGCCGTCGATCGATCTCGCCTACCCGACACGACGCTTCTACACCGTCGCCGAGGCGCCGCACTCCCCCAGGGAAGCCCGGCGGAACAGCATCCCGGACCAGCGACGCGCCGGCGGGGGCAGTGCCGCTCGGGCCGGTATCCCCGGCCGCACAAGAAGACAGAATCACCGTCAGCACTGCGAACCCGGCAAACAGTCGAGGATCCACAACGGAATCTCAGTCCATCCCTACCGCGCCATGAAGAGATTTCGCAGCGCCGAAGTCGGCCGCAGCGGCTCCCAGCGTCCCGTGAGCGCGAAACCGCGGCTCTCGTAGAGGCGGATGGCAGTCGTGTTCGTCTCCGTCACCGACAGCTCGATCGCCTCGCAGCCGCGGCCATCGAGGAAGGCGAGCCCGGCGTCAAGCATGCCGCCTCCGAGACCGCCTCCCCTCGCCTTCGGATTCACCCACATCGC
>CAZHMF010000118.1:0-6401 GCA_964533605.1 uncultured Anaerolineaceae bacterium
GGCGAAGGACGCGCGCACACCGCCTGTCGGCGGGGCGGGTCCGCACGGGCGGTCAGGAGGTGGGTGCGGAACTTGGCGACGATCCGGCGGTTGTCCATGAGGAGAAGCTACCAGTCCGGCGGAGGCGGCGGCCAGCGTCACGCGGCCCGGCCGGCCGGGCCCGCCGCCGCGGCACCCTCTAAACTGGCCGCACATCCTCTCACTGGAGCCAGACGTGGACTTCGAGCTCAGCGAAGAGCACAGACTGATCAAGGACACCGCGCGCCGCCTCGCCCGCGAGGTCATCGCCCCCCGTGCGAAAGAGGCCGACGAGCAGGGAGAGTACCCGGAAGACTTCTTCGAGGCCTTCAAAGCGGCCGGCCTCCTCGGGATGGCTATCCCTGAGTCCATGGGGGGAACCGGCAACGGCATCCTTCCCATCTGCCTCGCCATCGAGGAGGTGGCGAAGTACGAGTGCGGAGCGGGCCTTATCCTTGTCCTTAGCGGGCTTCCGGTCAGGCCGATCGTCTTTGGCGGCAACGAGGCGCAACAACAGGAGTTCCTCCCCCCCTTCGCCAGGGGCGAGACGAAGATGGCCTTCTGCCTCACGGAGCCGGATCATGGCTCGGACGCTGCAGCACTGGAAACGCGGGCCGTTCGGGATGGCGACGACTATGTCATCAACGGCAACAAAGTTTACATCTCCGGGGGGACGGTCGCCGACTACCTGACGATCTTTGCCCGCACCGGCGGACCGGGCCCGCGGGGCATTTCGGCGTTCGTCGCCGACGCCCGCTCCCCGGGGATCAACATAGACCGCACCGACGACAAGATGGGGGTGCGGTCCGTTCCGACGGCGCATTTCAGCTTCCAGGACCTGCGGGTCCCTGCCGCGAACCTGCTCGGTGGCGACGAAGGCCGGGGCTTCAACCACGCTATGCTGACGCTGAACTCCATGCGCCCGACCGTCGGCGCAAGGGGCGTGGGACTGGCCGAGGGTTGCATCTCCTATGCCCTCGAATGGGCGCGTGAGCGGAAGGCGTTCGGTTCGACCGTGGTCGACTTCGAAGCGATCCAGTTCATGTTCGCTGAAATGGCGATGGAGGTGGAGGCCGCTCGCAATCTCGTCTACAAGGCCGCCTGGCTGGTCGACCAGGGCAAGTACTCCCGTGAACACGCCCACCACCTCGCGGTCGCCAAGGCGTTCGCGACCGAGATGGCGAACCGTGTGGCCTCCAACGCGCTCCAGGTGCTCGGTGCGCAGGGTTACATGAAGGACCATCCGCTCGAGCGCCACTACCGCGACGCCCGCCAGCTCATGATCGTGGAGGGCACAAGCCAGGTGCAGCGTGTTGTGATCAGCCGCGCGATGGTCGACCGCAATCTCGTGTACGGTTAGCGGCCGGCCGGCCCGGCTTGCGCCCCTCGCCGCACCCGGACTGAGGGACTACGTCTGCGACGGTCCTCCCGGCTGACACTTACGGCAGAAGCTCGTGATTCGGCGGTTTGCCGTGATCTCACTGATCGTGGCTCCGCAGCGGGGACAGGGCTCCCCGCCTCTGCGATGGACCCGAAGGAACTGACGCCGCTCCCTGTAGTCCAGCTCGCCGTCCTTCACCATCGTGGCCGCTGCCAGAGGCGTTGCCCAGGCCATGACCGCGAGAGCAGCGTCGTGCAGCCGGCCCAGCTCGTCCGGCGTCAGGGCGGTCCGTTTGGTGAAGGGGTTGATCCCCGCCTCCCAGAGGATCTCGTCGCTATAGGCGTTGCCAACTCCCTGAACGAACTCGGCCTTCGTGAGGATGGGCTTGATGGCCCCCCGGTAGCGTTTGATTGAGTCGAGCCAGCGTTCACGGGTGAGATCAGGCGCGAGGAGGTCCGGGCCGTTCGTGAGCCAGCCGGGGATGGCATCGAGATCGTCGGCCGGGAGGAAATAGACCTTGCCCATGACTCTCTCGTCGACGTATCGCAGCTGGCGCCCGCTTCCGGTGTCGACGATCAAGCAGGTCTTCGCCGCGACCTTTCGCTGTGGGTCCACGAACTGAAAGCGACCGGTGAGCATGGGGTTAAGGGCGAGGATCCGGCCCGAGGCGAAGGGGAAGAGGAGGAACTTCCCGTGCCGCTCGACCGGCCCGAACGTATCGCCGGGGAGCGTCTCCCGCAGATCCCTGGCCGGCGTGCGAAAGACCGGCGGGATCCGCGTCTCGACCGATGTCACGGCTTCACCGGTGAGGTGGGCCGTGAAGTACTCGCGGATCGCGTTGAGCTCCGGGATCTCAGGCATCTAACGCGTATTATGCGACGCCAGCAGTCCCGAGGGACTTCGAATACAAGGAGCCGCACCATGAGCGAGCGCGAGAAGGACGTCGTCCTCTACGCAACGGACGGGCCTATTGCCAACATCACACTCAACCGACCCCGCTACCGAAACGCCCAGAGCTATCATCTGCTCGACGAGCTCGATGCCGCCTTTGGCCGGGCCATGGACGATGACGCCGTCAAAGTCGTCGTCCTGCGCGGGGCCGGCGGAAACTTCTCGTCGGGCCACGATCTGGGCACGCCCGAAAGCGTCGCCTACCGCGAGGAGCTGGGCATCCCGGACGAAGGGATCGACTGGTATGAGGCCTTCCGCTACTACAATCTCGACATCACGCTCAGGTGGAGGAATCTGCCGAAGCCGACGATCGCGCTCGTCGAGGGCTTCTGCATCTTCGGCGGCTGGATGATCGCCGCAGCGATGGACATCATCTTCGCCCACAGAGATTCGCTCTTCCTCCCCGCCTCGCCGCTCGAATACGCGTCGGTGCCCTGGGACATCGGAATCCGAAAGGCGAAGGAGATCTGCTTCGAATTCCGGTTTCTTCCCGCGGCGGAGGCGATGGAGCTCGGGTTCGTGAACCGCATCTACGACTCCGTGGAGGAGCTGGAAACGGAGACCCGGAACTATGCCCTCCGGGTGGCGGAGAACAGCCGGGCAGCGCTGCGGATGTCCAAACTGGTCATCAACAAGGCACAGGACCTCCAGGGCTTTTCGAACGGCATGGAGGGCGGCTTCGCCGACTACATCGTGATGACCCAGCAGCGCGCGACGGGGCGCGTCGAGGGGGTCCGCCGCCTCGGGGGCGTCGACATGGCTCTTCGCGGACTGCGGGGCGAGAGGCCGGGTCTCAGGCCGGAGGAACAGTAGCCGGCTGACCTCCCGGCAGCCGGGTCCGCGGAGCGGCCGGGCGGTCTGCGAACTCGCGGCAGGACGTCTCAGTGCCGAGACCACTCCGTGCTCCCGGCGCCGTCTTTCAGTTCCACGCCCAGTGCGTTGAGACCGTCGCGGATGCGGTCGGCGAGCGCCCACTGCTTCTCGATTCGTGCCTCGCTTCGCAGCGCGACGAGCAGATCGATGAACGGCCCCGCGTCGCCGGTTCGCGAAGGCTGCTCCTGGAGCGTGAGCCCGAGCACGTCGCAGAGCTCGCGCAGGGCGGCCTGGGCCGGGGCGATGTCTTTGCCCTGGTCGCGGCCACGGTTGATCTCCCGTGCCAGATCGAAGAGGGCCGCGAGTGCCTGAGGCGTGTTGAGGTCGTCGTCCATCGCGGCCGTGAATCGCTCTCGCGCGGCGGCCGGGTCCGGGCCCTCACCGCCGTCGCCGGGAGACTCCCCAACGGCCGCTTCCCGGAGGCGACGAGCGCCGGCGGCTGCTGCTGCCATCGCGTCCTCCGTGTAGCCGACCGGGCTCCGGTAATGGCTGTTGATGACGAACATCCGCAGGGCGTCCGATCCGTAGCGTTCGAGCGCCTCACCGATTCCGATGAGATTGCCGACGGATTTCGACATCTTCTCGCCGCTCAGTTCGAGCAGTGCGTTATGGAGCCAGAAGCGCGCGAACGCCTTGCCGGTGTAGCCCTCGCTCTGGGCGATCTCGTTCGTGTGGTGCGGGAAGATGAGGTCCGCCCCACCGCCGTGGATGTCGATTTCGTCCCCGAGCTCATTCAGGGCCATCGCCGAGCATTCGATGTGCCAGCCGGGGCGCCCCGGCCCCCAGGGGCTGTCCCAGGCCGGCTCGCCGGGCTTGGCAGCCTTCCAGAGGGCGAAGTCGAGCGGGTCGTCCTTGAGTTCTGTCGGGTCTACCCGCGCACCGGAGAGGAGGTCGTCGATATTGCGGCGCGAAAGGGCGCCGTAGCGCTGGGCTCCGAACTCCCGAACGCGAAAGTAAACATCACCACCGGACGCGTAGGCGAGGCCCTTGTCGACGAGGCCCCGGACGAACTCGATGATGAAGGGAACAGTCTCCGTGACCCTCGGGTAGCGATGGGCCGGCGCGACGTTCATCTGCCGCATCCGGGCCATGTAGTCCTCGATGTTCTGCTCCGCGAGCTGTTCCATCGGGACGCCGAGGGAGCGGGACCGGTCGATCAGCTTGTCGTCGATGTCTGTGAAGTTCTGGACGTGCTTGACGCGGTAGCCACGCCACTCGAGGTAGCGGCGAAGGACATCAAAAACGATGGCGTGGAGAGCATGGCCGACGTGGCTTTCGCTGTAGGGCGTGACGCCGCAGACGTACATCCGGACGACCCCATCGTCTGCGAGCGGGACGAGCTCTCGTTTTTCGCCCGTCAAAGTGTCATAGAGTTGCAGCATTCCGCGAGCCTCCTGGCGCTGTCATGGAGATCTGAAGGGGTGTGTTCGAACTGCGGCCGGCCCGTTCAGCGCCGACAGGGCTCGGGGAGAGGCAAGCGAAGGCCGAGGTGGTTCAAAGCTGTTTCGTCACCCTCGTAACTGGGACGAGAATAGCACAGCCGGCGGCGAGATCAGGGTGCGGACCGACGAAGCCCCACCGCGAGCGCCGGGTTGGGGGCTCCCGGCCCGAGCGTCTCTGCGCTGCCAAGTGATCGTCCGGGATTCCCACCCTACTATCTACACACCCGTTCCTCACAGGAGTCCGCCTTGAACGCTTACAACATCACGGTCGTCGGCGGCGCCGGGATCGTCGGCCGCGAGTTCCTCAAGGTCCTCGACGAGTACGAGATCCCGGCCGGCCGGATCCGTCTTCTCGCCACCTCCCGGTCCGCCGGCAAACGGATCGACTTCCGGGGCGAGGCGATTACTGTGGAAGAGACTTCCGAGGACTGCTTCACGAGCGACGACCACGTCGTATTCCTCTCCGCATCCGGAGATGCTTCCCGGAAGTACGCGCCGATCGCAGCGTCGAAGGGCAGCCTGGTCATCGACGACTCGAGCGCCTTTCGGATGGATCCAGAGGTGCCTCTGGTGATCCCCGAGATCAACCCGGAGGATCTCGAGTTGCACAAAGGGATCGTCTCCCAGCCCAACTGCACGACGACCCCGATGGCGATGGCGCTCGCGCCCGTCCATCGCGGAAATCCGCTCCGCAGGGTAGTCGTCAGCACCTACCAGGCGGTGGCAGGGGCCGGCGGCGCAGCCGTCGATGGGCTCGCTTCGGAGACGAGAGCGGCCCTCGAAGGTCGCCACGAGCCCTCTGGAACCCAGAAGAGGGAGATCGCCTTTAATGCTGTCCCCCAGGTCGATGTCTTCGCGGACGACGACTACACGAAGGAAGAGATCAAGATGGCGAACGAGACGCGCAAGATCCTCCATGCGCCGGATGTGGCCATCAGCGCGACCTGCGTCCGCATCGCCACCTTCTTCGGTCACGCGATGTCGGTCTGGGCACAGTTCACCAACCCCCTCGACCCCGCAGAGGCGAGGCGCCTGATGGCCGCTGCCCCCGGCGTGACAGTCGTGGACGAACCGGGCTCAGAGAAATACCCAACACCTTTGGACGCTGCCGGGAACGATAAGGTCCTGGTCGGCCGGCTGCGCCCCGACACATCCAATGCCGGCGGGATCACCTTCTGGGTTGTCACGGACTCCATCCGGAAAGGCGCTGCAACCAATGTGCTGAACATCCTGCAGGAGGCGGACAGGCGCGGAGTCGTTCGCCGGGGCGTCTGACCTCCTCCCGGCCGTCACCCCGGGATCGTCGCATCCGAGTGGGAATCGTACTCCGGCAGGTAAGGCTTTACGTCCAGTACGGGTGTGCCGTCAATGGCATCGAGGCCGCGCACAGTAATCGTTCCGCCGTCGACGCCAAGGAGTCGGACTGCGGAAACGCCGAGATGGTTCGGCCGGAGCTGACTCCTCGTGGCCAGAATCCCCGCCGTCCGGCCACTCGCCAGCCTGAGGCTCTCCGGTTTGTCCGGGGCGCCGGCGGCGAGGTCCATATAGAAGATCACGAGGATGTGGCTGAATCTCCCCAATCCCGCCAGCGCCGGGGCCAGCTCTTCTCTGATCTCGATCCTGCTGGTAACGCGATCCCATCCCCGCGGCCGCGGCCTGGCGACCGGGCTGCGCACGAACCCAATCGCGCGAACCGCGATCTCGTCGGGCGGCGGCCCCTCCCTGGGCGATGGACG
>CAZHMF010000119.1:0-6395 GCA_964533605.1 uncultured Anaerolineaceae bacterium
AGTGCGCTACACTGTCGCTTAAGCGCCGCCGTAGCCATCGAGCCGGACCACGATTCTGTCCGACAGTCCAGCCGCGGCGACGCGACGCGTGGCGAGCTCGTGTTGCTCGACCGAGATGGTGGTAGTGGTGATTCGGCAGCCATACGTATTCGCTGCGTAGATGGCGAAGCCTCCCCAACCCGAACCGATCTCGATCACGTGGTCTTTCGGGGAGAGCTCGAGCTTCCTGCAGAGACGGTCGTACTTCTCGATCGACGCATCGCGCATGGACGCCTCGTCGTTCTCGAAGATCCCGCACGAGTACGTCATCGTCTCGTCCAGGAACGCCTGGAAGAAGTCGTTCCCCAGGTCGTAGTGCGCGCGAATGTTGCGAGCACTCCCGCTGCGCGTGTTTCGATTCAGTGTGCGAAACACCGCCAGCAGGGGCTGAGACAACCGTGCCCAACCGGTCTCGAGCCCGTCCAGTGCCGTTCGGTTTGCTGCGAACAGGCGCATCACGGCCGGGAGGTCGTCCGTGTCCCACTCACCTCGAACGTAGGACTCCGCCGCACCGATGTGTCCCCCGAACGCGAGCGAACGGAAGAAGAAGGGGTCCCGGACCCGCATACTCGCCGCCGGCTGACCCCCGTCGCCGTAGTGTTCTATCGTGCCTTCGTGCATCAGAGACAGTCGGCCGTTCTCGAGCCGGCCGAGACTCATGCGGACTGCGCGTTCCGCCAGTCGATCGAGAGTATTCATGCTGCGACCTGATCCGGGTGGTTGAAGTAGGGGTTCCGCTTGAGCCTGAGCCGGAGCGCCTGCCAGTAGATGCCCAACGCGACGCGGAGCGTCATCGCGGGATACCGGAAGAACACGGCGGCCAGGGATCGGCTCGTGATCTCCTCACGGCGGAGCCTGAGGGTGGCGTCGAAGACCTTCGCACCCGCCTCGTGGTTCTCCATGTGGACGAGTAGACGTGGCCCAGGCTCGTTGAAGCACCACATGTACTCCTGCTCCATCGGCATGAAGGGAGAGATGTGGAACTCCTTGTCGAAACGGTGGGGCTGTCCGGCCGGAGAGGCTTTCACCCGATCCGACCGGAGAGCGTAGACGTGCCGCTCCTTCCAGGGGGTATTCGTGATTTCGGCGAGGATTACCTCGAGGCTCTCGCCGTCCTCTCCGAAGCAGTAGTAGAACGTCACGGGGTTCATGACGAAGCCGAGATACCGCAGATGGGTGAGCATGCGGACGGGCCCGAGAGGGCGTCGTCCGGTAAGCCGCTCCGCCTCGTCGCGGGCCGCTTCGGCGGTGCTGGCACGTCCCCCTCCGAGGTAGTCCTTCGCGCGAAACCACGCCGGAGCAGGGGCTCCCGCAGACCAGAACCATCGGTCCGAGAAGAGGTGCGGCAGCTCGTCGAGGTCGAGGTACATCATGAAGAGCGAATAGGTGAAGTCGTGCGGAACCGGGCCGAAGCGCCGGTGCCGGACGTCCCCTGCATAGATGCAGCTCCTCATAGGGTGGCCCCGAACTTTTCTGCGACTCGGACGCCGCTGCGAACGCCGTCCTCGTGGAAACCGAACCCCCAGTAGGCCCCGCAATAGTGAGTGCCGTTGACGCCGCTGATCTCCTCGTGACGATGCTGGGCGGCCATGCCCTCGAGTGTGTATCGCGGGTGACTCAGCCGGGTCCGATACAGGACGCGGTCCGGGTCTATCGACTCGGTGTCGTTGAGCGTGACGCAGTAGGTGGCGTCTGCGTCCAGAGTTTGGAGCCGGTTCATGTTGTACGTGACAGTCGCGGGCGCTCCGCTATCTGCGCCGACCTTGTAGTTCCACGACGCCCAGGCGCGGCGGCTGCGCGGCAACACGGAGGTGTCGGTGTGCAGGACCACATCGTTCTCCTGGAATGGGAGAGCGCCGAGGACCTCGCTTTCAGCGCGACTCGGATCGGCCAGAATCGACAGGGCCTGGTCCGAGTGACAGGCGAAGATCACCTGGTCGAACGTCTCGCCGTCTACGGTGACGTGAGTCGCATGCCGCTCGACGCGGCGAACCGGACACGCAGTGCGAATCCGGTCCCGGAACGGGGCGACCAAGGCGTCTACATATGTAGCCGATCCGCCCTCGATCACTCTCCACTCGGGCTGGTCGTTCACGGTCAGCATCCCGTGGTTCTCGAAGAACCGAACGAAGAACTCCGCGGGCATGTCCAGGACCTGTCCGCCGGGGATGGACCAAAGCGCCGATCCCATGGGCATCAGGTAGTGCTGGGCCAGGCGGGGAGACAGCTTCGTCGTCCCGAGGTACTCGCCGAGGGTGAGCGATGCGGCTCCGTTGCGAACGGCGGCCGCGGCGCCCTGGTTGAAACGAAGAATGTCCCTCAACATCCGGATGAATCCCGGGTTGAAGACGTTCCGCCGCTGCGCGAACAGTGAGTCGATCGTCGCGCTGCTGTACTCCAGGCCCGTCGCATCGCACCGGACTCCGAAAGACATGTTCGAAGGCTGGGTGGGCACGCCCAGTTCACCGATCAGCTTCGTGAACAGTGGGTAGTTCGTCTCGTTGTAGACGATGAATCCCGTATCGATGAGGCGCGTGTGACCGTGACGGTCCTCGACCTCGATCGTGTTCACGTGGCCTCCGATTCGCTCTCGGGCCTCGAAGACGGTCAGGTCGTGCTCAGCGTGGAGGAGGTGGGCGGTGACGAGCCCCGAAACTCCCGTGCCGATGATCGCGATGCGCATGGTTGGGTCCCGGTCCAGAGCGGACCGAGGCGGCGATTGATCCACCACCTCGGTCCGCTCCGGGAACTCGGTCTGCTCAGCTCTGGGGGGGGAGCATGACCGAGTCGATGACGTGGATCACGCCATTGGAGGCGCCCACATCGGTCTTGGAGACTTCAGCGCCTGCCACGTAGACCTTGCCCATCTTCACTTCGATCGGCGCGGTGATGCCCGCGACCGTCTCCGCGGAGGAGAGGCCCACTACGTCCGACGCCATCACCTTGCCGGGCACGACGTGGTAGGTCAGCACTCGGATCAGGGCTTCTTTGTCGGCGAGGAGCGCCTCGACGGTTCCCTCCGGCAGCTTCGCGAATGCCGCGTCCGTCGGTGCGAAGACCGTGAACGGGCCGTCTCCCTGCAGAACACCGACGAGGTCGGCTGCCTGGAGAGCTGCGGCCAGCGTGTTGAACGTGCCGGCTGCCACGGCGGTCTCGACGATGTCCTTGTCGGACTGGCCCGCCAGGGCGGAGGGAGCGGTAGCGAGTGCGGCTAGGACGGCCAGCGTTGAGAACTTGCGAATCATTGATTGAGCTCCTGAGCGCAGGGGTGTCGAACGATTGTGCAAGATAAATTGAACAAATACTTCGACATGTCAACCCCATGTCCAATAATTGTTTGACAATACTTAGACGCGCTGCTAAGATGGGGCCATGGAAGATTCCACAGAGGCACGGCACCCGATTCGGGTTGTCGCTCAGAGAACCGGACTCACGCCGGCCACGATCCGGGCCTGGGAACGTCGGTACGATGCCGTTGTCCCGACTCGTTCCGATGGTGGGCAGCGCGTCTATTCGGACCGGGATGTCGAGCACCTCCGCACGCTCAGGGAGCTGACCGCCGCCGGCCGGGGCATCTCCACGGTGGCCGACCTGTCTCCCGCGGAAGCTCAAGCGCTTCTTACGGAAGACTTGTCTTCCAAACCTGCCGTAGGGACTCCGAGTCCAGGTGCGCCGCCGGGATTGGTGGGGAACGCATACGAGCTCGTCGCTGCCATGGATGGTGAGGGTCTCGAGAGGACGCTCTGGAGAGCGTTGGTCACGCACGGCGCACGCCCTTTCCTATCGCAGATCGTGGGCCCGCTCATGCGGCGGATCGGTCAGGGATGGGAGGAGGGTGAAATCACTCCGGCGCACGAGCACCTAGCCAGTGAGATCATCGAGCAGATGCTGGACCGTCTGGTAGATCGCGTCCGAAATCCCGGCGCGCCGGTCCTCGTAGTGTCTACGCTGACCGGTGAGAGGCACGGACTCGGGGCTCGTCTTGCGAGCGCTGCCGCGACGCTCGACGGCTGGGGCGTGGTCTATCTCGGGACGGATCTTCCGGTGGGTGAAGTGGCGATGGCTGCCCGGACCCTGGGTGCTCCCGGAGTCGCGATCAGCCTGGTTCGTCGGGAGGACATGAACGCAAGCGCGCGCGCGTTACGAGAATTGCGCGGGCTTCTCGACGCCCGAACGCTTCTCTTCGTTGGAGGTGGAGGCCTAGCGGAGATCGCCCCGGAGCTACTGCCCGATGGCCTGATCAGGATCGATGGCCTCGATGGTTTCGCGGCGCACCGTCCAGGCCCGGTCTCGTAGATCGCCATGCGTCTCTGGAGTGTGCACCCCCGGCACCTCGACTCGAAGGGACGCCGAACACATAAAGTGGCATTACGGTTGACAATCCATGTATCCCTGGCGACCTTCCACCATGATCAAACGCAACCTCGCCGGCACACTGCGAGCCCGAGCCCAGCAGTATCCGGTGGTCGCCATAACCGGCCCCCGCCAGTCGGGAAAGACCACCCTGTGCCGGGCCGTGTTTCCCGGGCACGCGTACGTATCGCTCGAAGCCGAGGACGTGCGCCGGTATGCCGTGGAAGACCCCCGAGGCTTTCTCGATGAGTACGGCAGGGGCGTCATCATCGACGAGGTGCATCGGGCGCCCGACCTCCTCTCGTACGTTCAGGGTCTGGTGGACGACGACCCGGCACCGGGCCGCTTTGTCCTCACTGGATCGCAACACTTCGGCCTGAGTGAGGTCCTGAGTCAATCGCTGGCCGGACGGGTGGGAATCCTGCATCTCCTCCCAGTGGCCTGGGACGAATTGGCCCGCTTCGAGCACCACCCGCGGGAGCTGCTCGATGTGGTGTGGATGGGGGCCTATCCCAGAATCCATGACCGGGGTATCCCCGCCGATGTTTGGCTGCGGGACTACTACTCGACATACATCCAGCGCGATGTGCGCCAGGTGCTGCATGTCACCGACCTCGAGGCGTTTTCCACGTTCGTGCACCTCGCCGCGGGACGCACAGGGACGGAGGTCAACCTGTCCGGGCTCGGGGCCGACGCCGGAGTGCGCCACAATACGGCCCGGTCATGGCTCTCCGTCCTGGAGACCAGCTTCCTCGTGACTCGCATCCCAGCCTGGCACCGGAACCTCAGGAAGCAGCAGATCAAAGCGCCGAAGCTCCACTTCCTCGACTCGGGCCTCGTGTGCTACCTGCTCGGAATCCGAAACCCGGAGGAGCTACGGCACCATCCCCTCAGAGGTCAGATCTTCGAGAGCTGGGTAGCATCAGAGGTCTTCAAGGCCCGAGTGCACGGTGGCCTTGATCCGAGGATGTTCCACTTCCGCGATGCCCAGGGACCCGAGGTGGACCTCATCGTCGAGAGCGGGTCCCGAGTGATCCTGGCAGAGGTCAAGTCAGGTGCCACCGTCAATCCTGACTACTTCAAGGGCCTCCGCCGCCTCCATGGCCTCCTGGAGGGCGGAGCGGATCACCGCAAGATCCTGCGCCGCCTGATTTACGGTGGGGATGCCCGCCAGAGCCGGAGCGGTGCCGACGTTCTGCCCTGGAGTCAGATCACGGAGCTCGACTGGCAGTAGCGTCCACGCGACTTCAACCGATGAGTTCCCGTCCACTGGACATCTCCGCTGGTCGCCCGAGAGGCTTACCCCGCGAACGGATCCTCTCCCGGCGTGACGAACCTTCGGATCAACCCTTATCAGCGCACTCTGACGTGCCCGACACCATCCTCCACATCGATGTGCGTTCCGTAGGGCTCCGATCGATCGATGAGATCGTCCAGGATCTTTCTGGCGAGCTCTCCGCGCGCCAAGGTCGGGCGACCGCGTTCCCAAGCCGGGTCCCCAAAGCCCAGCGTGATCGGGTGAAGCTCCACGTCCGTGAGCATGCCGTCCCGAAAAGTCGGAAGGGCGATGACGGATTCCCAAATCTCCCGATTGGCTGGAAAGCCGCTCGTCGGGGGCACCGCGCGAAGGGTGGTCGCGAATCCGTGGGCGAGGACGCCGCAGCGCAGGTAGGCTCGGAAGTCCTTCTCGACCCAGGTGGGGAGTCCGTAGCCCAGCAGGTCGGACTCGGCGGCTTGGGCGAGGAAGGTTTCGAGGTGGTGCTGGACGAGCAGATGGCCCAGGTGTTGAGGTTCTTCTCCTGGCCGCATGCCGCCTGAGCCACAGGCAGGGTCGTAGACCGTCTGGCCTTCCTCGGGCCGGAGGATCTCTCCCATGAGCTTCACGACCTGCTTGGGCGTGTAGAACTTGCCTCCCTTCTTGCCCGCGTCGTCTGCGAACTTGGCGATCAGGTACTCATAGGCGTCTCCGAGCACCGTGGAGTCTACATCGGCCTTCCGCATCC
>CAZHMF010000120.1:0-6336 GCA_964533605.1 uncultured Anaerolineaceae bacterium
GTCGGGAACTGCGGGGGGGCCGGAGCGGAGGGGGAAGGGGTCGGGGCAGCCGGCGTCTCATTCTCGGCGGTAGCCACCGGGTCCGGCGTGACCGCGTTTGGATCTGAGGCGCGGACCGAGGGTGCGAAGCCCTCGGGGTTGGGGCGGACAAGACTCCAAACCACCCAGGCCCCGATGATGACGACAGGAACGGCGACCGCGGCCGCTCCGATCCAGAGCCACTTCTTTCGACCGCGGACTCGCGGCGTTGCCGATGTGGTCTCCTCATCTCCTGCGGCGGAAGTCATACCACGCCCCCTCTCTCAGATCGTAGCCGGACTGACGGCTAAGGGAGCGTTATTTCGAGCCACCCGAGGTCGGCGGTCGTCAGGTGGCCTTCCTTCGACCATCCGCCGGCCGACTCCTTCGGATCCCAGTAGGCGATGGCCATATGAGCGACGCCGCCCGACTGGAACTGGGCATCGGTCGTGTCACCGGTGTTCAGTGGACGCGACAGCTCGAAGATCCAGGTGCCGTCGCCGCCCACGCTCGCCGCGGTGTGTGACCAGGCGCCCGTGATGGTGTTCTCGGCACCGGCCTGATCGTCGTCATCCCGCGACTCCGGATCGGTTGCGTACTCGTCGTCCAGGTTGCAGTCGGGGTCGTCACCGTCGCCGGGGTCCCCTCCTCCTGAAAGAACACCGGGCCCGCAGTCGAGCTCCCAGTGCCAGATATCAACCATCCCGAGGCCTGCCTCGAAGTCATCCGCGGCCGAGCCCATGTGGGGCCCGGCTGCCCCCTCGATCTGGAACATCAGCGCGAAAGCAACCGAGAGTCCGTGGTCGTCAGCAACGTAGTCGTAGGAATCATCGACCTCGACGAGCAGGTAGATATTGGACTCATCGATAGCCACCTTGACGGTCGCGTCTTTCGCTTCGACGTCTCCGTTGAACTCCCAGTCGGAGCCGGCCGGGATCTCGAACTGCTTGAGAGTAACCTCGAGTCCGGGGATGTTGGCCCAGTCGGAGTCGTCTCCGTCGACGTTCGGCGACGCCTGTGCGGCCGTGAGAGCAGTACGGGTGGCGGTCGGGCCTGCCGTCGGCGTCTCGGCCGTTGAACCGCCGGAGGTCGGTGTCGGCGGCGGAGCCTTCGTCGCCGTCGGATTTGGTTGGGCTGTCGGAGAAGGCCTGGGTTGCTCCGAGCGCGACTTCAGGTACGCCACGATCTTGTCGAGCGTATCGTCGCTGAGCCGGTCCTCCGCGAACGCCGGCATGCCTTTGGGTCCATCACGGACCTCGCGACGGACCTTCGATGGGCTGATGCCGGGCTCCAGCTCGGGCCCGACAGACCCTCCCTGGCCGTCGAGTCCGTGGCAGGCCGCGCAGCCATTGGCGAAGAAGAGGACGCCGCCATCAAGCGCCGAGTCGCCCGTCTCCGCTGCCGCCGGGTCGGTCAGAGGGAACCCGGGGAATGGGTGCTCCACACCGAGGTAGGCGATCTCGGTTCGGTCGAAGCCCTCGGACTTGAAGTTCCCGTGCGTGTAGGGGCTCCGGATAACGACGAGGACGATCAGCGTGAAAGCGAGCCCGCTGATGGCAAGAAAATGGGCGCCCGGGATGAGCAGCCGCTCGATTCCTCTGCCGTTTCGTTCGCCGTTCATTCTGTCCGTCCGATATTGAGCTGCGTCAGGTTGTTGCTGTAGGCCTAGGCTGCCGTTCGCCTGCGGGCAGTGAAGCCGGTGGCGATGTCTGCGATTCCGAGGACGACCAAGAAGAGGACTGTCCAGACGGCCCCGAGGACGCCGACGAGAATCCACTCGTGGCCGAAGAGCTCGATGCTGGCAGCCTCCTTGTAGAGCTGTTCGGTCGTACTGGAGATGCTGATGTCGGTGGTGGCGACGCCGACCTCCTCTTCACCGTCGACGGTCACCGTCGCCCGCAGCTGGACGTCGCCGGCGGCACGGGGGGTGAAATTGAGCGTCGCCAGCCCGCGCTCATCGGTGACTGCGTGGCCGATGGGGACGAAGCCGCTTGAGCCGCCGAATTTCGCCAGGTAGTAGTAGGTGACGTCCGCCCCGGTAACCGGTTCTCCGGTGACGGTCGAGACTGCCGCAGCGATCGCCATCGGATCGCCGGCGGTTGGCTGGCTCACGTTCACGCTCAGCGTCGAGACACCGTGGTCGGCGTAGGCGGGCACGATGCCGGAGATTGCAAGCGCTGCCAGTGCGGCTCCAATTGCTGCTGTGATCCTCATTTCAAATCCTCCCGCCGGCGGGCTCGATCCCGGCCCCGGCCGGCTTTGCTTGTTCTCTGGCAGCGCCTAACGCCACCTCGTTTTCGTGCTCCTCGGCGATCTCCCAGACCGCAAGAATCGGGAATACCTTCACAAACAACGTGATCAGCAGGGCGAAGAGCGCGAAGGATGCTGCCATCAGCGACATTTCGACCCAGGATGGGGTGTAGTTCGCGGCCTCATACGGCATAAGGGGAACGCGGAGCGATGCCACCACGATGAAGTAACGCTCGACCCACATTGCGACCAGTACGAGCACCGATGCCGTCAGTACACCCTTCATGTTCCGCGTGAAGGGGATCAGCATCAGGAGAGGTGGAGCTACGAGACCTCCGATGAAGTAGTACCAGTAGAAGCCGGCAAATTGTCCGGCAAAGAGTTGCCTGAAGTGGAACTCCGAGTCCTCGTTGATCTTGTAGCCGGTAGTCACAAACTCGGACAGGTTGGCGTAGATCATTATCATCGCCATCGCCGCGAGCAGGTACCCGAGGTATACGAACTGCTTCTCCTTGATGTACTCCTCGAGGTGGTACACCTTGCGGAGTATGGCCATCACGACGATGAGCATTGCGATGCCGGAGAAGATCGCGCCGGCCACGAAGAAGGCGCCGAAGATCGTGCTGTCCCAGGGCTCGCGCACCGTCATTGCGAAGATCCAGGACACGACGGTGTGGACAGATACGGCGATCGGGATGATGAGGATCATCATGATGACGATCGCGATGCCGAGCCGCCGCCTCTGGTCTCCCGTCCCCTGCCAGCCGATCGCCATCAACGTGTAGAGCCGAGCCCGCAGGCCACCGCCGCGCGCGTTCATCTCGTCGCGGAAGAGCCCCAGGTCCGGGAGCATCGGCAGGAACAGGTAGACGATGCTGGCGGTGAAATATGTCGTGATGGAGAGGAAGTCCCAGATGACCGGCGATTGCCAGCGGCCGTGGATAATGACGAAGTAGAACCGGTCCGGGCGGCCAAGGTCGAGCAGAGGCTGAAGCCCGCCGACTGCAAGGGCGACCGCGGTGATGAACTCCGCCATGCGGGTTACCGGCGTGCGCCACGCAGCCTGGGAGACGCGGAGGATTGCAGAGATGAGCGTCCCCGCGTGGCTGATCCCGATGAAAAAGACAAAGTTCGTGATGTAGAAGCCCCAGCTGATCCGGTCCCGCATGCCCGTCACGACGAGACCGTCCTGAAGCTGCTTCGTGTAGGCGAACAACCCCCACGCGATGACAAGGAGGAGGAACAAGACCCAGGCGAAGTAGAGACGACTGGTCCTCAGGATGGGGGCCATGACGGTGCTGGTCAGCCGTTCGTTGAAGCTTGCTACCGGCTCCATGTGACGGCCCCCTTGATCTTCTCGACCCAGGGCCAGACGGTGGGCTTCCGGCCCTCCTCATAGGGATCCCGCCCCACTGCCTCGCCATGTCCGGGCACGTAGTAGACACGCGGTCGTGTGCCCAGCTCTTCCTTCTGGCGATAGACGTTGTTCTCGGCCATGAAGCGGGAGAAGCTGACTACCTCTTTCCCGTTCGTCGCGACGTCCTCTTCGAGGTCGCCGTAGTAGATCGCGTTGTGTGGACACCCCTGAACGCAGTAGGGAACACGGCCGGCGCGACCCATCTCCGGGCAGAAATCGCACTTCGAGACGGTGCCTTTGATGAGCGGTACCTGCTGTTCCGGGGAGTACTTGGAGCGCTTTACCTCGGGTGGCTGCGGAGGCTCACCCCAGACGAAGAAGCGCCGGTCGTAGGGGCAGGCCGCCATGCACATCCGGCAGCCGATGCAGCGCTTCTGGTCGATGAGCACGTGGCCTTCCGGAGCCGAGAACGTGGCCCCGACGGGGCAGACGTTCACGCAGGGCGGGTTCTGGCACTGCTGACAGGGCGTCGGGATGAACTGCGTTCCGCCACCCGGGAGCTCGCCTTCGTAGACCTCGATCCACTCCATCGGCTCCGGCGCGAAGTGCCCCTCGATGCAGGAGGCCGTGCACTGGGGTGGGAGGCCGACACTCTGGCAGCCGTCGCAATAGCGGAGATCGATGATCATGCCCCAGCGGCGGACCCGGCCGTCTTCCGTCTTCGCGACAACTCCGGCCGACCGCCGTTCGCCTCTCTGGAGGCCGTTTCGAAACAGCGCAGGGAGGAGGGTCATCGGAGCCAGTGAGAAGGCTCCCACTCCCAAGAATCCAAGGAATCGGCGGCGGTTGCGGTCTACCTTCTGCGCGAGCGCCTTGGAGATAGGCGCTGCGGGCTCTTGTTCCTCTGCCACGATCCAACTATCAAACGCGTTGCGGCATGGAACATCGGAGTTAGACACACATCTTCTGCGCGAAACGCTGACCTGACTGCTGCGACTTTTCGCGATGGACGGAGGCCGTACGAAACGTCCATACTTGGACTCTCTGGGCGTGACGACGACTTGGTGATCTGAATGACCGACAAAGCCTCAGATCCGGATCCGGAAGCAGTCATCAGGGTGGTGGTAGCGGACGACCATCCGACGACGCGGCGGGGCACCTGTATCCTCCTTCAGGCGGCGCCCGACATAGAAGTGGTGGGCGAGGCTGAGAACGGGCAGGAGCTGGTCGAGCTCGTGCGCGAGCAGAGGCCGGACGTGGCGGTGGCCGACATCTCGATGCCCATCGTCAACGGGATCGAGGCGACCAAGCAGATCAAGTCGCTGGCGCCGGAGACGGCGGTCCTGATCCTCACGGCATACGACGATGATCTTTACGTTTTTGCTCTCCTCGAGGCCGATGCCGCCGGGTATCTGCTGAAGGACGTGTCGGGGAGCGCTCTTGTCGCGGCGGTACGCCAGGTGCACGCCGGAGAGCCCGCACTGCACCCGGCCATCGCCAAGAAGCTGCTCCGCCGGCTTGCGGAAGCCGACCAGCGCGGGGGCGAGCCGGTTTCCTCGAAGCTGACGGCCCGGGAGACGGAAGTCCTGCAGCTCGTGGCCCGCGGCTACAGCAACGCCGCAATCGCGACGGAGCTCTCGCTGAGCGTTCGCACAGTGCAGTCCCATCTGACGCAGGTCTTCGGCAAGCTGGACGTGGGATCCCGCACGGAGGCTGTCGCCGTGGGCTTGCGGCGGGGACTGGTGAGCCTGGAAAAGAGCGATGACTGACAAGACCCTCACCCCCATGCCGGGACTTGCCGGCTGGTTGGACCGTCTCCGATTCACCGCCGTTCCACAGCGGCTGAAGGAGCGGCGATTCTGGATCACCCAGCTCCTCATCCTCGTCGCCGTCGGAACCCACTACCTGGCCGAGATCCTGGGTGCGACGAACCCGTACGGCATCTTTCACGGCATGTCGATCACGGTGTTCGTGATCCCGATGGTCTACGCGTCGCTCGCCTACGGATGGGAGGGCGCGGTGTTCACCGCCGTCTGGGCGTTTGCCCTGATCCTGCCGAGCATGGGCGTCTTCCATCGGGATCCCGACCACTGGGGGGCGGAGGCGGTGCAGCTGGGGACCACTCTGCCGGTGGGCCTCCTCGTTGCCTGGCGCGTGGGAAAGGAGAAGGCGCTGACGGGGCAGCTCGAGCGCAGGGCGGACGCTCTGGAACTCCTCAATTCCGTCGCTTCGAGGCTGAGTGGCTCCGCAGGAATCAGGCAACAGCTACCGGAAGTGCTCCGGCTCCTCGTCTCCCACCTGCAGCTCGAGTCGGCGTGGCTCCTGATTGAACCCGCCCTCGGGTTCTCACAAGAGGCCGTGCTGTTCCTCCCGGACGGTCCGCGATCCGCCGCCGAGAGCTCCCCGCCGCTGGCTCTTCACAACCTCGTGGCAGCCGGAGAACGCGGGATCGTGAACCTCGATGGCACTGTTGTCGCCGTCAGGGTCGCCTCCGATACCAACAACATCGGTTCTCTGGGCGTCCGGACGGGAGGGCGGGTGATCGAAGACGAGGAGTTGAACCTGCTGGCGACCGTCGCCCGCCAGGTCGGAGTGTCCATCCGGAACGTCCAGCTCCAGCTCGCCTCCCAGGAGAACCTCCGCTCCTATGCCCACCAGGTCACCCAGGCGCAGGAGGACGAGCGCCTGAGGATCTCGCGCGAGCTCCATGA
>CAZHMF010000121.1:0-6307 GCA_964533605.1 uncultured Anaerolineaceae bacterium
CCTCACAGCGCCCCGGCGGGCGGTCACGACCGCGCTCGCCGGTCGGAGCCGCGGCCGGAAGGCCGCCGGCCCTCGCGCGCTCGCCGGGCGTGCACGGATCCGGAACCCTGTGTGTGACCGCCGCCGGACCCTTGCACCGGGAGGCGCCGATGCGTTCAA
The DNA here is from genome assembly GCA_964533605.1 of uncultured Anaerolineaceae bacterium. Lineage (GTDB taxonomy): Bacteria > Chloroflexota > Dehalococcoidia > Tepidiformales > Tepidiformaceae > DASCML01. The sequence goes on from CAZHMF010000121.1 coordinate 160, forward strand.
CTTCCCCCAAAAATCAGGGCAACCTGGCCGGGCTGGGGGGAACCGATGAAGAACCTGCGCGGAAGAGCCGCCATTCTCACGGGCGCATCTCGTGGAATCGGGCCGTTCGTGGCGAGAGGCCTCGCGGCAGAAGGCGTGAATCTCGCCCTCGTCGCTCGAAACGAAGAACAGCTTGAGTCGCTCGCGTCGGAGCTCGGGGCAAGCGGGATCCGGACCGCCGTCGTGCCGGATGACCTCTCGGACCCGGGGGCCGTCCCCCGCGTCATCGGAGCCGCCGAGGCTGCATTCGGCACAGTCGATCTGCTCGTGCACAACGCCGGGATCGCCGCGACCGAGGTTTTTGCCCTGCAGGACGAGGAAGAGATCGAGGATATGTTCCGGGTCAACGTGCTTGCCGGCGTGCAGCTGGCGCACGGGTTGCTTCCGGGCATGCTCCAGCGGAAGCGCGGACACATCCTGATGATGGCATCTCTGAGCGGCAAGGTAGGCACCCCGTTCAGCTCTGTCTACTCCGCCACGAAAGCCGGTCAGATCGCCTTCGTCGAGGGACTGCACGGAGAGCTCCACGGGACGGGTGTCGGCGTCTCGGCGGTCTGTCCGGGATTCGTCCGCGACGCCGGGATGTGGCATGACCAGGCGGAGCCGGCCGGCGTCGACGTACCCCGGGCGAGCGGCTCGACGACGCCCGAGGCGGTTGCGAAGGCTACCGTCGATGCGATCAGGAAGAACCGGCCGGAGGTCCTCGTGAACTTTCCGCCCATACGGCCGCTCCTCGTGATCGGCCGGATTTCGCCCCGGTTCCAGAGCTGGTTTGTTCGCTCAACAGGCATCGGAGGGGCGTTCCAGCAGGTACTCGATCACCAGAGGAAGAACGAGACCGGCGCGTCTTGAGCGCTTATCCGCCGGTTCCGCCGCTGCCTGTCGGTGCTGCCTGCGCCTGCTGTCCCACCACGTGCGCTGTCCCCCTGCTCAGGCAACACCGTCGACGTGGCAGGTGTCGTTCTGGCCGGCGAGCACCATGCGTCCCATCGGGTCGCTGCGGATCTCCGTGATCGAGCAGTTGCCCACCGCAAAGGCCAGCCGCGCGCGAAAGAAGTCCGGGAAGTCGAGCCCGAGCGCGGTGTAGCAGGCCACGTTGACGACCCCGCCGTGTGTGACGGCGACCACCGTCCCTTCGGCCTTCCAGTCCAGCCCCTTGACGAAGCCGGCCACACGGTTGACGAAAACGGCTCTGCCCTCTTCACCGGGGATCTCGGGGCGTTTGCCCGTCGCTCCCCACTGCTCGAGCAGGGTTGGGAACTTCTCTCGAACCTCCTGCACCGTCAGTCCGGAGATGTCCCCGATGTCGTACTCCAGGAGCGCCTCCTCCACGTCCACGCCGAGGTCGAGTGCCGTCCCGACGGCGGCCGCCGTGTCGAAGGCGCGCCGGAGAGGGCTCGACACGATAGCCGTCACGCCTGCCGGACGAAGACGCTCGGCGGTGAGGCTCGCCTGCTTCTCGCCAAGTGCAGTCAGTCCGTAGTCGGTCCGCCCCTGGAAGATGCGGCCGGCGTTCCCTTCCGACTCGCCGTGACGGATGAGAAGCAGCCGCATGCCGTCACTCGGTGAGGCGCCGGTAGAGGGCCGGGAGCCGGCTCGGAAGCGCCTCGATGTCGGCGACGACCTCGTATCCCATGTCCTCGCACATGGTCTTCAGGTAGTCGTGGCCGGAACGGTCGACTGTGAGCGCGAACGGCGTGATGCCGTCTCGCTTGGCCTCGTTGAAGGCCTGCTTCGTATCGTGGATCGCGTATTCCTTCTCGGTCCGGTCGCGCCCGTACCCGTGATCCTGGGGGCGGCCGTCGCTGAGGAGAAAGAGGATTTTCACCTTTGCGTCGGTCTGGTTGAGCTTGTACGTGGTGTGGCGAATGGCGGGGCCCATCCGCGTCGAGCGGATCGGCGAAATCTTGTCGAGGCGACGCTTGATGTCGTCACTGAAGAACTCCTCAAAGTCCTTGATGACGAAGTACTCGACATTGTCGCGGCCGTAGCCGCTGAAACCGTAGAGCCCGTACTGATCGCCGATAGTCTCGAGGGCGGTCATGAGCAGGACGGTGGACTCCTTCTCGAGGTCGATGATCCGTTTCGGGGGCGAGGAGAGTTCCTGCCGCCGCTTCGACACCCACCACGACAGGTACTTGCGCGGATCGTCGTCGAAGTCGTCGTCGTACCTCTTCTCGCGCTTATTGATCTCTTCGTCGGTGCTTGCCGACATATCGATGAGGAAGGCGACGGCGACGTCGCGCTCGATCTTGTTGCGGCGCCAGTAGAGCTTGTCGGTGGGGTGAACGCCGGACCTTCGCTCGACCATCCACTCGATGGCGAGGTCGAGTTCGATGTCCTCGCCGTCGCGTAGCCGCTTGATCTTGCGGAACATCTCGGGCTTCATGAGCTCGAACTGCTTGCGGGTCTGGGTGACGAGGCCGGCGTGCTCCATGATCGCTTCGTCGTAGAAGTCCGGCTCGCCCTCTTCGAGTTTCGTCTCTTTCACGGCGCACCAGCGCGGTTTGTAGTCCTGGGCCCGGAAATCCCATTCATCGTAATAGTAGGTCGTGATGAGTTGTTCGAGCGGAGCTTCGTCTTCGCCGCTTCCCGTGCTGTCGTCGCTCATCGGATTCCCATCGTTCTGGCGTTCGGACGAGGGGGTGCCCGCCTCTTTCATGAGGTTCGAGAGGAACTGGCCCGTGCTGTCGTCGAGGTCCCCCTCCATGAGCGCATCGAGATCGATCTCGACGCTCTTCTCGAGGAGTTCCTGCAGCTGTTCGGGGGTGAGCTGCTGGACGTTCTGCTGGCCTGCGTCGCCCGTCTGGGCGTCCTCGCGGAGCTTCATCATGAGCTGAACGAGCTCCGGTTTGAAGTCACCCCGGTAGTCGACCTCCTCGAAGGACTCATATGCCTCGTCGTCGCCTTCGCCGACATCGCCCATCTGAGGGGTGCCGCCTTCGCCGCCGAGTTCGCCGGCTTCGAACTCCATGCCGGGCGAGTCCCCCATCTCGAGCTGGTCCATCTGAGCCCAGTCGAGGTCTTCGTCGGGGAGGGTGTTGGGGATCGTCATGGCGAGCCTGTAGAGGCGCATGGTGGCCTCGGCGCTGTCCTCAATCGTCGCCTCCTCGACGAGTAGTCGCTCGAGGATGGCGAAGCCCTGAGCCATGTCGCGGGCTCGGGACTGGGGCCAGACGAGGGCTTCCCGGCCGTCGAGGCTTGCGCGGACGAGGTTTTCGACGAATCCCTGGCGAAGGGGAAGCCTTCGCACATCGGGACGGAGGGCAAGCGCATCCCGCTGAATGCGCCTGAGGGGCTTGCGGATGCCGCCATACTCACGCCGGATACAGGCGTCCACGCGCGCGTCCTCGGTGATCGTGTAAAGGTCTGCGGCGAGCTGGCGTTCGCCGAAGAGGTCGAAGAACCGCTCCGCGTCCGTCAGTGCCTCTGAGGGAGGGCCTTCGCCCGTCCGTGAATTGCCAAACACGGGGCCGGGTCGCTCGAACTCGAGATCGAAGCTCCCAAACTCGATCCGGGCCGCCTGATGCGTGGCAAACACCTTCATCGCCGCGAAGTTCTCCTCCTTCTCGGTGTATCGCTCCATCACTTCGGGAAGGAAGACCGTCGTACCCTCGGTCGTGGCTCGCTCCTGGTCGACCCAGCCGATGCCCTTCTCGGTCAGCTGGCCGGAACTCTGGAGGGAGAGGTTGCGCCCCGTGAGCGCCTTGCAGTAGAGGCGGAGGATCTCGCCCACCTTGGGAAGCTCAATGCGAGCGGACAGAGTGTCGAGGATGTCCTCTGCGCGGGTCGACTGGAGGCGAAAGTAGGCCTCACCTCCGTCGTGGCTTGCCTTGAGGACCTGGAAGCCGGCATCGTGCCAGGCATCGAGTTCGTCCATGCGGATGCGCTGCAGAACCTGGGGCACGTTGGTGACGAAGTCCATCGCTGCGTAGGGCGAGTAGGGCGCGAGGCGCTCGCTGAGCTCGATGATCCGCTGGTGTGTCTCGGGGGGTGTGTCGGAGAGGGCGACGGAGCCGGCCTCGAAATGCTGGAACACGGACCGATTCGGGCCGCGAGCGACCTGGGCGGCGAGCAGCAGATAGCGCTCCCTGACGGGTGCGTGAATCTGCTCCAGGAGGCGGACTCCGCGCTCGAAGAAGAGGCGGCAGTCGGCCCAGCTGGTCTGAGCGAGCTCGACGCCAAACGTGAGGAACGGGATCCGGTCCTCCGCCGGAAGCTGCCCGAGGATCTCGGGCGCGGTGCGCAGACATGCGGTGGCGAGCTCGTAGCTGTGGCGGGAGAGTTCATCGATGAAGAGCACGAGGCGGGCGGCCTGAGCAGGCCGCAACACGGAGAAGATGGCGGGGCTCTGCTCGTAGAACTGGCCGGCGATCGCCGAGCTCTTCCAGTTTCCCTTGTAGAGCCGGCGGCCGAGATCCGCCCACTGCCGCACGTGCGAGGGGCCGACCGCAGCGATGACTGCGGGCGCGGACTGGAGGAAGACGGCCCCGAGTGGGGCGGACTCGCCGGCCATCGTCAGGGCTTCGCGCCCGAGGGCCTCGATGGCATCCCAGGTGGCCGTCTCCGGGAGCCGGGCGCCGGACGCGAAGTACTCGGAGGCAGCCTCCCACGAGCGCAGGCTGAGAGCGGTCATCTCGACGCCCGTCTCTGCCCACATCTGGAGCTGGGTCGGGGTGAGGCGACCGTCGAGGCCGCGCAGGCCTTGTTCAAATGCGGCTTCGAGGCTCGCGGGGAACCCCGAGAGCCGCTCGTGATGGCGTGCCGCCAGTTCTGAAACCGTACTCATACGTCCACCTAGAGCTGTCCCGAGTGTTTCACGAAGGATCTTGTGGGATCGGGGTAATCGTAAAACGTGACTTCCTTTGTTGTCGTGTCGAGGGTCGCGCAGGACAGCTGGAAGTCGTTGTTGTGGTCCCGCGGATCGCCGGCTGAGCCGGGGTTCACGACAAGCACGTCCCCGACCGTCTTCACCATCTTGAAGTGCGTGTGGCCGACCACCAGGATGTCGCAATCGAGTTCGGCGGCCCGAGCCCAGATCGCTTCGTGCGGGTAGTGGTAGTCGCGCCACGGCTCCCAGGGGGAGCTGTGAATCATCAGGGTCCGAAGGCCGTCGAACTCGAGGTCGAGGCGGTAAGGTCTGGACCGCATCCACTCGACGAGCCCGGCGTCGGTTCCGGGCTTGTTGAGCGCCCGTTCGCCGTCCGCGCTGAGGATCGTCTCCTCATGGTTCCCCAGTACAACATGGGCACCCCGTTCCCGAAGGAGCGCCACGACCTCGTTCGACCAGCGGAATTGAAAGACCGAATCGCCGGCGCAAAGCAGTTCGTCGAAGGGCGACATGAGCGCGAGCCCCTGTTCAAGGCCGGGGAGGTTGCAGTGGATGTCGGAGATGAGCGCAAGCTTCATGGGAGTTCCGGGTTCCGAGTTCCGGGTTCCGGGGGGCCGCTGCGAAGTGAAGCCGGCGCCACCGGGGGGAACAACTGCATCGCGTAGGTGACAACTGCGTCTCGGCGTTGGGGCCGCGTTCGGGCATGGTGACGGCGTGTGATCGGGAGCGACAACCGCTGGGGACAGGGAACGTGGTATCGCGGTTCGAAGAGCTGATCGTCTGGCAGAAAGCCCGAAGTCTTGCTCGGGATGTGTATGCGGCTTCGGAGTCCGCACGGTTCGGTCGGGACATGCCGTTTCGGGGGCAGGTCAGAAGGGCTGCAGTCTCGGTGATGGCCAACATTGCAGAGGGCTTCGAACGCCGCGGTCCTCGCGACTTCGCCAGGTTCCTGCTGATCGCAAAGGCATCGAACGGCGAGCTCCTGTCGCATCTCTACCTCGCACGCGACATTGGCTTCATTCCGCCGGAGGAGTTCGCGCGTCTGAGTCGGCAGACCGAGGAAGTGGGGCGGCTTCTCGGCTCGCTGAGACGCAGCGTTCTCCATCGAGCAGAACCCCGAGCCCACCGAGCTTCCCACGAGCCGTGATCGGACGGAGCATGCACCGCTCGGAACTTGGGACTCGGAACTCGGGACTTTCGTTCGCGGACGCCCGGTCTCGCAGCTACTCAAAGATACTCGTCACTACCTCTTCGATGCTTCTCTGCACCTCGAGGTCG
>CAZHMF010000122.1:0-6305 GCA_964533605.1 uncultured Anaerolineaceae bacterium
AGGCCGGCGCCCGCGCGGAGACACCTGTCAGCAGGCCGGGGTCGGGCCTTACCTCGCATGGGAGTACGTGAAGACCGGCGGGCGTGTCTTTGTGGACCAACTCGACAGCAGGTTCGATCGCTCGGGGTATGTGCAGTTCGCCTCGAAGGGGTCACTCGAGATGGGACTCAGCGGATCGCTGGCGGCGGTTAACAGCGCGATCGCCGGCTCTCCGGATCCCACCGCCAGTGGCATCAGCGACCGGTACACCAACATCGCACACGGGTTCTACCTCGCGAACCAGGAACTCACCTCCCGCGGGAGGAGCAACGCAAAGTGGGTTGTGGTGCTCCTTTCCGACGGTGTCGCAAACCGCTATTGCAGCCCCTCGGACTCCACGGCCTGCTCCAGTCTGGGGACGAACTCGTCGACAGCGCGCGCTCGTACGCTCGCCCAGGCAAGCTTTGCCGCGGACCACGGCATCACCGTCTACACGATCGGCTACGGAAGGGATTCCGACGACGTGCTCATGCAGCAGATAGCGGATCGCACAGGAGGGCTGTTCTTCAAGGTCCCGACTGAGGCCCAGCTGGCGGACGCCTTCATCGAGATCGCAAAGCAGACGCACGTCCGTCTATCGCAGTAGGGGCTGCTTCCGGTCCTAGTGCGTTCCCTCGGCGACCAACACAGTCGGCATGCCCTGGAGTCCACGGAGGACGTTGATCTCGCCCCTGTGCCCGTTGAAGTGTCCCATGAGGTGAAGCGAGATCGCTTCGCCGACCGTCTCCTTCCCGCCGCGCCCCTGAACCTCGCGTTCGAGGTCTGGGTCGGTGGCTCCCTCGAGAAACCTGGCCGTCGCCGCCCAGACAGCCTCCTGGTACTCGCCGAGAGCCGTGACGTTGCCGATGCGCACCGCTCTGGCCTCGGCATCCCCCTGGCCGGCTCCGAAGCCCTGCTCCGGCAGGCCGGTGCGGGACGCCCAATCGTCGTTCCAGATGGGAGCGCCGCCCTGGATCATCGAGTTGATCACTAGGTCCTCGATCCTTGCCGTGTGCCAGAGACACCAGGCGATGGAATGGCTTCCGTTCGGGGGGATGAAGTGCAGTTGCTCCTCTGTCCCGTTGCGCGCGTCGGCCAGCGCCCGGTGGGCGAAGCTCAGCCCGCGCTTGATGAAATCTACAGTGCTCATGACGGTCTCTCCTTCGTAACTGACGTATCCTACGGTCTTCCGGGTTGCGGGTGGGCGCGTCGCATCTCGAAGGTCCAACGACCGCCGGTTCCGCCGGGCTCGGGTGGCCGCGTCGCCGCACTGGCGTGAGGCCAGGCGGCAGAAGTCGGGAGACCGGATCCGGGGCCGCCCGAACGTCCCACCCCCTGTTGGCGCATGCCAGTCTGACGACACAGAATGAGTGAAGGGCAACAGGCCCGAGGGTTTAGAGATGCCACCAGAGCCAATCCAGCCGAAGCAGATGCCGTTCCGTAAGTACGTTCCGTTCCGGCCGCTTCCTCTTCGCCTGGACAAGCGGGAGTGGCCCAATCGTCAGATCGAGGAGGCGCCGGTCTGGTGCTCCGTCGACCTTCGCGACGGCAACCAGGCCCTCATCGATCCCATGGATCCGGCACGCAAGCTGCGAATGTTCGAGGCTCTCGTGCTGATGGGGTTCAAGGAGATCGAAGTCGGGTTCCCGTCCGCTTCTCAGCCCGACTATGACTTCGTGCGCGAACTCATCGATGAGGATCTGATCCCCGACGACGTCACGATCCAGGTCCTGGTGCAGTGCCGGCCCGAGCTCATCGAGCGGACCTACGAGGGACTGCGGGGCGCGCGCTCGGCGATCGTTCACTTCTATAACTCCACCTCGGTGCTGCAACGCAGAGTCGTGTTCGGGCTCGAGAAGGAGGGGATCACTCAGATCGCGCTCGATGCCGCGAAACTCTGCCGCAAACTCGAGACGGAGTTCCTGCCGGACTGCGATGTGCGTTACGAGTACTCGCCGGAGAGTTTCACCGGCACGGAGCTCGAGTACGCGCTGGAGGTGTGCGAGCGGGTAATGGAGGTGATCGAGCCCACGGAAGAGTCAAGGCTCATCCTGAACCTCCCGTCCACGGTCGAGATGTACACGCCGAACATCTACGGCGATGCCGTCGAGTGGTTCCTCGCGAGGCTGCCGAACCGCGAGCGGGCGTTGCTCTCGCTCCATCCTCACAACGACCGGGGAACCGCCGTCGCCGCGGCGGAGCTGGGGGTAATGGCCGGTGCGGACCGCCTCGAGGGCACGCTGTTCGGAAATGGTGAACGGACGGGGAATCTCGACATCATCACGGTGGCCCTGAATCTGTTCAGTCAGGGAGTCGATCCAAAGCTCGACATAAGCGATATCGACGGCCTGCGCCGTGTCGCGGAGTACTGCAACCGGCTCCCCGTTCATCCGCGGCACCCGTACGCGGGCGACCTCGTCTACACAGCTTTCTCGGGCTCGCATCAGGACGCCATAAAGAAGGGATTCGATGCGATCGGGGACGAGTATGCGGTCTGGGAGGTTCCCTACCTGCCGATCGATCCGAAGCACGTCGGCCGCACCTACGAGGCGGTCATCCGTGTGAACAGCCAGTCGGGTAAGGGGGGTGTCGCCTACATCCTCAAGGCGGAGCACGGGCTGGACCTCCCGCGGCGGCTGCAGATCGAGTTCTCGAAGACGATCCAGGCAGTCAGCGAGGACAGCGGTACCGAGGTCACTCCCGACGAGATCTGGGCGGCCTTCCGCCGTGAGTACCTCCCGGATCTGCCGGCAGTCGAGCTTCTCTCGCACGAGATGTCGGCGGCCGGTGGACAGACGAAGATCGATGCTCGCCTCCGGATCGGCGACAGGGTGCGGACGATATCGGGTGCCGGCAACGGCCCTATCGCCGCGTTCGTAGAGGCCCTCAAGAGGGACCTCAACGTCGGAGTCGAGGTTCTCGACTATACCGAGCACGCGGTTGGGGCGGGTGCGACGGCCGCGGCTGTCGCCTACGTGGAGGCGCGCAGCCCCGAGGCTCAGACGTGGGGCGTGGGGATCGACGAGAACATCGTCGTTGCCTCACTGAAGTCCCTGATCACCGCCGTCACGCGGTTGGGCCTCTGGGAGCTGGGAGCTGTCGCCGGCGAGTAGTGCGCGATCGCCCCGTCAGCTGTTGGGCAGGTCAGGTGGGGCGTTCGCGGCCCCGGGGTCTGCTTCTCGTCGCGCTGGTAGTATCGCGGGAACGCGCCGGCCGCCGGGGACCGGCGCTCGATCTGTTCCCGCTTCGAAGATGCGGGCAGGGGGCGAGAATGGTCACGGTTCGAGAGGCGACAGCGGCGGATGAGGACGCGGTCTTTGATCTGCTGAGGCAGCTCATGTCGGCGGCCACCGAGGAGAGCGCCATCAATCAGCCGTCCGGTGTCCGGGTCTTCCGCGAGATGCTCGAGGGCAGTACCGGAACTGTTCTCGTCGCCGAGGAGGACGGCAGCATCCTCGGCCTCATCACACTCTCCTACCCGGTCGCCATCCGTTGTGGTGGTCCTTATTCCTGTATCGAAGAATTCATAGTTTCCGAGAAAGCCCGCGGGAAAGGTGTGGGGGGGCGGCTCCTCCAGGCCGCGATCGGGAAGGCCGCCGCACGCGGGTGTTTCGAGCTGCAGGTGAACCGCCCCAGCGAACTCGGCTATCCGGTCTACCTCGAGCACGGCTGGGAGGATCTGGGCAAACACCTGAGTCTGCGACCGGTCCAACCGTCTCGCTAGGCGCGATGTATACTTCGCCGCGCATCTCGCCCCCGCCCTGCGGGCCAGGGCACTCTCGGGAGTGCCCACCCGAGCGCGAAGGAGCAGCATATGGAATTCAAACAGGTCGCAGGACTGCGGCGTTCGATCCGCTTCTGGCTGCCGTGGCGCCCCGTCGAGGACGCCAAGCTTCAGGCCATCCTCGAAGCCATCTACCGCGCTCCGAGGGTCCTCGAGGCCGATTTCACAAAGGTTGCCGTCCTCCGGCGCGAGCAAATAGGCGACGAGGACTTCCGCAACATGAAGGGGCCGACCACCACCACCCAGGTGGACCTCTGCCCCCTCTACATCTGGGTCTACGCGGACATGGAAGCCCTGGCAAACGCCTGTGACGGCCGCAACCTCCGTGAGCTGATGGACGCGGGCATCCTCAACGCCGGTCACGGCTGGACGCCGGCCCGCGTCGATTCGACGGTCATCCCCAACGTCTACCGGCGGATCCTGGACGGGACGGACCGCATCCCCATCGTCCGGGGACCGGTCGATGGGGAGCCGGTCACCTATCCGCGGAGTCTGGTGGCGCTCGCTCGCTGGCAGCAGGGCATCGCCCACGAGCACGCGCTTCTGGCGGCCGTCGACGAAGGGCTGGGCATCCAGCTGTCGGCCGTCAATCCGAACATCCCGAAGAAGATCATGGGTGTTCCCGATACGTGGATGCCTTCGATGCCGCTGCTGGTCGGTTATGCGGCGGAGTCGCGCGAAGCCGGGGGACAACGGCCGCGCGAGCCGCTAGGCGAGGACTTCTACGAAGGACGCTATGGAAATCCGTTTGAGCCCGACCCGGCGGTGGACCAACAGCTCTGGGACGAAGGTTTGTTCCGGCAGCAGGACCTGCCGTGGCGGCGGGCCGAGCTTCGCCGTCTGTCCCGCATGTTCGGGCTTCCCGAGTAGGAGGAGAAGATGGAGCTGAGAAAGGTAATCGGTTCCCTGCGGGCGGTCCGCTACTTCGAAGCGGAGCGGCCCGTCGAACGGGCGAAGATCCAGGTTGTTCTGCAGGCCGCGCGGATGGCCTCTCGCGCGGTGAATGTCCCCTGGGCGAAGGGACTCGTTCTCTATCGCGATCAGATCACGGAGGAAGAGCGCGACGCCCTGAAGACGGACTGGGCGTCGGTCGAATTCGACCTCGCGCCCGCTTACATCCTCTGGTACCACGACATGGGGGCGCGGAAGACCGCGATCGAGGGCAGCCGCTACCCTGCGGTCGCCTCCGGAGCCCTCCAGGATGTCGGGGCAATCGGACCGGGCCACGGTTGGAGCCACAAGTACGTGGAAGAGGTCATCCTCCCCGAGGTCCTCAGTCCGGGACTCGAGGCCGGCCCACAACGCGGAGGCAACGCGGACGCCGCGCTCGCTATGGAGCAGGCCTATCTTGCTGCGGTAGACGAAGGACTGGGTGCCTGCCTCGTGCCGTTCGACGAAGAGGCCGCGCAGCGGCTGTTCGGCGTGCCCGACACCTGGGAGGCGATCGCAGCGATGCCCCTGGGCTACTCAGTGGAGTCCCCGGAGGCCGGCGGCCAGCCGCCGCGGCCGCCCTGGGAATCGATGTTCTTCGACGGAAGCCTGGAGAATCCGTTCAGGCAAGACGCCGCGGTGACGGAGGAGCTGACCCGCACAGGGCTCATCCAGCAGCCCGCCCCGATCGACTGGCGGCACAGAGAAGTCCGGGCGCTCAGTCGCGGCTACCGGCTGCCGCTCGAATGAGCCGACGCCAGACCTTGAGCCCGGTCCCGACCGGGTACCGGAGGTGTGCTGATGACCAGTCCTCATCCTTTTAACGAGTACCGGACCGTGCGGCAGTGGTTCGGGAGCTTCCAGAAGTTCTGGCGCTCCGGACCGCCGCCCCCGGACTGGCTGGACACCCTGGAGAAGTTCGTCGCCTTCTGCGAAACGAGCCCCGACGACATCATCGACGAGGTCCTGAGGCCACAGCCGCGCGGCGAGGGCCTGATGCTCAGGACCCGGGCCCGGCGAAAGTACATTCGGCTCATCGACGACTTCGAGGAAACCGAGGGCAGCCGCGACATCGCGAACGTAGTTCGAAGCTTCATGATCCACAACGGCGTCGCCATGAGCCCCGGCATCCTCGAATAGCGCGCGGCCGGGGCGCAGGCGGTGTCCGCGGAAGAGAGGAAGCCACCCTGACCGAGTCCTCTTACAGCACTCCCACGATCGACGACGTCCGGCGTGCCGCCCGCAACATCGGCCCCCACCTCTCGCTTCCGACGCCTCTCGTGTTCAGCCCCGGCATTTCAGAGGCTCTGGATGCTCACGTTTCGTTGAAACTCGAGGTTGCGACTCCGATCTCCGCCTTCAAGGTGAGAGGCGGTGTGCACCTGTTTATCGAGATGGCGGAGGCGGAGCGAGCGTCCGGTGTGGTCACTGCCTCGTCCGGTAACCACGCGCAATCGATCGCGTATGCGGCGCGGCTGTTCGGCATCGAGGCCGAGATCTACATGCCGGCCGGAGCGAACCCCGATAAGGTCGCGGCCGTCGAGCGGCTGGGCGCCCGGGTGGTGCTCACCGG
>CAZHMF010000123.1:0-6296 GCA_964533605.1 uncultured Anaerolineaceae bacterium
GGTCCCGGCACCGCCCCCCCCCCCGCCCCCCCTGCGGGCGGCGCCGCCCCCGCCTGCCGCCGGGCCTCCCCAGGGCTGTTCACGAGCCGCCAGAGCCGCCGCGCCTTCTCGAAGTTGCCGATCCCCAGAGCCTTCATCGAGACGTCGGTCGTCAGCGTGCCGGGAACCCCGAGGATGATGTCGGAGATCCGGTCGCCGTCCTCCGCCTTACCGGCGACGAACTCCAGGCCTTCGAGTCTCACTCCCGGGCCGCCACGTAGGCGTCCACTTCCCGAACGCGCGCCGCCTTCTCTGCGCCGTCCAGAAAGGATGCTTCGAACGAATTCCTGGCCAGTGCCGCCAGCTCCTCAGACGACAGATCGAGTTCCCGCCAGGCTGCGCAATAGTTGTCGCCAATGTAACCGCCGAAGTATGCAGGATCGTCGGAGTTCAGCATGACGCGCACCCCCCGGGCCAGCAGGCGCTTGAGGTTGTGCTCGGCGACGGATCCGACGACGCCGAGCTTCACGTTCGAAAGCGGACAGACGGTCAGAGGCACCTTCTCGGCGATCAGTCGCTCGACCAGTTCCGGGTCCTCCTCGCAGCGGACGCCATGGTCGATGCGCTCCGCCTTCAGGAGGTCGAGCGCCTGGCGGATGTACTGCGGCGGCCCTTCCTCGCCGGCGTGAGCCACCACGCGCAGGCCGGCCTCGCGGGCTCGCCTAAACGCTGTCACGAAGTCCTCGGGCGGATGCCCGACCTCACTGGAGTCAAGCCCAACAGCGGTCAGCAGCTGCTTGAACGGGATAGCCTGCTCGAGTGTGACGAGCGCCGACTCTTCGGGGAGATGGCGGAGGAAGCAGAGGATCAGGCGTGAGCTGATCTCGAGATCGCGCCCTCCTTCATCCAGGGCCCGCCGGATCCCCGTCACGACGGTCGCGAACGGAATGCCGCGGTCCGTGTGCGCCTGGGGATCGAAGAAGATCTCCGCGTGGCGGACCCCGTCCGCCTTCGCCCGTTCCAGGTACGCCCGGGTCAGGTCGTAGAAATCCCGCTCCCGGCGCAGGACGTTCATGCCCTCGTAGTAGATGTCGAGAAACGATTGCAGGTTACCGAATGAGTAGGCGGCGCGTACCTCCTCGACGTCCGCAAACCGCAGCTCAACGCCGTTCCGCTGCGCGATCTCGAACATCATCTCGGGCTCCAGCGTGCCCTCGATGTGCAGGTGAAGCTCGGCCTTGGGCAGCCCGCGGATGAATTGCTCGTCCACCGTTTCCTCCGGATCCCGCCCTTGCCGCGAGGGCCCGGACGGCTGGTCTCCCGTTAATCCTTCCCTATTATGGCCGGGTGAACCTCGAGGAGCGCTTCCCGGAGGCGGAGATCAGAGCGGCGGTCTCCCGCCTTGCGGCCGAGATCTCCCGCAACTATGCCGGCCGGAACCCCCTCCTCATCGGTGTCTTGAAGGGCAGCTTCGTCTTCCTCGCCGATCTCGTGCGCGAACTGACGATCCCCTGCGAAGTCGATTTCGTTCGTGCCCGATCCTACGGGATGCGTTCGCGGTCGAGCGGCGACGTCCGGGTGACGGATCCACCGGAGATCCCCGTGACCGGCCGCCACCTGCTCGTGATCGAGGACATCCTCGACACCGGACTCACACTCGACGCTATCGTCGAGAGCCTCCGAGCCGACGGGCCCGCTTCGCTCAAGACTTGTGCTCTGCTCGTTCGCGAAGGCAGCGAGGCACCCGACTACGCGGGGCTCTGGACCGCACCGGGATTCGTCGTCGGCTACGGCATCGATTACGCCGAGCGCTACCGCGGGCTGCGGGATATCCGGACCGTCACCGATCCACCGTCCTGACGCCGCCCCTCCGGGCCCTACGCTCGCCGCGCCGGCTCCGACACACTCAGGGCGCGACGGCGCTGCGCCCGATCCCATGCATCCTTGAGGCCCACGGCAATGAACAGCAACGCAACGAACATCAATCGACCGAGCGAATCCCCTTCCACCAGGACGATCGCCACCAGTCCGATCACGAACGCAGCTATCGCCAGCGCCGTGTTGCGCGTCAGCAGGAGCACCAGAAGTGCCGGCCCCAACATCACGCCGCCCGGCCCCGGAAACAGCGCGAACCCGGCACCGATCGCTGCCGCCGCTCCCCGCCCACCGGCGAACAGGAGCCAGGGCGAGATTACGTGTCCGGCCACGACCGCAACGGCCGCGCTCATCAGCACCCACTCGTCCCGTCCGAGAGCAGCCGGAAGCCCCACCGCGAGTGCTCCCTTGAGTACGTCGAGGACGAGTGCCACGAGCCCCGTGCCCATCCCCGCCACCGCCATCAGGTTGCCCGACCCGACGTTTCGGTCGCCCTCCTCACGCAGGTCCAGGCCAGCCCGGCGACGGCCCACGATCCAGGAGAACGGAACCGAACCCGCAAGGAACGCTGTCAACAGCAGAAGGACGTCGATTACCATGTGCCTGCCGTCTCCCCGGCGCCGTCATGGTACGCCGCGGCGCATCTCGGGGACTCTCCGTCGGGCCATTAGCCGTCCGTGACCGAACACAGCACTCGTGAGACGATCGACGTCGCCCGCGCGGAGGGCCCCTTGAAGAATTCTCGTCGAAGACTGCTTGCCATCTCAGTCGTAGCGCTCGTAGCGCTTGCCCTTGCCTGGTCCACCGCCTGCAGCGGCAGCAACCTCGAGCCGCCCGAGTCGTTCCTGGGCGTGGGCGTCACTCCGCCTATCGAAAAACCGGCGGAGATCCTCACCGATTTCGACGGAGACCCCTTCGACATTCGGGCCGAGACGGAGGACTACGTCCTCCTCCTCTACGTCGGCTACACGAACTGCCCCGACATCTGCCCCACCCACCTCAACAACATCGCGAAGGCGCTCGACGACCTGCCCGAGGAGGTCACATCGAAGGTGAAGGTCGTGTTCATTACGGCAGACCCCGAGCGAGACACTCCCGAGGTCCTCAAGAGCTACCTCGGCCTCTTCGATGAGTCCTTCATCGGGCTCACCGGCAGGCCGGAGCAGATAGCCTCCGTGGAGAGCGAGCTCGGGATCCCGCGAACCACCCGCACCGACCTCGGCGGCGGCGACTACGCCGTCAACCACGCGGCCTTCGTCATGGCCTACGGGGCCGACGACCTCTCCCACATCGTCTTCCCGGACGGCATCAGCGACGAGGCCTGGCGAAATGACATCACCAAGCTCGCCCTCGAGGGATGGGAGCGATGAGGCGGACGTCTCCACATCGGGGGAGCGCTATCCTCACCGCGGCTGCCGCGCTCGGAGTCGTCACGATGCTGCTCGTGGTGGCCTGCGGGGGAGACGACTCAGGTGAGGTCGTCGCGGGCGATCTCACGATCTCGCACGCAGTCGCACGTTTCCCCTCCCCGAACGGCAACGGCGCAGCCTACCTGACCATCGAAAACGCAGGATCCGAGGACACCCTGCTCAGCGCCGTCAGCTCGATCGCCACGATGGCTCAGATCCATGAGACGGTGACCGAGGGCGCCGGCTCGCAGATGCAGCCGCGGGACGAAGTGCCGGTGCCGGCCGGTGGCAGCCTCCGGCTTCAGCCTGGCGGCTATCACATCATGCTGATGGGAGTTTCCGACCCACCGGCCGCCGGGGATGAGTTCGACCTGACCCTCGTCTTCGAGAGGGCGGGCACCGTCGTTGTAACAGTCGAGGTCGCTGATCCGGCCGCCGTCGACGACGCACTGGGCGACTGAGGGAAACCTCGCCCGGGGGAACGAGCAGCTGAGGGCCCGCCCGGCAGATCCCCTTGACACCCGCTTCGACCGGAGGCGAGACTCCACCCGCGCTCGGCCTTCGTTTTGACAGCCCGGCAGTTCACTAGAGGCAGAACACTGTATGCCCGCGCCCCTCGACGGTATCCGAGTACTCGACCTCAGCACCGGCCCGGCCGGCGGCATGGCAACCATGGTCCTCGGCGATTTCGGCGCCGACGTCGTCAAGGTCGAACCGCCGGGTGGGGATCCCTTGCGGTCGCTCCCCAATTCGCCCCTCTGGCTCAGGGGCAAACGCTCACTCGTGCTCGATCTGAACGAGCCGGACCGACGGAAAGAGGCCGTCCGGCTCGCAGCCGCGGCCGACCTTCTCGTGACGACCCTGAACGCAGATCAGGCGGAGCGCTTCGAACTCTCTTACGAGCCCCTTGCCGCGGCCAACCCCGGTCTCATCTACTGCCGGCTCTCCGGCTTCGGCCCTCGCGGACCTTACGCAGCCTACCCCGGATACGAAGGGATCGTCGCCGCCCGCTCGGGCCGCATGATGTCCTTCGCGGGCACGGCCGCCCGGGAAGGCCCGGCCTACTCGGCGGTGCAGCTCGGCATCCATGCCTGCGCCCAGTCGACCGTCGCCGCCGCCGTTGCGGCGCTCCTCAGCCGCGAGAGGAGCGGACGGGGCCAGATCGTGGAGACGAGCCTCCTCCAGGGGCTTCTTCCTTATGATCTGCTCGGCCTGGTGCGTACTGAACTCTTCCGGCGCTCTCCGCCCGCCTTCGAGAACGACCCCATCCTCCGCGCCGGTCTGGGACCGACACTCAACTACCATCCGCTGCCGACGTCCGACGGCCGCTGGCTTCAGATGGGGAACCTCCTCCAGCACCTGTTCGACAACTACCTCATGGCCGCAGGGTTCGACGACATCTTCGGCGACCCCCGCTACGAAGGCCCCGCAGCCGAATGGGCGGACGAGGACCGGGAGGCCTTCCGCGACCGAATGCTTCTCCATATGAAGGAGAAGACGGCGGACGAGTGGATTCAGATCTTCGTCGAGCACGGAAGCGTGGCGGCGACCGAGTACCACACGACCCAGGAGGCCCTCTCCGATCCCGACCTCGTCGATAACGGGCACGTCATCGCGCAGGACCACCCGCGACTCGGGAAGGTCCGGCAGCTCGGGCTCCTGGCGCGTCTCTGCGAGACGCCCGGCAGGCCCGGCGGTCCGGCCCCGGAAGCGGGAGAAGACGATGACACTTGCAGCTCGATCTGGGCGGGCCCGGCGTCCCTGCCGGCTGCGGCTGCCGCCTCCGAGTCGGGGGTCGGGGGGCCCCTCGCCGGCTATACCATCCTCGAGTTCGCGACCATCATCGCCGCTCCCCTGAGCGCGTCGATCCTCGCGGACCTCGGCGCTCGCGTGATCAAAGTCGAGCCGGTCGGAGGCGACCCGTACCGGGAGCTCGGCCTCTTCGGCATCATGGCCTCGAAGACAAACGGCTCGAAGGAGAGCATCGGCGTCAACCTCAAAAGCCCCGAAGGCCGGGAACTCGTCCAGCGCCTCGTCCGGAAGGCCGATGCGGTCATCCACAACTACCGCCCCGGGGTTCCGGAGCGGCTCGGGATCGGCTACGACCAGTGCGAATCCCTCCGCGCCGGCATCGTCTACGTGTCGATGAACGGGTACGGCCCGGACGGGCCCAGCGCCCACCGGCCGGCAACCCACCCCATCCCCGGAGCGGCGGTCGGCGGCGCCACACTCCAGGCCGGCGGCGCCCACCGGTGGACGGGCCAGACGCTCGAGGAGCTGCGGGCGATCGCGTGGCGTCTCTATCGCGCGAATGAGGCCAATCCCGACCCCAACACGTCGGTCGTAACCGCCTCCGCCACCCTCCTCGCGCTCCTCGCCCAACGCCGCTACGGAGTCGGTCAGCAGGTCTTCGTCGACATGCTCGGAGCCAACGCCTACGCGAACGCCGACGACTTCATCCAGTACGACGGGAAGCCCGACCGGCCCTGGCCCGACCCGGACCTCTACGGCCTCTCAGCCACCTACCGTCTCTATCCGGCTCGCGAAGGCTGGGTCTTCCTCGCCGTCCCGACCGATCGCCAGTTCACCGCGTTTTGCCTCGAAGCCGGCCACCCGGACACGGCCCGGGATCCGCGTTTCGCGACGGTCGCCGCCCGACAGGAAAACGACGAGGCGCTGGCCGCCGTCCTCGGGCCGATCATCGGCCAGCGGCCGGCGGAGGCGTGGGAGTCGACGCTGGCACCGCAGGGTATCGGCTGCGTGCGGGCGGATGCTTCGACGGCAGGCGAATTCTGGCTCGACGATCCCCACCCGCGCGAGAACGGCTTCGTTGTCGACGTCGATCACACACGCTTCGGGCAGCACACGAGATGGGGAACAACGGCCACCTTCTCGGGCACACCGGTGACACCCGGGCCGGGCCCGCTCGGGGGCGAGCAGACACGCTCTATCCTCGACGAGCTCGGCGTCGGGAGAGACGATGTCGAGCGCCTTTACGCGGAAGGTGTGGTCTGGTCGGAACCGAGCGCGCCG
>CAZHMF010000124.1:0-6254 GCA_964533605.1 uncultured Anaerolineaceae bacterium
CGAGTTGCAAGAAGGAAAACGGCCACTGGGCAATCTGTTGCTTGATCGTGGCCTGCCCCTGGCGAGCTCGGATTTGAGCGTGACGCGGCTGGATGTCCAAGGCTGGTGTGCGTGGTGGCCGCGACGGTGGGCGTTGGCGTCGCAGAGTGGACCGCAGGACGAGCGTGGGAGGAGGTACGGGCGCCCGGCGCCGTCGCCGGACCCAAACCGCTGAAGCCGCCTCCCGCTATTGCAAGAGTGGAGGACCCACCGCCGGCCAGAGCGGGCCGATCGGAAGAAGTGCTTTCGGCGGGGGCCGGCAAACTGGATTCGTTCGAAGAGAGAGCCGAGCAGCGCGAGATGACGCGGGCGGTCGAGCAGGCCTTCGCAGGAGGCGGACACTGGCTCGTCGAAGCCGGCACGGGCGTTGGCAAGTCGCTTGCCTACCTGATTCCGGCCGCCCTGCATGCGCTTCGCACGGGCGAGCGGGTCGTCGTCTCCACGAACACCATCGCTCTCCAGGAACAGCTGCTGACGAAGGACCTCCGGACCCTGCGAGAGATGCTCACCACAGCCGGTGTGATCGCGTCCCCGGAGGAGTTTCGCGTCGCAGTTCTCAAAGGCCGCGGCAACTATCTCTGTTACCGGCGCTGGTTGGCGGGGCTGGCCGCTTCGGGTGCAGATCCCGACTTCGCCCGCCTTGCCTCCCGCGTGCTCCTCTGGCTACCGGAGACGGAGACGGGGGACCGGTCGGAGCTGAACCTGGGGCGCGACATGCGGGCCGTCTGGTCCCGGTTCTCCGCCGAGGGGGCTGACTGCCTTTCTCGCCAGCGCGTGCAGGTCCGCGATGGTCGCTGCTTCCTCGCGCGGGCGAGGCGGACGGCAGAGGCCGCCCATATCGTCGTCGTCAACCACGCTCTGCTCCTTGCGGACATCGCGACGGACGGAAACGCCATACCGGCGTTCGAGCATCTGATCATCGACGAGGCCCACAACCTCGAGGAACAGGCCACGCGGCAGTTCGGCCGCCGCGCGACCCGCCGGAACCTCGCCGATCTGCTCGCGACATTCTGGCGGCCGGGTGGGGGGAGCGACCGGGCAGGAGGTCTGGCATCGTTGCTTCGAACGATGCCCGGCGGTGCGGCGAAAGAAGCCGCAGCCCGGCTGGCGGAGGCTGTCGAGGCCGTAGCGGTCCCGGCAGCCGCGCTCTTCGGGCAAATGGGGACCCTTCGGGAGGCCGATAGGGAGACCGAGCTGCTGGTCACCCGCGGGGTCCGGAACGGCGACGACTGGGAAGCCGTCGAAGCTGCCTGGTCGGGGCTGGAGCGAGCGCTTTCGGCGGTATCGCTGGCGGCAGCCGCGGCGTTCGAGCTCTCCGGCGGAGGCTCGGAGGAAGGCGTTGCCGACCTCCTCACCGGCGAGCTCGAGGTCGCATCCGCCCGTCTGGAGACTTTCCGGGAGGGCCTCCGGATCATGATCAGTGAGCCAGATATCAACGATATTGTCTGGCTCGCTGAGGACGGAGACGAGGGGGCGATCATGTCGGCCCCGCTGGAAGTGGGCCCGCTTCTTGCCGACCACCTCTTCTCCGGACTGCGGACGGCCATCGCAACGAGCGCAACCCTGGGGGCGGCAGGTTCGATGAGGTTCACGGCTGAGCGACTGGGGCTGCCCGAAGCAGAAACGCTCGAGATCGGCTCACCTTTCGATTACGAACGGGCAGCGCTTCTCGCAGAGGTCACCGACCTGCCGGACCCCGGCGGCAGAGCCTACAGCGCGCGCGTGGCCGCTGCCCTGGAAGCCCTGATCACAGCCTCGAAGGGACGCGCGCTGGTGCTCTTCACCTCGCACGCCGCCCTCCGCGATGCTGCCCGACGGACCCGTGAGGCGCTGCGCGAGCGCGGGATCACCGTCCTCGCACAGGACGTGGACGGTGCGGCGGGGGAATTGGTGCGCGTTCTCCGCACCCGCCCGGGGACCGCCGTGTACGGCACCGCGAGTTTCTGGGAGGGGGTGGATATTCGGGGAGAGGCCCTCTCGCTGCTCGTGATCGTGAGACTGCCTTTTGCCGTGCCGACGGATCCCATCCACCAGGCCCGGTCGGCCCTCAAAGAGCATCCGTTCCTAGACTATTCCCTTCCGGCAGCCATCCTTCGTTTCCGCCAGGGCTTCGGACGCCTGATCCGCGACGGAAGAGATAGGGGAGCGATCGTGGTTCTCGACCGCCGGGTGGCCAGCCGCTCCTATGGACCGGAATTCCTGCGCGCTCTGCCGCGATGCCACCGGGTCCGAGGCGGGACGGCGAAGGTCGCAGGTGCCCTCGAAGCGTGGTTGGAGCCACCCTCGTGAGGCGCCGGGATTTGACCGGCGAGGGTACCCGCGTCTCCCTGAAAAGCGAGGGACGGCAGGCCGGGATCATCGACAACGAGACCGGCACCGTGATCGGGAGGGTCGTGGTGGCGGCCGGGCCGGGTGATCTGATCGAGATCGAGAGCCTCAGCATCGACGAGCCTCACCGTGGCCGGGGCGCCGGGAGCGAGGCTTTCAGATTGCTTCTGTCGAGCCTCGGCGGCGGTCAATGGCGGACGCTGAGGGCGTCTGCGCCCGCGGGCATGGGCCTCGCAGCCTACTTCTGGATGCGAATGGGCTTCAGGCCTCTTTTCGGGGCGCGAGAGGAGCGGAGGCTGGTCTTCGAGCGCAGGCTCCGTTAGCGCGGTCTCCACGCGATGTGCCCCTGAGCCCGGGCGAAGTAAGATGAGCCGTCCGCAAGGAGGTTACCGAAGGATGCCCGATCTTCCAGTCTTCAACCCGCCCACCCGAGTTCTGATGGGGCCCGGACCGTCGGGCGCTCACCCCCGTGTTCTGCGCGCGATGGGTGCGAATCTCCTCGGCCATCTCGATCCCGAGTTCCTCAAGATCATGCACGACTGCTGGGCGATGCTGAGGGACGTGATGCGGACGGAGAACAAACTCACCCTTTCGACGCCGGGCACCGGCACGAGCGGGATGGAAGCAGCCGTCATGAACCTCGTTGAGCCGGGGGACAAGGTGGTTGTCGCGGTGGCCGGCTACTTCGCGGACCGCATCTGCCAGATGGCCGAGCGGGCGGGCGGCGAGGTCGTCCGGGTGAATGCCCGCTGGGGCTCCGCGGTCGATCCCTCCGACATCGAGCGAGCGGTGAAGAAGGCGGGCAAGGTCAAGGTTGTGGCAGTAGTTCACGCTGAAACATCCACCGGGGTGTGTACGCCGATTGAGCCCATCTCCCGGATTGCGCACGAAGCGGGGGCGCTGATGCTGGTGGACTGCGTCACCTCACTGGGTGGTGTTCCCTTCGAGACGGACAGGTGGGGTGTCGACGCCGCCTACTCGGGAACTCAGAAGTGCCTGTCCGCCCCACCGGGAGTTGCGCCGTTGACCATGTCGGCGGCTGCCGCGGACGCGATCCGCGCGCGGGAAACCCCGTGTAACAGCTGGTATCTCGACCTGGGGCTCCTCGAGTCGTACTGGGACGAGCGGCATTCGTACCATCACACAGCGCCGATCTCCATGGTCTACGCGCTCCACGAAGCGCTCGCGATAGTCCTGGACGAGGGCCTGGAGAAGCGCTGGGCCCGGCACGAGCGGAATGGACGGGCGCTCCAGGCGGGGGTCGAGGCGATGGGATTGCAGCTTCACGCCGACGAAGCCGTGCGGCTTCCCGTGCTCACCACGGTCCAGGTCCCGGAGGGCGTCGATGAGGCAACGATCCGCGGCGGGCTCCTCGAGGATCACAGCCTCGAAGTCGGCGGCGGGCTTGGTGACCTGAAGGGCAAGGTCTGGCGGGTCGGCCTCATGGGAGAGGCTTCGACACCGGCAAACGTGCTGCTCTTCCTCTCAGCGCTCGGCAAGGGCCTGAGGGCAGCGGGATTCGGAGCGGACGTCGGCGGCGGGCTTGACGCGGCGTCCGACGCGCTCGGGGCTTCCGTCTAGTCCGGCGGGCCGTCCGGAGCCGACGGGCCGCGATCTCCGACGTGGCGTAACATCGAACGGGATGGTCGAGGGCGCTCAATACTGTGAGACGGTCGATGGTGTTGCCATCGCCTACTCTGTCACCGGCAGCTCCGATGCCGACCCCGTGCTGGTCCTCCGGGTTCCCTGGATCGCCGGACTTGAACCCGTCGAAGGCTTTTTCGACTGGCATCTTTCGGGCGGCTCAATCCGGATCGCGCGCTTCTCGCCCCGCGGCTCCGGCCTTTCTGATCGCGAGACGGACGACCACTCGCTGGAAGCGCGCCTCGCGGACATAGACGCGGTCGCGGCCGCGGTTGGCGCCGAACGGTACGTGCTCTTCGCGATGGCAGACACGACGATGGCGGCGATGGCCTGGGCGGCGCGAAACCCGGACCGCGTGTCGAAGCTCCTGCTCCAGTCCCCGATCTGCAATGGCGAGGCGCTCTGGAGCACGCCGCGGCGCTCGCTGCTGGCCCGGATGGCCGAGGAAGACTGGGAGATGTTCTCCGAGGTCTGGCCGCTCGCGCTCTGGGGCTGGGACACGGAGGTCGCGGCGAGGAGACGGTATGCCGCCGCCATCCGGCAGAGCATCAGTCAGGAAAACTTCCTTGCCTACGTCGCCGCCTCCCGGGAGACCGATGTGAGCGACTGCCTTCAGTGCATCCAGACTCCGTCGCTGCTCATCACCGGGACGGAGCTGGGGGCGGGTGGCAGCCATCAACACGCGTTCAACAACACTGCCGCCATGCGGACAGTCGCGGCCGGCCTTCCGAATACGCGCCTCGTCGCAACCAAACCGGACACATACGGCCCCACCATCAGGGAATTCCTCTCCGTTGAAGCGCTGCCCGCCGAGAGCAAGCAGGCGGAGCTCGCTCTCTGGGCAGCGGTCGGATCGCTGCGCACGATCCTGTTCACCGATATCCAGGGGCACACGGAAATGATGGGGCGTCTGGGGGACGCAGCCGGCCGCGACGTCCTGCGCACACATGAGCGCATCACACGCCAGGCGCTCCGCACGCACGGCGGCGCCGAGGTCAAGGCCATGGGCGACGGTTTCCTCGCCTGGTTCCCGTCGGCAACGAGAGCTCTCGAGTGCGCCCTCTCACTCCAGAAAGAGTTCCAGGCGCACAACGCCGCCGGGGGCGAGCCACTTCGCGTCCGCGTAGGAATCAACGCCGGCGAGCCGGTCCAGGAAGGAGGCGACCTGTTCGGGCAGGCGGTAATCGTCGCCTCACGGGTCGCCGCCTCCGCCGCCGGCGGCGAGATCGTCGTGACGGACGTTGTCCGTCAGCTGTTGGCCGGCAAGTCGTTCGTCTTCGCCGACCGGGGGACGGCCGGCCTTCGGGGGCTGGACGAGCCCGTACGAACGTGGGCGCTGGTCTGGTAGAGAGCTTCTCCCCGCCCGGCAGCTACCATCGACTGTGGGAGTCGCGCCCCGGTCACTCACTCGTGGGCGGCCGACCGATCCCCAGATAGCGCCCGCCCGCCGCCTCAATCGGGGCCCGGTCCATTGCATTCCTCGCATCGAGCACCACCGGTGCCACGTCCACCCAGTCGATATCCCGGTAAGCCCGATGGAAAGCATGGACGATGGCAACATCGAACCTCTGCAACGGCTCCCGCGCCGGGCGGAAACCGAGGGCGACGATCACGGCCTCTTCGAGCAGCGGATCGTGACCCTCCACCACCGCACCGGCCGCTTCCAGAGCCTCACGAAGGTCCACGGCATTCGTGTGAGCCGTTACCGCCACGTCGGGCCGGAAGGTCAGCCCGGCCACGAGCACCCGCTTCGACGAGAGCGGGCCGGCCAGCTGGTCGAGCCGCCGCACGGCATAGGCGGGCATTGAGTCGTTGACTGCGCGGCCGAGCGCCGCGAGCGCACTCGGCCCGTCGCCGGCCATGAGGAACCGTGGATAGACCGGGATGCAGTGTCCGCCCACCCCGGCTCCAGGGGTGTGCAGATGCGAATAGGACTGGCTGTTTGCGGCCGCCACCACCTCACTTATGTCGATGCCGTGCAGATCGGCGACCTGCGCGAGTTCGTTTGCCAGCGCGATGTTGAGGTCACGATAGGCGCCTTCGGCGAGCTTGCTCAGCTCCGCCGCCTCCGCCCCGGCGAGCTCAATCACCTCCACGCCGAGCGCTTCACGATAGAAGGCCGCCGCCCGTCTCCCGCTCTCGGCGTCCAGTCCCCCAACTACCTTCGGGTACTTCGTTATGTCCTCCAACACCCTCCCCATGAACAGGCGCTCGGGGCTGAACGCGACGAAGAGCTCTCGCGG
>CAZHMF010000125.1:0-5933 GCA_964533605.1 uncultured Anaerolineaceae bacterium
TCTCCTGGGGCCGTGCGTCTGTGCGCGCGCGCTGTCGCCGGTTATTGCCCCCGGGGCGGCGCGCCGGGCGTGCCCCCCGCGGGTGCTGCCGGGAGCGGAGCGAGCCGTGGCCGTGGCGGGCGAGGGGCCCCCCAGCGAGCCCTCGTACTCGAAGGTGAAGGGCCGGTAGTCCACCTGAACTGCCAATCCGCTGGCCCGCTCGCCGTCCGGCGGGAGCTGCACCCGGTAGGGGGCCCCGCCGGCGGTGACGGTCAGGTATTCGCCGTCATCCTTGACCGTGACGGGGAACTCGATTCCGTCTACCAGAACCACATTCCCGTGGATCTCGACGTCGTATGTGCGGCCGCCGATCTTGACTGCTGCCATCTTCGAGCCCCCTAGCGCATCTGCCGCAGGCGTCCGAAGGAGCGCCACTGGCTGGAGTTTGCCGTCTGGCCGGCACCATTGGTGGGCCCGGCGATTACCGGCGGTTCGTCTTTGACGAAGAGAGCACCGGCCACTGCGGCGACCAGCTCACGTTCGGGCCCGCCTCCGCCCTCGCGCCACTCAAAGAACTCCTTCGCGGGCGCGGGGAACATGACGTAGCTGAGGACGTCCTCCCTCGTCTTCGCCAGTTCGCCAGCTTCGCCTTTGGCCGTTTCGAGCTCCGGCGCGAGCTCGTCGGCCGGGCGGTGATCGATGGGCCTCTCGTCCTTGAGGATGATCTTCAGCATCTCGTCCGAGATCGGCGCCGGCGTCTGGCCGTACATGCCCCGGGCGAGGTTCTGGGTCTCCTTCGTGATCGTCCCGTAGCGATTTCCGGTGAGCACGTTGAGGACGGCCTGGGTGCCGACGATCTGGGAGCTCGGAGTAACGAGCGGTGGGTAGCCGAGATCTGCCCGCACGGCGGCGTTCTCTTTGAGAACCTCGGGGAGCTTCTCCTCCTGACCCTGGTCGCGCATCTGCCCGACGAGGTTGGAGATCATGCCGCCGGGGACCTGATGCAGGAGCACTCCGGAGTCGACTCCGAGGCGGCCGCTTTCGAAGCGCCAGTACTTGCGCCGGACGCCTGTGAAGTAGGCCGCGATCTCGGACAGCGGCTCGAGTTCGAGCTCGGTTCCGTGCGACTCGTCCTCGTTCAGGGCAGCGACCAGCGTCTCCGTCGAGGGGTGGGATGTACTCCCCGCCATGCTGCTTATCGCGCAGTCGATCACGTCGGCACCGGACTCGATGCCCATGAGGTAGGACATCTCCGCCATGCCGCTCGTTGCGTGGCAGTGCATCTGGACCGGCATGTCGGGATGGTCGTGCTTGATGCGGCTGACGATAGCCTTCGCCATCTGAGGGCTGAGGAGGCCGGCCATGTCCTTGATGCAGATTGAGTCGGAGCCCATTTCGACGAGCCGGTCGCTCAGCTTGCCGTAGGAGTCGACCGTGTGAACGGGGCTCGTGGTGAAGCAGATGCAGCCCTGGATGTGGCCGCCGGCGTGCTTCACGGCGTCGAATGCGGTCTCCAGGTTCCGGGTGTCGTTGAGGGCGTCGAAGATACGGAAGACCTGCATGCCGTTGGCGACGGCGCGGTCCGCGAACTCGCGGATGACGTCGTCGGCGTAGTGCCGGTAGCCGACGGCGTTCTGGCCGCGAAGGAGCATCTGGGGAGGAGTGTTCTTGAGGCGTTTGGAGACCTCGCGGAGGCGCTCCCAGGGATCCTCGCGGAGGAAGCGAAGGGCGGTGTCGAAGGTTGCTCCGCCCCAGCACTCGATGGAGCGGTAGCCGACCGCATCCATGGCCTCGAGGATTGGGAGCATGTCCTCTGTCCGCATTCTTGTGGCGAGGAGCGACTGGTGGCCGTCGCGAATGGCCGTCTCGGTGATACCGACTTTCGCCATGTTAACCATCCAGGTTTCAGGGTCGGGGATCGAAAGTGAAGGCTATCACAAGCGCTTCTGAGGGGCGAAGGATCGGGCGGGGCTACAACGGGATGTTCCCGTGCTTCTTGGGCGGGTTCCGGTCGGCCTTGTTCCGGAGCATCTCCAGGGCGCGAATGATCTTCGGGCGCGTCTCGCGGGGGTCGATGACGTCGTCGAGGAAACCCCGGCTTGCCGGGATGTAGGGGTTGGCGAACCGCTCGGAGTATTCCGCCACGAGCTCCTGGCGCCGCGTATCGGCATCGTCCGCCTCCGCCAGCTCCTCGCGGTAGACGATGTTGACGGCGCCGTCGGGCCCCATGACGGCGATCTCGGCCGTCGGCCAGGCGAAGTTCATGTCACCGCGCAGGTGCTTGCTCGACATAACGAGATAGGCTCCGCCGTAAGCCTTGCGGAGGACGACGGCGACCTTCGGGACGGTCGCCTCACTGTAGGCGAAGAGGAGCTTCGCTCCGTGGGTGATGATGCCGCCGTACTCCTGGGTGGTCCCGGGGAGGTACCCGGGGACATCAACCAGGGTGATGATCGGGATGTTGAAACAGTCGCAGAAGCGCACGAAGCGTGCGGCCTTGCGGCTCGCGTCTATGTCGAGCGACCCGGCAAGGACCATGGGCTGGTTGGCGATGAATCCAACGGTCTGGCCGGCCATCCTCGCGTAACCGACCACGATGTTGGCGGCGAACAGCTCGTGCACCTCCATGAAGTCACCGTTGTCGACGATGCGGTAGATGATGTCGCGTACGTCGTAGGGGCGGTTGGGTTCCGCGGGTACGACACCGAGCAGCTGCTCGTCGGTCCGGCGGGGGTCGTCGCCACCGTCGAAGGACGGTGGATCCTCGGCGTTGTTTGAGGGCAGGAACGAGAGGAGCCGGCGGACGGCGCCGAGGGTTTCCTCCTCGCCTTCGATGGCGAAGTGGGCGACGCCCGACTTTGTGGCGTGGGCGTCGGCGCCGCCGAGTTCTTCGTGCGTGACCTCTTCGCCGGTGACCGTGCGGATGACGTCGGGCCCGGTGATGTACATCTGGCTCGTGCCCTCGGTCATGAAGATGTAGTCCGTGATGGCGGGGCTGTAGACGGCGCCGCCGGCGCAGGGGCCCATGATGACGCTGATCTGGGGCACGACACCGCTGGCGAGCGTGTTCATCGCGAAGATCTCGCCGAAACCGCGAAGGCTCTCGGGACCGTCCTGGATACGAGCACCGCCGGAGTCCTGGATACCCACGATGGGGGCGCCGGTCATCATCGCGAGGTCCATCACCTTGAGGATCTTCTCGGCAACGGCCTCGGAGAGCGACCCGCCGACCAGCGTGAAGTCGTAGGAGAAGAGGTAGACGGGCCGGCCGTCGACCCTGCCCCAGCCGGTCACGACCGCCTCGGCGGCGGCTCCCCGGGCGGCGTCCGTGCGGGGACGGACGAGGGAGTCCAGCTCCTCGAAGGAATCCGGATCGAGGAGAAGGTCGATACGCTCCCGGGCGGTCAGTTTCCCCCTTGCGTGCTGGGCCTCTGTGCGTTTGTCACCACCGCCCTCGAGGGCTGCTGCTTTGCGGGCGACGAGGTCGTCGAGCTTCTGCTGCACTGTCTGCTTTTCGGCCATTTCACAATCCTGAGGAGGTTCGAATCCGGGCCCGGGGCGGGCCCGGTAACGGTCGGTCGCGGTCCGAACTCTATCATCGGGTCACCTTGCGGGCGAAGGCCCGCGTGCCGCATGTGGCCGCTTCCGTGTGGTCGCGTTTGGGGGCTGGAGGTGCCCCGGCGGCGTGTTGTGGCGCACAGCGCGTTGGCCCCTATCGTGGTCGACCATGTCCCGGCCCGGCGCCCGCATCGACCTGCACGTCCACACGCTTGCCATGTCGCGCGACAGCGGTCTTCACCCCGACGTGCTGGCCGCCCGGGTCGTCGAGGAGGGGCTCGACGCCATCTGCATCACCGAGCACAACGCGATCTGGCTCCCGTCCGAGGCGCGGGTGCTTGCCGAACAGGCGGGACTGCCGGTCCTTCGCGCCATCGAGGTCGGCACCGATGTAGGCCACGTTCTGGCCTACGGTTTCGAGGCCTTTCACCATGAGTGGTGGGAGGTAGAGCGGCTGCGTCGGGCGGCCGATGACGAGGGAGCGGTGCTGGTGCTTGCCCATCCGCTGCGGTCGCCCGGCTTCGGCCGGCCCTGGGACGATCTCCCTGCGCTTTTCGAAGGCATCGAAGTGGTCAACGCGGACGAGTCCGAACTATCTGCCAGGCAGGTTGGCGAGCTTGCTCGCAAGTACGGGCTCGCGGCCACCGGCGGGAGCGACGCCCATGCGGCAACTGCAGTCGGCCGAGCGGGGACCCTCTTCGATGGCCCGATCGGCTCCGATCAGGACCTGGTTGCGGCGATCCGTAGCGGCTCCTGCAGTCCCTGGCGGGCGAGCTCGCGCTAGATGCCGGCGCGGATCATCTTGCGCCGGAGGTAGGCGATCTTCGTCTGGTGCGGGAGATCCTTGGGGCAGTTGTCCTGACAGCCCATCAGGCTCATGCATCCGAAGACGCCGTCGTCGTTGCCGATGACCTCGTACCAGTCCTTGTGGTCGCGCTTGTCGCGGGGGTCCAGTTCGAAGCGCGCGACCTTCATGAAGCCGACGGCGCCGAGGAAGCTGTCCCGCATGCGCCGGGTGGCGCAGGCGGCCACGCAGCAGCCGCACTCGATGCAGCGGTCGAGTTCGTAGATCTCATCGGCCACATCCGGGTCCATCCGCTCTTCGATGACGGTGAGGTCCGGGTCTTCGCTCCCCTCGTCGTGGATCCACGTTCCGACTCGCTCGCTCATCTCGCGCATGAACTCGCCGGTGTTCACAGAAAGGTCGCCGATCAACTCGAAGGCGGGCAAGGGGAGGAGCGTGATCTCACCGCTGGGGAACTTGGAAGTGAGCGTTCGGCAGGCCAGGTCGGCCTTGCCGTTGATGATCATCCCGCAGCTTCCGCAGATGCCCGCCCGGCAGACGAAATCGAACTGTAACGAACGATCTTGCTTCTCGCGGATCTGGTTCAAGGCGATGAAGATGGTCATGCCGGGCGCTTCGGTGACTTCGTAGGTCACCATCTTCGGCTCGTCCCCATCGTCCTGGGGGTCGTACTTGAAGATGTGGAACGAGAGGGTTCGGCCTTCGTGCGGCTGGCTCATTCGTAGCTCACTCCTACTCGCTCATTCTTGCCCCGGTACCTTTCGGGCAGGTCGTAGGGCAGCAGCGCCTGTTGAATCTCGAAACGGTCCGCGTTGGGCATGGATTGCTTGATCTGCTCGATCTCCCTGGTACGGGCTTCGGTCGCGGGGCTCTCGATCGTCCTGGCGTCACCGTAGCCGCGGGATGCCGGGGGCATCTCCATCTTCGAGATGTCCAGGTCTTCGTATTCGAGGGTAGGCCGGTCGTCGTCGTCGTTCGGCCAGGAGGCCAGTGTGCGTTTCAGCCAGTCCCGATCGTTCCGTTCGGGGTGGTCCTCCCTCGAGTGGGCGCCGCGGCTCTCCGTTCTCGCCGCCGCGCCGGCGGAGATGGCGAGGGCCACCTTGATCATCTTCGGAACCCGGATCGCCTCGACGAGCTCCGGGTTCGAATGTCGGCTCTTGTTCTGGATGGCGATGTTGGCGCTTCGCCTGAGTAGTTCAGACAGCTCGTCGACGGCCTGTTGCAGTTCGTCGCCGTTGCGGAAGATGCCGACCTTTTCCATCATGATCTGCTGCATCGCCGCCTTTAGCTCGAAGACATCCTCGCCGCTCGTCCGGTCGGTGAGAGCACGAAGCTTTGACTCTTCACGATCGAGGAACTCCTGGGCGACGGAGATCGGAAAATCAATCGCGGTGTTCTGGCAATAGTCGGCGACGTATTCGCCGACGATCATCCCGGCGACGACCGTTTCGGCCACCGAGTTACCGCCGAGCCGGTTGAAGCCGTGGAGGTCCCAACAGGCTGCTTCGCCGGCGGCGAACAGCCCGCGCAGCCCGGGGCTCTCGCCCGTCGGGTTGGTGCGAATGCCGCCCATCGGGTAGTGGTGCGTCGG
>CAZHMF010000126.1:0-5833 GCA_964533605.1 uncultured Anaerolineaceae bacterium
TACGCCGGCGCATAAAGTGCGTTCAGGGTGCCGCCGGAGGGCAGCGGCGCGCCTTCGGCCGTCATGGTCTCCATGTTCACGCGGACCTGGGCGGCGAATCCTCGGGGGACCGGAGTGGCTGGAAGCCCGAGCTCGCTCAGCCGGGCACCGCCGGCCAGCTGAAGCTGGGCCCGAACGAGGTCGACGCCCATGACCTCCTCGGTGATGGTGTGCTCAACCTGGAGCCGGGCGTTGGCCTCGATGAAGGCGAACCGGGGCTCGCGACCAGCCGTCTCGACGAGGAACTCGACCGTGCCGAGATTCGAATAGTCGATGCTTCCGGCGAGGCGGACGGCGGCAGCTGCGAGGTCGGAGCGAACTGTCTCGGAGACCTCTGGAGCCGGAGCGATCTCGACCAGCTTCTGGTGGCGCCGCTGGAGCGAGCAGTCGCGCTCTCCGAGCTGGGCGACGGCGCCGGTTCCGTCTCCGAGAACCTGGACCTCGAGGTGGCGAGCGCCCTCGGCGAGCCGCTCAACGTAGAGGGAGCCGTCGCCGAAAGCGGCACGCGCCTCGGCCTCGCTGCGGGTGAAGGCTGCCTCGAGGTCGCCGGCCGAGCGAACGACGCGAACGCCGCGCCCACCGCCGCCCATGACGGCTTTGATGATCATCGGCGAGCCCGCGAGCGACTCGAAGAAAGCCCGTGCTCCGTCCAGGGAGGTGGGACCGTCGGTGCCCGGGAGGACGGGTACGCCGGCGGCGACAGCGGCCTCCCGGGCGCGCACCTTGTCTCCCAGCAGATCGAGGATGTTCACGTCCGGTCCCACGAACGTCAGTCCCGAGGCGCCGCAAAGGCGGGCAAAGGCGGGGTTTTCGCTGAGGAATCCATAGCCTGGGTGAAGGGCATCGGCACCGGCTTCGAGGGCAGCGGAGACGAGCCCCTCGCCGTCAAGGTAGGCGGCGACGCCGGTGCCGGGGATCTGCAATGCCTCGCCGGCCATGCGAACGTGGAGGGAATCGGAATCGTCCCGGGAGTAAACGGCAACGGTCGGTATGCCGAGCTCCGCAGCGGCACGGGCGATCCGGATGGCGATCTCACCGCGGTTGGCGATGAGGAGTTTCGCGATGGTCATGGGCGCCTCCAGGCGGTAGCGGATCGTGGGATCAATTGGGGGCCAGGTGCAAGGGTCGTGGTCCCGGTCCTCCGTCGTCCGTTCTCCGTCAGCACCGGGGTCTGCCATCCGCATCGGTCACCCATACGGTGCTTCGGCGGGGCGGCTGTTCGGGATGCAGCGGCTCGCCCTTCGGTGAGGTCAGTCGTCGCCGGCGAGCATGAGGATCCCGGCGGGGAAGAAGAGGAGGCTTGCGGGGAGGGCGGCCGCCCACGCACCAACCAGCCCGAAGGCAAGGAGGTGGATGGCAGCGAAAGTGAGGAGCGTCACCCCGGCGGGACGTGAGCTCCAGAGGACCACGAGGCCGAGGGCGGAGAGCCCCGCCAGGAGGGCCGCCCCGGCGGCAACGATGGCGCCCAACGCGACGATCCCGGCGCCGGGAGCCCAGACCGCCAGGCCGGCGCCGACGAGGAAGACCAAACCCCCGATGGCCATGCCCACCAGTGAGCCGGCGAGTGCCAGAAGAAGGCCGAGGCAGCGCATACGCCCCTTAGGGTAGACTGCCCAGCCTGACGATGAGCGGCGCCTCGCCTGCGACGGCACGAAAGGGCGCCCACCGAGAGGAGCAGAGTGACTGGGAACGACGCCACAACTGAGTTTCGCCTTGAGATCCTTACAGGCGCCTTGCTCGGCCTCGCGGCGCTCTCGACCGCGTGGGCGGCATTCCAGGCGTCCATCTGGGACGGTGAAGAGCTCGAGGGCTATGCACGGGCGAGCGTGAAGACGTCCCAGGCGGGTGACCTCCTGGCCCAGGCCGACCGGACCGTCCTCGAAGACGAACTGCTCACTGTCCAGTGGGCCCTGGCGATCGGGCGCGGGGAGACGGGACTCGCGGACTTCATCCGCGAGGATCTCATGTCCCCGCGGCTCGGCAGGCTGGTGGCGGCGTGGGGGGAAGAGCCGAAGGAATCCCGCGGCGCCCTCTTTGGGGAAGGGCGAGAGAACTACAGCCTCACCGCCCTCGAGCAGGGACGCCGGGCAACCTTCGAAGCGATGGAAGCGGTCAGCGAGGGCCGCGATGCCGGCAAGCAGGGCGATCGCTTCAATCTGATCGTCGTTCTCCTCGCGGCGTCGCTCTTCGTGGCGGGTATTTCATCAACGTTCGAGGTAAACCGAATCCGCGTCTGGACGCTGATCGTCGGGTCCGCGATGCTCGCCGCTGCCATGGTCTGGATGGCGGCGATGCCGGTGAAGCTCTCGTAGGGCCGGCAGGGGGATCCGAGCCGCGGGCGGAAGCCTGCCGGATGGTGGGGGGTGGTGCCCCAACCGGGTCCGCCAGGCGCGCGGTGGCTACACGCCGACCGCGCCGCTGCCCAGCAGCTGTGCTGCCTCCTCCTCCGGAATCGACAGGGTCTCGGTGAGGATCTCGAAGGTGTGCTCGCCGAGGCAGGGGGCAGCGAAGCGAGGGCCGCTTTCATAGCCTGCGATCACGTACTGGTGGCCTTCGTACGGGATCTCGCCCATCACGCTGTGCTCGAGGGGACGGAAGAACCGCCGGTGGGCAAGC
This sequence comes from uncultured Anaerolineaceae bacterium, assembly GCA_964533605.1. GTDB lineage: Bacteria > Chloroflexota > Dehalococcoidia > Tepidiformales > Tepidiformaceae > DASCML01. The sequence continues at coordinate 2,656 of CAZHMF010000126.1, forward strand.
TGCGGGTCAGCCAGCAACTCGCTTGACCGCTGGACGGCCCCGGCGGGAACGCCGGCCGCCTGGAGGCGGGCCATGACCTCCTCAGGTGTCTGGCCGGCGGTCCACTCCGAGAGCTGCGCATCGATCTCGAGGCGGCGAGCAAGACGGGCCGGGAGATCAGCGAGCGCCGGATCCGCGGCCCAGGCGGGGGAGACCAGCTCCGCCTTCAGGGCCTCCCAGTGGCCGTCGGTTGCACAGGCGATCGCGACCCAGCGGTCGTCCCCCGCACACTGGTAGATGCCGTGGGGGGCCATGCCGGCGTCTTCGTTCCCGCAGCGCCGGGGCACGACACCATTGACCTGATAATCAAGCACCTGCTCGGAGAGAAAGTAGAGGGCCGACTCCATCTGTGACTGCTCGATGTACTGACCCTCGCCGGTGCGGCGCCGGTGGTCGAGGGCGGCCGCGACGGAGGTCGCGAGGAAGCTGGGAGCGATGATGTCGGTGTAAGCGGTGAAGGGTCCGGCAGGAGGCCGGTCGGGCCAGCCGGTGACCTCATAGAACCCGGAGATCGCGGCCGCGTGGTAGCCATAACCGGCGAGGCGGGCGGCGGGCCCGGTCTGTCCCATGAGGCAGGTGCTGACCATGATGATGTCCGGATTGAGCTCCCGCGCTACGTCGTAGTCCAGCCCGAGGTCCTTCATCGTCCCAGGGGTGAACGATTCGAAGGCGACGTCGCACCAGGCAAGAAGGCGTTTCGCCACATCCCGGCCGGCCGGCTGCTTGAGATCGAGCACGATCCCCTTCTTCGAAGAGTTCGCCATCGCAAAGAATTGCGAGTTGTCGACGCCCATCTCGCCGTCCTTGAAGGGGCCGACGTTCCTCAGGCGGTCGGGCGGGTTCGTGTTTTCGACGCGCACCACCGTGGCTCCGTGGTCGGCGAAGAACTTCGCGGTCAGGGGGCCGACGCCGATCCATGAGAAATCGGCGACCTTGAGCCCCTCGAACGGGAGGGAACCACCGGCTCCCGCGAGCGAAGCCGGACGCCGTGATTCGGCCGCAACGACCGCCGTGTGCTCTCCCGGTTCGGGGGCCTGCCCCGGCCCGCGCAGAGGCGTCTTCGCGAAACGCACGAAGGGACCCGGGATCCTGACGCTCAGTCCATCGCGGAGCGCGCAGGTCTGCCAGTAGCGACGCTCGGCCATGTGCCGGAAGGCGAGCACTTCGTCAACCTTGGCGACGGGCACAATGGTGACGTTCTCGGCGAGGCCACGCTCCAGGAGCTCCTCCTTCGTGTGCCGGCGGGAGTAGGCGGCGAGCGCTGCCAGGACATCGTCGAGCTCGATGCTGAGGGGCTGGGCCGAGAGGAAGCGGAGATCGTAGGTGGGCCAGTCTTCGTCCGTGAGCCAGGACTCGGGAACAATTCCGTCCTCGATCAGCCAGTGAACCATGGGTGTGATCGTTGCGCCGGTCGGTACGAGGACGACCTCGCCGTCTGCGGCATCAAAGACGAGGGGGAAGTCGACATGGCCGAGCTGCAGGAGCGTACCAGCGCGCTGGATGTTCTCGCCCTGAACCGCGTGGGCCGTCATCGCCTGGATGGTCGTCCAGATCGCTGAAGCCTGGACGGAGACGTCTACGAACTGCCCTTCGCCGGTCTGAAGACGGCGGTGAAATGCGGCCATCGCGCCTGCCGCAGAGGCCGCAGCCGCGTGGTACCACGTCTGCGGTATGGACATGCGAACGGGGGGCCGGTCCGCCTCGCCGTTGACCGCCGCCATGCCGCTCATCGCGGCGAGTGTGACGTCGGTGCTCGCATGCTCGGCATAGGGCCCGGACTGCCCGAACGGGGTGGTGGCGACATAGATGAGCGCCGGATTGACCTGCCGGAGCCGCCCGAATCCAAGGCCTCTCGAGGCCATTTCGCCCGGCTCCTGGTTCTCGAAGAGGAAGTCGGCCGACCGCACGAGCTCGAAGAACTGTTCCCGTCCAGCGGCCGATTCGAGGTCCAGCTCGACAGAGCGTTTGCCGCGATTGAAGGCGTGGAAGGGGAGCGAGGCCATGCCGTCCGGCGAGCCGGGGTCAAAGGGCGCCTCACGCCGGGCCGCAAGCCCGCCGGGCGGTTCGACTTTGATGACGTCGACGCCTAGGTCGCGGAGCATCAGGGGGCCTAGGGCCGCCCGGTTATCGGTCAGATCGAGGGCACGGTAGGGGCTCAGCATGGGGGGAGTCTGCGCCGGAGGCGAAGGATGTCAAGGGGAGGACACGGCAGATGCTACTGCCGTGTCCTCCGTGCTCCGTGCTCCGTGCTCCGTGCTCCGTGCTCCGTCCGCCGTGTTCCGTCCGCCGTGTTCCGTCCGCCGTCCACCGGACGGGGCAGGTCGCCGATGCTGCGTTCGCGGTAGTCTCTGCACAACGAGGCAGGGAGGTGGTGCGATGTCTGTTGAGAGGGCGGCAGCGGATCTTGTGAGGGCCGGGCATGCCGTCGCCTTGACGGGAGCCGGCATGTCGACCGAATCGGGCATTCCCGACTTCCGCGGGCCTTCCGGCGTGTGGACGAAGAATCCCGGGGCGGAGCAGGCGGCCTATCGCGGGTACGAGCAGTTTGTCGAGGACCCAAGGGGCTGGTGGGAGCAGCGCCTCTCGGCCTCGAGGGGAGTCCTCGGGGATCTCGATACGATCGAGCCCAATGCGGGGCACTACGCGCTGGTCGAGCTGGAGACGCTCGGAATCCTGAAGTCGGTGATGACCCAGAACGTCGATGCCCTCCACGAGAAAGCCGGGAACCGAAACGTGCTTGAGTACCACGGGAGCTACAACAAGCTGCGCTGCGTGGAGTGTTGCGCCCGGTATCCACGGTCCGCTTTTGACCTCGAGAAGCTACTCCACGAGGGGCGGTTGCCGCCGCGCTGCAAGCACTGCGGCGGGGTTGTGAAGACCGATGGTGTCGGCTTCGGAGAGCCGATCCCTCCCGATGTGGCGAACGGGAGCCTGGCCCAGGCGCAGACCTGCGATCTCATGCTCATCTGCGGGACATCCGCGGTGGTGTACCCGTTCGCCTCCCTCCCCCGTGTCGCGAAACAGCGACCGGGAGTCATTGTCATCGAAGTCAACGCGGAGCCGACGCAGCTGACCGACGAGGGCATTTCGGACTACCTGATCCGGGGCAGGACCGGTGAGCTTCTTCCCCAGATCGTGG
>CAZHMF010000127.1:0-5792 GCA_964533605.1 uncultured Anaerolineaceae bacterium
CGCATGCTTCGGCGAGTAATCATCTCTATCCCTTTGGGCTACAAGGCGTTAGACTTTATTGGTCGATATCGACGATTGTGGCGAAAATAGTCCAATCGGGCAAACCTTCCGAGAGGCATTGCCGGGTTGATGGTTATCTAGAACCGCATATCCAGACTGAACCGGTGGATACCGGGGAGATCGTAGTTCTGCACATAGCTGTAGTCGATCGATCCACGCTCCCCCAACCCGGTCGGCACCCGGACCCCTCCACCCAGCGACATTCTCTCCTGGTCATAGCGGAAGTACCACCCGGCTCTGAGGAATGCGAAGTCGGCGAATCCATACTCGAAGCCGAGGTTCGCGCGTTCCTCATTGTCGGGGGGATGCTGAAACTCCCCACTGGCGAGGATGCGCTGTTTCTCTCGGTTCAGTAGGTTCATCGCCATCCCGACCCGAAAGATCGTCGGAAGCTTGACCGGTTCATCGATGAAGACCATCTCCGAGCCGATAGACTGGATCGACATGCCGATCGCGAGTGAACGGTATCCGGTGTCGTAGAGGGTGCCGAAGTCGAACGCCATTCCGGTGGCAGTCCAACTGGCCAGCGTTGATTGCAGGTAGTGGGCGGAGAGGCCTGTGGAGAACTTGTCGGTCAAGGATCGTCCATAACTCAGGCCGATCGATAGATCACCGGCATCAAAGGTCGTCCCATCTCCATCCGGTCGAAAAACAGTGCGAACCGGCATGCGGCCCATCGACACGCTTCTCGCATGGATCGCGAAGGCGCCGGGCAGAAATGGGAAGGTGAATATGTAGGCGGCATGGTTGACCTCTACATCGGCATACCAGGAGATGTGATTGAATGAGAGAGAACGTTCCTTGAGGAGGGCAATCCCGGCGGGGTTCCAATAGACGGCGGAGGCATCATCGGAAACTGCGGTGAAGGCCGAACCCATTGCGGTGGCCCGGGCCCCGATTCCGATCTTCAGGAATTGGGCGCCGATCGTCCCGACCTTCTCGAACTCCTCGGCTCCGCTCGCCGTTCCGCATCGGAAGATCAGACAGAGAGCCATGATGATTAGGAGACGGTTCTGCGAGAAGCCCATCCACCCTCCGATTCCCCAACCCACATCCAATAGCATAGCAGCCCTTCGGTCGTTTTCGAGAGGCTCACTCGGAATAGATCTGCGCGGTGGGTAGGTCGTCTCAGTCCTCTCGATTTGGTGCTGGCCGACACCACCAACCGAGCACCTCCCCGGACGGCGACCTCCCTCGCGAAGCGAACCGAGCGCGCATCCGGAGGCTCGAGAAAAGAGAGAAGATTTCTTCGTTTCCTTGGAACTTCTTCCTTGGGGAACCGTACGCATGTATGGTATTCTGATGCCTCACCCCTTCAGAAAGGCAAGAATTGGACGGTTCCCAGAAGACCGCCTCGCGACGACATTGCCTTCCCGTGGCCTCGCACGCTCGCTCGATTGCCACAGACCGGAGCGAGCCGGACGACGAGGCGCCGCGGCATGCCCTCGCCTGCGAGATCATCGAGACTCTCGCTACGCTTCGCACGAGCGAAGCGGTTCTCTTGAAGACCCAGGCGATGCTCCTGGCACACCTCTCGGAGAAGAGCCGCCTCAGTGATCTAGGCTTTCCGTCGATCGCAGGTTTCGCCGAGGAGATCCTCTTGATGCCTCGGCGTACCGTCTATGACCGACTTACCCTGCACCGGATCCTCTCCGGCTGCCCGGCGGCCGAGAGGGCCTTCCTCGAAGGGCGGCTGACCCAGTGCCAACTCTTAGCCCTCGCACCTCTCCTTGATACCGAGAACGCAGCAGAGTGGATCGAGAAGGGATCTCGACTCTCCGTTCGAGAGATCCGCCGTCTCGTGCGGGAGGCGCGTGAGGATCGGCTGGACAAGGCGCGTCGCGACCCGGGAGTCGAGGTCTCTTTCGAGGCCCCTGCGGAGTTCCAGATCGTCTGGCGCGAGACCCTCGAGCTGGCGCGTAGAGTCCTCGGCTACCAAGCACCGCAGTACGCCTGCCTCGAAGCGATCTTCCAGGAGACCGGCGTGGCCGGTGGTGGTGAGCCGATCCCGCCTGCCGAAGCGAGCCGAGGCTCGATCCCAGCCGTCTCATCTCCCCTGCCGCCGATCACCCTAAGGCCGGATCCGAAGGCCGAAGCCGACGCGAGGGAGCATCTCTCCCTCCTGCGCCGGTACCGCGAGGAGATCGGCGATCTCTTGGAGTCGGATCTACCAACCGGTGCCGAGGCATGCAGGGATCGCCTCATTCAGATCGCTCGGCTCCTAGCTCCGTTGCGTGTTCTCACCGGGCGGATTCTCCGTGATCTAGGCAAGACCGGCCTTTTCCTCCTCTACGGATATCGTGACCTCGACAGCTTCGTTACGGAGATCTGCGGGATCTCGGCGCGCACGGCCCGTAACCGGATCGATGCCGCCTTCGCCCTGGAGGACGAACCGCTTCTCGAGGAGGCATACGGCAGGGGAGAGATCGGCATCGTTGCGGCCCACCTTCTGCACCGCCTGCGCCCCGGACGAGATCTCGGCTCCCTCGTGGAGCGGGCGAAACAGATCACGGCCCGCCAACTGATCCGCGAGTACCGGCTGCTGTGTAACCTCGAATCGTGCGAAGTCGGAATCGCCCGGCTCGGCAGGAGGCCGTTTCCACAGGCCGGCCTCGAGGGTGCGCTGATCGAGGCCCTCTGTAAGGAAGGCGAATGGACTCGGGAGAAACTCGCCTCGACGATGGCCGCGCGCTCCCTTCGGCCCGCATCCGCCGGGGAGTCGTCTGATCCGGCCGAGAACCCGGGATTGATCGATCGCCTCGAGTTTCTGGTCGACCTCCTTCTGCTTCTCCGTTGGGAGGATCCGCCGGATCCGGCCGACAAGCTCCCGGCATCGGTTTGGAAAACGTCCGCACACTTTGCGATGCAGAAACGGATCACCTTCTGGCTTCCGAGAGAGATCGCCGCCGACCTGCGCGCTGCCGTCGAGGAAGCGTGTCGCCGGAGGGGTCGATTCCTGCCGATTTGGGTGGTCCTGACCCTTCTCTTCGCCGAAGCGAGGGATGTCTGGCTCCAGCACGACCCGAAGAAGCGCCCGCGGTGGCAGAGGATCTTGAAGCGGGACGGCTACCGCTGTCAGTTTCCCTCGTGCGGGCGCAGGCGGAATCTCGAGGTCCACCACATCGAACCGTGCTCCCAAGGGGGGATCGACCACCCAGACAACCTGATCACCCTCTGTGCATTCTGCCACCGGAGGTTGATCCATGCCGGTGCGGCACGGGTGTGTGGGAAGGCGCCGCACGCTCTTTCATGGGTTCTCGGCGGCCGAGGCGGGAGAGGGACGACGCTACGGCTTAGGGGAAATCGAATCGTCAGCCGCATCGGGGTCAGAGTCCGATGAGCCGGCTGCGGGTGGGAGGGCGATCAGGCCGGCAGGTATGGGATCGAAGCGCCCCGGTCGCTCAGTCGGATAGTTACTCGCCGATCGCGCCGGCTACTCGCCGCCCGATTACCGCATCCGCACCACCCGAAGCCGCGCGGCTCCCGGCGCCACGCCACGGACAAAGTACATTCCTGCGGGAACATCGCGCCCCACGTCATCGCGCCCGTCCCACTGAGAACCCACAAGCGAACGGATCAGGCGTCCATCCGCGCTCCAGATCGAGACTCCCGGTCCCGCCCCTTTGACCCACAGCGATCCGCGGAAGGGATTAGGTCCCACCATAAGGGCAGGTACCCCGCCGATATCGGGGATCCCGGCCGCGCTCGTGACGTCGATCGCGATGACGAAGCCGCCGCTGCCAAACTCCCGCGCGTGGACCGCCTTCCCGCCCGCCACCAGGAAGCGACCGTTTTCGCTCAGGTCGACGCTCATGCATGACCCAACGCCCGCGATCGCGTCATCGCCGATGGTCCAGAGGGGAATCGCCGAGCTCCGCTCGTACACGCTGATGACGTTTCCAAGCGTCCCCCCCAGCCGTCCCCAGGAAGCCGCAGCGATCTTCCCACCATCCGGAGTAACGGCCACCGATTGAACTGCGTCACCGAAGGAGAGATCGGTCCAGACTGGGGTCGGGCTGGTCCGATCGTAGACGACCACCTGGCCTCCGGTCGGGTTCGTCCACGTTCCCGCAACGATGGTCGTTGCGTCACGCGAGATCGCGAGCGCCGTCACCCACGACGTGTTGGGAATACTGTTCTCCCAATCTGCGATGTAGTCCGTGCCGTTCCAGTGATAGAGGCGGACGGTCCTGCTGAAACCGCCGGTGACGAGATAGGAGCCGTCCTCCGACAAGACTGCCGGCGTCTGCGTCTCTCCGGGAATCGCGATAGAGTCGCGCAATACTCCCGTGGTTGCGTCCCATATCTCGACGAATCCGCGGGCGTTTGTAGCCACGACCCATCCATCGCCCGAGACACAAAGTCCCTCGGGCTGCACGGGCCAGGACCGGACGAAACGGAGTGCGCCCGTTGAACCGTCAAGGACGCGAACCTCGCCTCCTACACCTGTCGGGTTCGTTGCCGCACCGGCGACGGTCGAGCGGAAGTAGTCCCGGGCGTGACCTAGGCCGTACACCACTGTCCCCGAGAAGAAGGTAGAAAGGGAATTCGTTATGAAATACCACGCCATCACCTGGAACAGAGGTACTGCATCAGCGTACTCAGGCCCAAGCGCCCAGGGGATGAGCGATGCCGCCGCCACGCTTCCCCCAATGGCAAGAGGCAAGCCCACGAATGCCATCACCACCACGGCGTACCGGGCGATCCTGCGCAGCATCGCCCGATCGTGCGAGTACAGCGCGATTCGAGGCATCAACAGCCCATAGGCGATACCCAAGAATGAGAAGATCATCTCTACGAGCCTGACAATGGCGGCGTATAGGCCGAGCGCGCTGTCGCCTGCCCACCACCGCACCAACAAGTGACCGGCGCGCGTGTAGAGCTGCGACATGAGCGACGAGACCCCGTAGAACAGCCCGACGGTGAGCATCTCCTTCCACGCGAATAGGTCGACACGCCATCTGATGCGAAAGCCGGAGGACCACAGCCGGGTCCAACCGAAGAGACTCGCGGTAAGGCTCGAGCCGAGGGCAGCCCCTGCCACCACGTATACGTCTTCCGGTCCCCGCACCCATAGGAACACCGCTGCTGCATATACGCCCTGGGAGAGGATCTGCTGTACAGACCTGGAGTGGAACCGCTCCATCGCGTTCAAGGCGTAGTCCGAAGCCAGTGAGGCCAGCAGCACGCTGGGGACTCCGTAAAACAGCAACAGCTTCCGCACTACGGGGTCTGACTCCAGACGCAGTGCATAAACGACGAGAAAGGTCGAGACGACCACAGCAAGCGTCAGCCGTAGGCTGAACAGGTCTGCGGCGAGCCCGGCGGCTCGTTCCCGGCGGGCAGCGACCCGTTGTTGGGCGAAAGTCGCGATTCCCGGGTTCGCGGCCAGGTTGACGAACCCCACCGCGACCAGAACGAAGGCCCACTTCCCGTAGGTCTCGGTGCCGAGGGCCCGCAGCAGGAACAGAAGCGTTGCGGCTGCCAGGGCCGTGCCTGCAACGCGGGCAGACCCCACGCTGGCGAAGAACCCCGCATACCTGCGGACAGCTGAGGGTATCTTCACGCCATTCACGCCTTCCTAACGTCGGTCATCTCATCTCATCGCCCGGCGTCCCGACCTCCCAGCATCAGCTTCGAAGCGCATCGCGAGTACCAGCCATCGGAAGACCATGTCGCTCAGATCCTCCCCGGCGAGGTGTCGCTCGAACAGTTTCGCAAATGGCTGCGGG
>CAZHMF010000128.1:0-5762 GCA_964533605.1 uncultured Anaerolineaceae bacterium
GGATGGGGATGTGCACTGGATGCGAGGTGAGCAGCTGTGTGAGCCAGGTGTTGGCGGTAGCCTTCGCCGTGACCTCGATGTAGTTGCTCTTCCCGACGTAGAGGCCGCTGATCGGCGGCACGCTGACAGTTGTGGCGGCCTCGCTGGTCGGGTAGCCGTTCATGACCATGTACTCCATGGCCGAGGCTTGGCTCGAGACTTCGCCGGTGCCGTCCTGAAGATCCTGAGCTCCGGCGAGCGCGGCTGCGTCGACTGCAGCCTGCAGATGCCGTTTCTCGACGACGATGCTCCCGACGTCGACGCTGAGCGAGACGAACCCGAGGAGTGCGATCAATCCGCCGGCGAACATCACGAGCGCCTGACCGTTCTCCCGCGTACCGAGTTTTCTGATGGCGTGCATCAACTGGATCACCTCGATCCCTTCCATCAAGGAAGCACCTTGGTTCTAGCTTCGGATGGGCGCCTGCTCCCCAGAATGGGGTGTCCCCCACCGCCACGCGTTGGTAACCAGGTTGTTCCGGCGTGTGCGGGGGATGCGACGTGGATGTAGCGGGTGTGGCACTGCGCACATCAGTTCGTGATATTGCGCCCGGCCGGTGCCGGATCGAGGTCGGAGAAGGGACGCAGGTAGTCGGTCGTCGAGTAGCGCTTGGTGGCTTCGTCCACCACGACTACGCCGCGTCAGCCTTCCTGCGATTCTCAGGATCCGGCCGAGGGTCTCACTCCCTCGTCACCTCCCGCACCCGTCCCCTGGATGCTCCCCCGGAAAGCCAGCTCTCCCGCCGTGCACGCCGCCTACGGATCCAGCGCCCCCGGAAGGATGCTTTGCACCTTCTCCTCCATCTGTTCCCGTGAAAGAGCCCCGATCCGCCGGTAGCGGAGGACCCCGTCGGGATCGACGAAGTAGTGACTCGGTATGCCGACAATGCGATAGGTGGCTGCCACGCCGGTGGTCCAGTCGAGGCCGACGGGGAATGTGAGACCCGTCCGCTCGACATAGCCGCTGACGGTTGTCGGGTTCTCTCCCAGGTTGACGGCGACAATCGCCAGGCCGTCGTCCCTGTACTTGAGGTAAATGGATTCGATGTCCGGATTCTCCGCCCGGCAGGGCGGGCACCAGCTCGCCCAGAAAGAGATCCAGACCCCCTGCCCGCGCAGGTCGCTCAGCTTGATCACGCTGCCGTCGAGCGACTGCAGCTCGAAGTCCGGCGCCGGATTGCCGATCTTCGGCGCGGGTCCGCTTGCGCTGGCCGTTATTTCGACGTCAAAGACGGACTTATCGTCCTCCGGCCGGGCCATATACCAGACCACGAGACTGACCGCCGCTGCGAGCAGCAGGGCCGTCAGTGCGTGCTGTCCCCAACGCCAGATAGGTGAGCGCGCCGCGTCGGCCGAAGGGCCTCTGCCGGTATCGTCACCGGAGGGTGTCTCAACTGAAGGCTGGTCGCCCACTACATCCTCCGCTTTGAGGTGGGAGCCTGTCGTTCGACCCGGAGCTTCACGCATAGCTGTGAAGGCCGCTGAAGAACAGGTTGCCGTAGTAGGTGAACAGTGTGGCTCCGAAACCGATGATGAGAAGCCAGGCGCTTCGCTGCCCGCTCCAGCCGCGCATGACTCTGGCGTGCAGGTAGCCGCCGTAGATCAGCCACGTTGCGAGCGAAGCTGTCTCTTTGGGATCCCAGCTCCAGTAGGTGCCCCACGCGATCTCCGCCCAGACGGCACCGAGGATGATGACGAGGGCCAGAAGGGGGAAGCCGGCCATCACCGACTTGTAGCCGATCTCATCCAGTACGGCCTTTCGCGGTAGCCAGTCGACGTTGGCGCGATGCTGGATGAGGTAGAGGACTGCGGCTCCGAAGCCGACGGTGAAGGCGCCGTAGGCGAGAATCGCAACGGCGACATGGATCGTCAACAGCAGGTTGTTCTGGAGTGCCGGGACCAGCGGCGTGATCTCATCGGGAACGGTCGTGGCGTAGACGAGCAGACCGAGCGCCACCGGGAGTGTGAAGAAGGCGAGCGCCCTTAGCCTGTAGCGGATCTCGAAATAGAGGTGGATGAGCAGCGAACCCCAGGCGAACGCCAGGGAGAACTCATACATGTTGGAGAAGGGTCCGTGACCGGCCTCCACCCAGCGGAGGCCCAGCGATGCCGTAAGGAACAGGAAGGCATTCACCGTCAGGGTGGTGGCGAAGCGGCCCATCGTCGCCTGGAAGCCGGGAGAGGTCTCTGTACTGAATGTCCCGCCGGTCGCCAATCCGAGAAGCGAGAAGCTCCGCCATTGGAGGGAGGCGACGACATGGAAGGCAAGTGCCCCTCCAACCGCGACGATGCCGGCTATGAACGCGTAGCGTGAGAGTTCGAACATGTCCTCCTCCTCAGTCTTCGCCCGATCCTTGCTTCTCTGGAGTGGCCCCCAGGGCCTTTGCTACCCGGGTGCGCAGCCTGCCGAACTCGCCGGCGGGTGAAAGATCCCTTTGCGCCGGCATCGCCAGCCGGACCTCCGTCGTCCCGTCCGGGCGCGCCTTGAGCAATGCCCAGGCGCGCTTTCGGGGGAAGTAGAAGAGCATCACCATACCCACCACCATGAGGGCCGATGCGATCCAGATGATATTGACGCCAGGGTCCTTCGCGACCTTCAGTCCGGTGAAGCGGCTCTCGCGCTCGAACGTAAAGGTCAGTCCCTGCACCTCGACGGGCTCACCCTGGGCGAGGATCTCCGGAAGCCCCAGCCTGGCGTTGCCACGGTAGAGCTCGAGCTGCATCTCGCCGGCCTTGATGAGCGGATCGTCTTCGCCCGATCGCGGTCCGACGACCCAGGCCGAGATGTTCTGCTCCGGCAGCGTGAAGCCGCCAACCGGACGGCCGCCGTCGCGCGTCTGCCAGGCGAGCGGCACGCCGTCGCTGTAGATAATGTTCCCGTCCGCGTCCGTGACCTTCATGATCGCCGTCTGGCCGTAGAAGGACTGATAGAACACGTATCCACCGTAGCGAAGCGGCGAATTCACGCGGATCGTCGCCTCTTTCACCTCCCGGCCGCCGTCGAAGAGAGTCACCTCGCTGCGGTAGTCCTTGGGCGCCCCCTCGAGGTAGTACTCGTCGGCGAAGTGCTCGAGCCGCAGGGAGAGGTCGGTGCCCGTCACCGTCCGGCTCGAACCCTCGGCGACGATGAACTGCGGGTCGCTGAATCCGAGCAGCCCGCCGAGAACGGCGCCGGCGAGGATCAGGACCAGACTGAGATGCGTGAGGAATGTCCCGTAGACGGAGAAGCGGTTCTTGTCGGCGAGCATCGCTATCGAGTCACCGGCGTTCTCGGTTGAGACCCGGAAGCGGCCGAAGCGCAGGCTGTGCTTCATCTTCTTCGCCGTCTCCTCCATGCCGAGAGGGGAGTCCAGTGTGGTATTGAAACGCGCATGATCGAAGAACGACTCGGTCATCCGGACGCGGGACCGGAACACAGTTATCCAGATGGCGCGCCAGCGGTTCATCGTGCAGACGACGATGTTCACGGCCAGGAGTGCGATGATCCCCCGGAAGTAGAGCGCGCTGAACATGTGGTAGAACTGCAGCCGTTCGAACGCGTCCGTCCAAATGCCGTACTTACCGCGCACCTGTTCGATCCACTGCTGGTAGGCTCCCGGGTCCGCCCTGACTGAGGCCGGGACCTGCTCGACCAGAGTGCCGATGAGAATCAGCGCCGCAAGTGCCAGGATCAGGAAGAGTGCGAGGCGGATCGAGCAGAAGAAACGCCAGACTCGAGTCGTGAGGCCGAACTCCGAGAGGTTCGGTCTCTGGCCGGCGACCCGCTCCGGGGCGGCCGTCACGGGGTGGCCTCCGCCGTGGCCGTCGCCTCAGGTGTGGCGGTGTGGTCGGCGGGCGCGATCTGGTCGAGATCTTTACTGCTAACCATGCTCCTCTTCCCGCCCGGCTAGCGCTCGGTCGCCGAGGATAGCTTCAGAGTCCACCACCAGGGCCTCAGCGTCCATCCGCCCGGGATCACATATTGGGTACAGGACCCTCCGTGTCGCCGCCGGTTCCGGGCCCATGCGGACCCACCGGGATGTATGTCTACAGACATATCGCAGCTGGGCCAGCGGCCGTATGGCTAAACTAAAGAGGGCGAGGCCGGTCGACCTATTCCAGCGCGCGGTTCCTCAGAGCCTCGAGCCGTCTCCAAGGGTGCCGCCGCGGCCGGCGCCATCGGCGAACCTCGTCGCCCCTTCCCGAGTCTCGCCCGATGCGATGGTCTCGAGCCCCCTCCGCGTTTCGTTGGCGATTGCCTCAGGGAGGGACAGGGACCATTGCTCGTAGGCGGACATCCGGTCGCTGCGCAGGCAAAGCTGGGGGAACTCCTCGAGGCTGCGCGCCAGGTCCAGCGCGGTCGAGAGGGCGCGGCCGGGCTCGCACAGGCGGTTCGCGAGCCCCATGGTCCGGGCTTCGTCGCCCGACACCCCGCGGCCGGTCAGGATCAGGTCCATGGCGTGGCTGTGGCCGATCAGCCGGGGGAGCCGGATAGTGCCTCCATCCACCAGCGGGACGCCCCAGCGCCGGCAGTAGACACCGAAGACCGCGTCCCGGGCCGCCACCCGCAGGTCACACCAGAGTGCAAGCTCGAGCCCGCCGGCCACGGCGAAGCCCTCAACAGCTGCTATCACCGGCTTGCCCAGCAGCATCCAGCTCGGGCCCATCGGTCCGTCATCCTCGCGCGATCCCACTCTGTTTCCGGTCCCCTGAGAGACCGCTTTCAGGTCGGCGCCGGCGCAGAACGTTCCTCCTGCGCCGGCCAGAACCGCGACGTTCAGCGAGCCGTCCTCCTCGAACCGCCTGAACGCGTCCGCAAGCTCCCGTGCGGCCGCGGCGTTCACCGCGTTACGGACCTCGGGCCGGTTGATCGTGACTGTCGCTATGCCGCCGCTGGTCTCATAGATGACGTTGGCCATGAAGACATCCTCACCCTGGATGCCGGCATTCTAGCGGCCGGCGGACCGGTGGGGGGGCGGCAGATACCGGGTCGGGATGGGAAGGAAGCAGGCCCCCCGGGCGGGAGAGACTCGCGGCCTCGCTCGCGGGCTGTCAGAACTGGCCGGCTGGAAGTATAACGTTTACGTTAGAGGCAAGGTGGAACCGCGTCGCAGGTGCGCCGGATTGGAGTGATCCCTGGCCAGAACTTCCGTGACAGCGGGGACGCTGAAACCCCCGGAGATGGACGCCCCGCCGGCGCGGTCCTCGCGGCTGCCGCGAACTTTCGACGCCTTCCAGTTTCCGCCGTTTCGCTGGTACATGGGGGCGATGATCTGGTGGAACGCCGCCATGAGCATGCAGGTACTCGTGCGTGGCTATCTGGCCTTCCACCTGACGGAGTCATTCGCGTCACTCGGCGTGGTCGGGCTGGGAACGGCCGCTCCGATGCTGCTGTTCTCGCCGATCGGCGGGGTGATCGCGGATCGGACGTCTCGCCGCGTAGTCCTCCAGATCGGCCAGCTGTTCAGCCTCGTAATCGCGGTCATCGTTGCCACCCTGCTGTTCGCCGACCTCCTGATGTTCCGCCATCTGTTCGCAGCATCGCTTGCTCAGGGGTTGATGATGGCCCTCGTCATGCCGTCACGGCAGGCGCTTCTTCCGGAGGTCGTCGGCCTCAAGCGGCTGATGAATGCCATCCCGCTCCAGACCGCCGGCATGAACCTCACCCAGATCCTGGCGCCGGCCGCCGGCGGTGCGGCTATCGACGTCTTTGGACCGGGCTCCGTCTATTCGGTGATGGCAGT
>CAZHMF010000129.1:0-2651 GCA_964533605.1 uncultured Anaerolineaceae bacterium
CCATCGTGTCGAGCGTCTCGTTGTGGAAGCCGGCCCAGTTTGGGCGACCCCCGATCTCGAACGTGTAACCGCCGATGTAGCTGCTCGGATCGTCGTAGGCGAGCGAGGGATAGGTAATGAAACCGTTGAAGTCGCCTCCGTAGAGCGATTGCCCGAGCCACTTGCCAAAGTCTTCGCCGACGAGCTTGATCTCGAGGCCGAGATTCTCCTTCAGCTGCGACTGGCAGATCTGCGCGAACTGGCTGAGCGTGTCACCCGGCACGATGAACTTCATGTCGTACTTCTGGCTGCGATCGAACCCCGCGGCGTCGAGGAGCTTGTTGGCCTCCGCCGGATCGAACTTCCCGTACGTCTCGGCGATCTCGTTGTCGGTGAGGGCATAAGAGACAAAGGTCGGCGGGACCGGCCCCGAAGGCTGTCCGTCGCCGAACGCCATCAGCGAGATCATCTCCTCACGGTCCAGGGCCATCGAGATCGCTTTTGCGACCCGTGGGTCGGCCCACTGACCGTCGCCTCTTGCGAGCACCGTCCAGATTGCGCGGCTGAGATCATGGTCGATCTCGATGTCGTCGCCGTGCTGCTGAACCAGCTGATCCTTCTCGAGTTTGTTGTTCGGTACCACGGTGTCAATTTCGCGGGCCGAGAAGGCGGCGAGCGCCGCTGCCTGTTCCTGGATCAGCTTCCACTGGATACCCGCCAGCTTGGGGATCCCGGGGACCCGGTAACTCTCGTTTCGCTTCAGGCGGAAATTGGTGCCGCCGGAGTGGTCCACCAGCTCGTACATGCCGCTGCCGACGAGGTCTTTATCCATCAGGGACGGATCCCGCGCGTGCTCGACGGGGAGGATTGAGCCGCCGATCGGGCTCCCGGCGTTCGTCGTGCTGAAGGTCCACGCGTCCACGGCGTTGAGGTTGAACGTGATCGTACGTTCGTCGGGTGTCTCGACCGTGTCGAGAACTTCATTCCACCAGGAGCTCTTAGAGATCGTGTTCGAGGCCTGGACGGCCTCGAAGCTTGCTTTCACGTCCTCGGCCTGGACCGCCCGCCCGGCCGCCGGCGGCTTGTCCTGGAACACCGAGGGCGCGATCGTCACCGTGAAGTGCAGCGGGTCCGGCTGCTCGATCTTCTCAGCGAGGAAGTTCTCGCGGAGGCCGGTGTCGAGTGGGGTGTACCAGAGATGGTCGTAGACAGGAGTGAAGAGGCCGAAGGCGAGCCCGCTGTCCAGTCCCCGGTAGGGGCTGATGCTTGCGTATGGGGCGCCCTGCCTGATTCTGAGGAGTCCCCCCTCGCCGACGACTTCGTCTACCGGAGTGGGAGTGGGCGGCGTCGCTGTGCCCGGCTTCACCCCCCCTTGAGTAGCGGTGGCCGCGCTCGTGGCGCCTTCCGGCGTCTCCCCGCCGGGTGTTGCCGTCGCCTCCTCGTCGTCGCCTCCGCCACACCCTGCGATGGCCATTGCCGCGAGTCCCGCGCCGCCGGTCCCTGTGGCAGCGAGTAGCCGCCTGCGCGTGAGCCTTCTCTTCCAGTAGTTCGTGTCCCGCATTGTGCTCCTCCGATCGCCGGGACCTGCGTCCCTTCTGGGGTCAGGATGCAGGTCCACCTGCCTGGCAGGCCCAGGTTAGACGGCGTGAATATTACGCGTCCCGAAGGCCCCGAGCATGATCGAGATCATGTTTACGTCCGGCCTCGAAACCGTAGCGGGGCGGTCATCCGAGCGAAGCGGACTCGCCTGCGGGATGAGATCTTCGCTGCACTTTGGTACAAACCGATCAGCGCCCAATCGAAGCGCCGGCTCACGGCTTGCTCCGCGGCCGTCCGCACAGTCCCTGGAGGTTTGCAATGCCCGAACAGAAGGTCGGAGTGATCAGCGCCTACTTCGCGCGAATCGGAGTGGCCGGGATCGATCTGGAGGCGCCTTTGCACGTCGGCGACAGGATCCACGTGAAGGGTCACACAACGGACCTCGAGCAGGTCGTGGAGTCCCTCCAGATCGAGCATGATTCGGTCACCGAGGCCGGCGCCGGCTCCTCGGTCGGAACGAAGGTGGCTGATCGCTGCCGCAAGGGAGACACGGTCTTCCGCGTCGAGTGATCGTTCGAGTACGAGCTCGAGGCACTCAGCGTGGGGATCCTGCCCCGGCCAGAGCCGTGGCCCGGCGATGCTGCGGCGCTCCGCCGCGAACAACGCGAGCTTGCGTCTCAGCGCCCGTCCCGCTGGTTCCCAACAGGAGGCGACAGTCGGGCGGGCGGCGTGTTTGTGTGTTTCGGCCGCGGTGGGTCCGGCCCCGGCAGCGCCGGGGATCAGGGCTGGGCTGCGGCTGTAGCCATGGGTGCGGACCGGCCGCGGCAGGCGGCTACGATCCGGGGAGAGGCGCACGGCGGTTACCGGCCCGGCCTGCTGGCACTTCGGGAAGGCTCACTCCTCGAGGAAGCCGTGCGCGCTCTGCCCGAGCTCCCCGAGGTGCTGCTCACGAACGCGACCGGCCTCGACCACCCACTCTCCTGTGGCCTGGCGGTTCACCTCGGTGCGCGCCTCGGAATCCCGACGGCCGGCGTCACGCACCGGCCACTGGTCGCGACCGGGGAGTGGCCGCCTCCGCGTCCCGGAGCTGTCTCCCCGCTCCGCCTGGGAGATGAGATCGCCGGCTACTGGCT
>CAZHMF010000129.1:2751-5703 GCA_964533605.1 uncultured Anaerolineaceae bacterium
CGAACCCAGACGAAGAGGCCCGGATACCCGGTGGCACCGTCGGGGAAGGGGTCCTGGCGGCTGTGTGTCTGGACCGTCCCGCGCCCATCGATCGCCCTCGCCTCGACGAAATAGTTGCCGGGAGCGGTGGCTTCCCAGGCGAGAGCCCAGCGGCGCCAGGCGGCCTGTGAGAGCGCCGGCCCGAGGGTCGCCTCCCGCCAGACACCGTAGTCGGGCTGGAGGTCGCGAACCCAGCTGTTGCCGAGGTCCGCGATCGCGTCCCGGTCGTGGATGATCCGCACTTCGACCTTCTCGACACCCCGGATCCCTGCCCAGGCGATGCCGCCGAATTGCACCTTGCCGGGGGTGATGTTCGCGCCCGGACCGGGCACATCCACGCGGCCGGACGTCTTGATCGGGCCTTCTTTGGCCCACCCTCGCGTGATCCAGTAGGCATCGAAATCGTCCGTCGTGACTTCGATCTCGCCCAGCCACTTGGTCGCGGACACGTAGCCGTAGAGGCCGGGGACGATCATCCGCGCCGGGAAGCCGTGGGAAGCGGGCAGGACCTCGCCGTTCATGCCGACCGCGACCATCGAGGGGCGTCCGTCCAGTGCGGTTTCCGCTGGGAAGGCCGTTGTGAATCTGTCGACCGAGCGCGCGATGATCTGTGTGCCCCCGGCCTGGATGCCCGCTCTCTCGAGGATCGTCTTGAGTGACACGCCGGTCCAGACTGCGTTTCCCACGAGCCTTCCGCCGATCTCGTTCGAGACGCATGAGAGGGTGACGGTCTCGTCGCCCACCCCCATAGCGAGCAGATCCTCGTAGCCAAGCTCGAGAGGCCTGTCGACGAGACCC
The DNA here is from genome assembly GCA_964533605.1 of uncultured Anaerolineaceae bacterium. Taxonomy (GTDB): domain Bacteria; phylum Chloroflexota; class Dehalococcoidia; order Tepidiformales; family Tepidiformaceae; genus DASCML01. The sequence continues at coordinate 3,589 of CAZHMF010000129.1, forward strand.
GTCACCTTCAATGCCCAGCTCTCAAGGTCGACCCTTGGAACGCTAAGGGCGGTATCGATGCGGTAGAAATCTTCGTTCGGCGTGATGAGCGGCGGGAGGCCGACGACAGCCAGCGTTCCGTCACTGTTCAGAGGGGTCACGGCGTCGGGAGTGGCGGCACGAGTGGGCACCGGGGCGGGCGTGACCCTCTCGCGGGGCAGCTCCACCGAGGCCCGTTCTTCCTCGATGTCGACCGCGGGCCGGAAGAGCCAGCGCCCGGTGGCGAACGAGGCCGCTGCGAGTCCCACCGTACCGCCGGAGAGCCGGAAGAATCGGCGTCGGTCTGCCGATCGTCCGGCGAGGCCCTCGGGATCGACGGTCCGCCCGGCGGCCCCGGCGTGACCGAGCAGGAACAGGGCGCCGATTCCGGCAGATGCCGCGCCGGCGCCCGTTATGAACGAGTCGGCCGCCGAGCTCAACGGCGCATACGCGCCCGCGAGGGCTCCGGCGCTGCCGACGGCGACGAAGACGGCGGCCCCGGCCACGAAGCTGCGCCGCGCAAGGATCCCCGCAAGTGCCCCGAACACGAGCACGGCCGCCACGACTCCACCCACAAGGACTGGTTTGTCGTTCTTTCCCAGGAGGTCGATCGCCGCCCTCGAGGCGCTTCCCGGAGCGTGATCGATCACGAAGTCCCCGACCGAGATGACGAGCGACTGGCCCTGCAGAGCTCCCGTCAGCAGCTCTGCCACGCCGAGTGCAAGGAGCATGGCGACGAGCCCCGCGAGCAGGTCTCGGAGCGGAGGAGCGTACCTTCTCATCGGACCATTCTAGGTGGCGGAGGTTACGAGACTCTTACGCGAGGGGACGGCTGCCCGGTGGCGGCAACGGTGGTCGGCGGGCCGGCGGGTGGCCGGATCAGGGTGAGAAGAAACTCTCGAGACGGGCCGCGATCAGCGCTGCCTGCTCTTCGCTGACCTCGCGTGGGTCGAAGAGGACGATCCCCTCTCCAAGAAGGTGATTCCGTGTCCGGATACTGGGCTCACCCGCTGCAAGGTAGCGGACGAGGTCGCGAACGTCGAAAGCTCCGTCGCGGGCGCTGACGGCCACTCGCTCGATCGGCCTTCCGGCCTCGTCGGGACGGAGGCTCACGACCACGTCATCTCTGCCTTCGAGTGTGGCCGTCAAGGCTGTATTCACGCGCGTCCGGCGCCGGGCTTCAGCCGTGGCGTCTAACCCCTCGTACAGGGCGAGCGCGGCAAGGAGACCGATGATCTGCTCCTTGCCGGTCTTCATTGGCCTCGCGATCCCCCGCTGCTGCGCCTCGCACGCCTGGATCAGGTCCCGGCGACCCGCGATGAATCCGGCTGTGGGGCCGGCAAACGCCTTTCCTCCGGAGTAGGCGACGAGATCCGCGCCGAGGGAGACGTAGCGCCTCATGTCCTCCTCAGCGGCGGCGTCGACAATCACCGGCACGCCGTGGGCGTGCGCCGCCTCGACGCAACGATCGAGGGGCAGCGGGCCCTGCTGTGCGGCGTGGTGGGACTGTACGAAGACGAAGGCGGCGGCCGGTTCACCGAGGGCGGCTCCCACGTCTCGCTCCGAAGTCGTCCTGCCGGCACCGACCATGACGGGGCGGCCACCGCCGAGGCGGATCATCTGTTCGACCGGTGCGCCAAAATTCACCCAGTGGCCGGCCTGGAGGAGGACGCGGTTCTTCAGGCCTTCGGAATCCGGGAGCCGGGCAACGCGCTCCGGGTCTCGACCCGCCACGCAGGCGGCTACGGCGATGGCGAGGCCGGCCGCCGCACCCGGCGTCAGGCTCGCTCCTTCAGCGCCGCAGTAGCCGGCGATTAGTTCCCCGGCGCGGGCCCGGAGTGCGACCAGGTCCACGTGCCGCGTGGCCGCCTCAGCCTGGGCTTCTGCCACCTCCGTCACCTGGGCCGTTCCGCCCAGAGCCGTGAGCTTGCCGGCCGCGTTGATGACGTTGGGGACGCCAAAACGCCGGTAGATGTTCATCAGGTTCTCCTCCCGGCGGCGTTGCTCTCAGAGAGGCGTGTCAACTTCGCGTCTCCTCCCGTCCACGTAGACCGCGACCGGCTCGATCCATCGCTCTGCCCGCCGGACTTCGCCGGT
>CAZHMF010000130.1:0-5698 GCA_964533605.1 uncultured Anaerolineaceae bacterium
CGCGCACCTCGACTTTTTAGGTTTCGCGTTGATCCGCGTGTCTCTGTGTCCCCGTCCCCGGCGCCGGAGTGCGCTCGTATTCCTCGCGGTTTGCGCCGCCGCAGCCGTACTCGCTGGCTCCGCCCGCGGCGACGAGCCGGGCGCCCGCGCCGAACCTGCAGGGCGCTCGCCGGAGTCCCCCGGGAGGCGCGCAGGGAACCCGTCCCCTTTGCCCGCCGAGTCCGTCGACCCCGAACAGGAGGACCATGTCCTCTACGCTCCCGGGATCGTGGCCGGACTTGGCGTTGAGTCCCCTCCCCGGAAGCTCGAGAGCCTGCAGGCCGACCTGGAGGCCGTTTTTGCCGCCCATCCGGAGGCCGGCCGGGCAGCCGTCGCCGTGACAGACCTCGAGACGGGGGAGACGGTGGACGTCAACGGCAGGCGACGCCAGTTCTCGGGCTGCACCATCAATCTGTTCGCTCTGATCATCGCAATGCGCGACGTGCACGAGGGTCGGTACTCGCTCGAGTCCGTCGACTGGCTGGTCCGGCGGACGATCATGTACAGCGACCCGAAGACTGCCCGTGAGCTCTACCGGCTGGCGGGGGACGGAGACATCGTGCGCGGGGTTGAGCGGGCCTGGGAGGAGGTCTCAGCTTTGCTTCCGGGGACCGAGCTCCAGCTCGATCACCCTCCGGCTTACCTCTGGGAATCGTTCGCCGGCGGGAGGAGCAACCTGGTCACGGCGGTCTCCCTCAATCAGCTCCTCTTCGAGCTGCATAGGGGATACCTCGTCCCCGAACCCGAGCGCACGTTCCTGCTGAACGCGATGGCTGATGTCAGCCCCGGCCTCAACCACCTGCTCGGTTCCCTGCTCGCGAACGATGATGTGACCGTTGGCCACAAGAACGGCTTCTTTCGCTGGGTGGACGGCTGGGTCGACAACGACGCCGGAATCGTTGATTTCGTAGGTGACGATGGATCGACGCACTGGTTCGCGATCACATTTCTCTCGGAAGGAGTGGAGCTCGAGTGGGGGGATGTCGCTCTCGCAAGGGAAGCCGCTGCGATCGCCCTCCGGCACTTCCGGGAGATCACGGGTGGGTCTTCGCCGGAGGAGCCCGATGTCCCCCCGGTTGCCGCGGATCGCTAGTCCCGCTTCGACTCCAGCTCCCCGCCCGTCCGGCCTGCCTCTCCTGCTCCCGTCGTGGCCACGCGCGCCAGCAGAGACGCAGCATCAACGCTCTCCGGGCTGACCCGTGCTGCTGCGGCCCGCTGGGCTTCCTCCTGCAGCACCTGGTTGGCGGGCGTCGGTACGCCGTGGAGCCGTCCGAGGAGAACGATCTCACCGTTCAGATAGTCGGATTCGATCCTCCCGGTCCCTCGTTCGAGGCTCTGCCAGGACGATGACCCCGCCCTCTCGCTGCCTTCGACCGGCCGAAGCTGGATGATTCCTGCCCGCCGCGCCAGGAACTCCTCGTCGCTCGCGCTCTCGATACCGGCCGCGTTGTAGACCGCCTCCGCCTCGCGCCGGCACAGGCGCGACAGATCCCTTGCCGCCTCCGAGCGGCCACAGAGTGCTCCAATCGAATTGTTCAGATTCATCAAAAGCTTCCGGTACTTCTGTCGCATGATGGCAGGGTCCGGCCGGGCGCTGAACGTGGCCTTCTCCAGGTCGTCGCAGACCCGGGCGCAGCGGTCGTCGATGCCGGATGGGTAGCGTCCCATATCGAGGATGCCGGTCGTTGGCGCCGACTCACACTGGATCACTCCCGGTCTCAGGTGGGAAGCCGGAAGCATCACAACCGTCGCGTAAACACTGGCGAACAGCCGGAGGGCCATTCGTTCGTTCGCCACACCGTTCTGCACGCAGGCGACGGCGATGCCGGCCCCGGCGGCGGCCCGAATGTCCTCCAATGCAGCGGCCGTGTCCTGGCCTTTCACTGCGAGGAAGATGAAATCATCCCTGGAGAGGCCGGCTTCTTCCCCGTTCCCGGCTGCGGTCACCTGGAGTTCCTGAATCCCGTCCGGCGTCGCGAAGGTCAGCCCCGTGGTGCGCAGCGATTGCAGATGGGCGCCGCGGGCCACGAATACGACGGGGAAACCCGCGAGCTGCAGCCTCGCGCCGATCGTCCCGCCGATGGCCCCCGCACCGTAGATGACGTATCTCAATGGCTCTCTCTCAGCTCTGCCGTTCGCCTGGCCGCCGCTGCCGGTCAAATGGCGCTCGGTGGCGAGTACTCGCCGAAGACTTCCCGCATCGTGCCACAGATCTCCCCCAGCGTTGCGTAGGCGCGCACGGCACCTAGTACCGGCGGCAGTAGGTTCCCGGTACTTCGGCAGGCATCCCCGAGCCGTGCGAGCGACTCCTCGACGCGGGCTCCGTCCCTCTCCCTCCGGTGCCGCTCGAGCCGTCCCAGCTGATGGTCGACGAGTCGCCTGTCGACCGTGAAGATGGCCGGACGCTCCTCTCCCCCATCGGTGAATTCGTTGACACCAACCACGATCTCGCGCTTCTCATCGATGCTCTGCTGATACTGCCACGCTGCGTCTGCGATCTGAGCCTGGATCCAGCCGCTCTCGATCGCCTTTACGGCGCCCCCCATCCCGTCGATCTGCGTCATGTAATCACGGGCCCGGGCCTCCAGGTCGTTCGTCAGGTGCTCCACGAAGTAGCTCCCGCCGAGCGGGTCGATTGTGTCCCCGACGCCCGTCTCATGGGCGATGATCTGCTGGGACCGAAGGGCGATTCGCTGCGCCTCATCGGTGGGCAGGGCGAGGGCTTCGTCGAAGCAGGAAAGGGCAATACTCTGCACGCCGCCGATGATCGAGGCGAGCGATTGGATTGCGGCTCGAACGATATTGTTCTCGGGCTGTTGCGCAACGAGTGTGGACCCGCCCGTCTGGACGTGTGTCCTGAACATCAGCGAGCGCGGATCCTGTGCCCCATAGCGCTCCTTGAGCAGTCGCGCCCAGAGGCGGCGCAACGCCCGGTACTTTGCGATCTCCTCGAAGAAGTTGTTGTGGGTGTTGAAGATCCAGGAAATGCGAGGGGCAAAGTCGTCGATCTCCATCCCCCGTTCAAGCGCGGCATCGATGTAGGCGCAGGCATTGGCGAAGGTGAAACCGATCTCCTGTGCAGCCGTGCTGCCCGCATCCCGCATGTGATATCCGCTCACGGAGATGGTGTTCCACTGAGGCACATGCTCGGCGCAGTACTCGATGATGTCGGCCGCCAGGCGGATGCTCGGGCCGGGTGGGTAGATGTAGGTACCGCGGGCTACGTACTCCTTGAGGACGTCGTTCTGGACGGTCCCCTTGAGGGCCGCGGAGTCCACCCCCTGCTTCTCTGCGGCGGCTATATACATGGCCAGCATGACCGCAGCCGGAGCATTGATCGTCATCGAAGTCGACACCCTGTCCAGAGGGATGCCTTCGAAGAGCGTCTCCATGTCGTAAAGAGAATCGATCGCCACACCGACCTGCCCGACCTCGGCCATCGCCATCGGGTGATCCGAGTCGTAGCCGAGCTGGGAGGGAAGGTCGAAGGCGACGGAGAGTCCGGTCTGCCCCTGGTCGAGGAGATAGCGGAACTTCTGATTCGATTCCTCCGCGGTTCCGAACCCCGCGTACTGCCTCATGGTCCAGAGGCGGCCCCGGTACATCGTGGGCTGGACGCCGCGGGTGAAGGGATAACTGCCGGGGAAGCCGAGGTCGCGCTCGTAGTCCATGTCGGGCACGTCCGCCGGCGTGTACAGTCGTTGGACGGGCAGGGAACTCGTCGCGAAACGGTCGCGGCGCTCGGGCGAGCGGGAAAGAGCCTTTGCAATCGGGCCTTCGGTCCAGGCGTGCTCTGACCTCGAGATGGATGCAAGTGCTTCCGCGGAAAACAGCGATGGCTGGGTTGGCTTCGGCTCCGGCATGTCTACCCTCCTCCCGACATTCTAGGGCCGTGGGGCGCCATCCACTCGCGGCGTCCGAGCATCCTTTGCGGTGTGCGACCCCGCGGCACGGTAGGATTGGCGTATGTCACAGCAGCCATCCGTCATCTACCTACCCCGTGGAGTTGCCGCCCCTGGGGCGGCCGTACCCGCCAGCACACCAGCGACCGGTATCCCGTTCGACCGCAATTTCTTCGAGAAGGTCCTTCCTCAGGCCGTGGGCGGATTCGCCAATCACGTGTCCTGCGAGTCACCCGTTGTCGAGGTCACAACGGTCGACGGAACCACTCACTACGTCTACGGCATCTCCGGAGTGGCCGACAGCTGGGTCGCACTCCACGTTCTCCACCAGGATGAGGACGGTCCGTCCCAGGTATTCGTCCCCTACCAGACGATATTCCGGGTCGAGATCGACCCATGTTCCGACATCCGTCCGCGCAAGCTGGGCTTCGCTCTCAACGAACCCGATTCCGTGCCGGTCGTGCTGCCTGCCGAGGGCGAGTCTCAGACTACCTGAGGCGAGTCAGGACCGCCGGTCCGGGAGTTGCAGACGACGAAAACATCGGCTCCCTCCCCGGCCGGCGTTCGAGGACGGACCTCGAGAGCCACCCGGCCAGTTTTCCCGCACCGTTCGGAGGTCCGGCCCGCATCGGTCACAATGACCAGATGCAGGCCTCCGCATCGCCAGCTCTCAACCGCTTTTCGCCCGTCGCCCGCGCCTGGTTTCGCGACGCTTTCGAGTCTCCGACGCTCGCCCAGGAGAAGGGTTGGGAGTCAATCGCGGGGGGAAAGCACACACTCCTGCTGGCTCCAACCGGCTCCGGAAAGACGCTCGCCGCCTCTCTCTGGTGCCTCGCTCCGCTCGCCACCGCGACAGCGCGCACATGCGAAACGATGCTGGCGCTGATTAAGGAGCACAATCCGAAGACACCGGTCGTGCTGTGTCGAGTCTTTCCGAGTTCCGCCGAGATGAAACGACCAAAGGAAATCATTCAACGGGTCAACGAACTCTACGACGCGGCCGTCAAAGGCGATTCGCAAGTCACCGTCGTTGATACATGGACGCTGTTTGCTGACAGGACCGGCGACGCCGATCCGAAATGGTTCCGCGACCGGCTCCACTTAAACACAGAAGGCTACGACCGCTGGGCCGACGCGCTGCAGCCGATCTTTGCGACGCTTGGTTTCGTCGAAACGGAACACGCCGACTTCAAACCGGAACCGTGTTTCGTCAGCCTGTTTAATGGCAAAGATCTCACGGGGTGGGGATTCCGGGTGACTCCGCCACGAAGGAAACCAAAGAAGCCCCGTCCCAACGCTCCAGTCTTTGTGGAAATCAAAGAGGCTGTTTCATTCGACGGCAAGAGACAAAGCAGCGACGGAAGATACGCCGCTATCAATGGTCGACTGGTCGTGAGAACTCCGGCAGAGGGCCGACGAATTCAACAGCTCTGGACGACCGAAGAATTCGGCGACGATTTCGTGTTGAAGCTGGAGTTTCGGGCGACGCCCAACGCCGACAGCGGCGTCTTCATTCGTAAGCCGCAGCTTCAGTGTCGCGATTATCTCCTGGCCGGCCCGTACACGGAACTGAAGAAATACAAAGCTGGCGGGTGGAACGAGCTTGTCGTCACGGTCAACGGCGGAATCGCTCGCGCGACGTGCAACGGCGAACTTCTGACCGATGACATGGCCGTGCCGGAAATCGGACCGATCGGCCTCGAAGGCGATCGGGGGCAGATGGAATATCGCCGAATCGGCCTCAAGCGGCTCCGCCG
>CAZHMF010000131.1:0-5612 GCA_964533605.1 uncultured Anaerolineaceae bacterium
TCCGAAGCCTATTGGGGACGTCTTGAGGTCGGTGTTGCCGATGGTGCGCTGCTCCATGTCCGCCTCCCGGGTGCCGACTGCCCTGCCGATCCGGCACCCGGACATCATACTGAACCGATAACGGACGGCCCGGGTCGAACCGGCCGGTCCGAACTCCCCCGTTTCCCCCGGCGGCGTACGATGATCATATGAGGGCGATGATCCTGTTCATGGTCGTTCCCGTCGTCTGGATGCTGGCCTGGATCCTGCTGAGGTTGATCCTCGTCGAGCGACTGCGGGCGAGGCGGCGTGGGACCGTGATCGAGGGCACCTGGAAGGATCTCGACGAACCGCCGCCTACTCCCGCGGCGGGAATCAACGAACCACTCTGTGGCCAAAAAACGCTGCACGTGCTCCTTCGAGCCTTCGGCGCCGAGGAGAGCTGCCGGCGCTGCGCCGCCGAGGCTGAGGCGCGGCGCGAAAGGGAACAGCGCGCCGCCGTCGAGGAGGCCGAGCGCCAGATCTCCCGCCGCGACCGGAGTTAACCTCGCCGACGCGAGTCCTTCCGGTCGGTCGGCCACCCCTGGCCGATCTGTTCGACGCCGTCGTCAAACACAAGGTCCCGATCTATGTCTGAGGGGGATGCGCGGCCGCCCGTGGGGTGACCGAGGCCGGTCTCGAAGGAAAGAATGCGATGTTCGACACTTCGACCGGATTCGTCGAGCGCGCGGTGGAAGTGGACAACGTCATAACCGTCTGAGTTCGCAGCGGCCGAAGAGCCCGGGGGGACTCCGCCGAGCGGTGGGGTTCCTCTTTCTACGAGTTCTTTGCCGCCGCTTCGAACCGGACCATCGAGCTCCCCGTGCCGCACAGTTTCCCGCCCGCAGTCCGCAGCTCCCCCTCGGCGTAGGCAACGTTCGGAGACGTCTGCATGCGGCGCGCGCGTCCAATCAGTGCCTCGGCGGGGCGGTCCGCCGCCAGGTTCGCCTTCACGTAGACGGTTACGCCGGGCCCGGCGCCGCTCGCCGAGGAGGTAGAAACCTCCGCGAGCAGACCTTCGAGAAGTGAGCGCAGTGAGTTCTCGCCCTCGCCGGACGTACCGGGGCCGAATTCCACTTCGAGCCAGCCATCGTCCGGGTCGAACTCCAGGGTCCGTCCGCCGAGCGATCTGATCGCCTCGGATGTCTTGCTGCCGGGCTGTCGATTCTGCTCAGTCACGATGTTCTCCTTGGCGGCGGGATGTTGAACATATTCGGTAGACGTGCTCCGGCCGCCGTCGCCACCGGTCGACTGTCCGCCCTCGGCCGGAGTAGAAGGGGGGACACACTCTCGCAGGAGGATGCCATGACAGCCCCGCTTGACGCGACACCAGGCGCCAAGATGATGTACCTCATAAGGCGCCGGCCCGCGACCTCCAGGGAGGAACTGATCGCCCACTGGTTCGCGAACCACATGCCGGGCGTCATCCGCCAGCAGGGGGCGGCGGCCGAACGCGGCCGTCTGCACGCGCGGCGCTACATCGCGACTCTGTTCCGTCCCGACGCTCATGGGGCCGAACCCTGGGACGGGGTCGCCCAGCTCTGGTGGGACCGCCCCCTCCCGAGGCCGGACGAGCCGTACGGTCTCAAACCTGCCGACACCTTCCAGGAGAAGGCGGAACCATACGAGCCGTGGCCAACGGTGGAGTACGTCGTGATGGATGGGTCGGAGCGGCTGGCTGTCGAGCCCAACACGCTCAACGAGCCTTTCCCCTGCACGCGGTCCGGGTTCTTCAAGGTCACGTTCCTGGTCCCCGCTCTGGCGGAGACGAACTTCGACGAATTCTTTTCGCACTGGCTCACGGTGCACCTCCAGAACGTCCGCGGCTGGATGAGCGCGGCGGGGGGCTTTCGCTATGTCATCAGCCACAGCCTCGAGCCTGAATCCGAGCCGTACGCGGGCATGGCGGAGCTCTATTTCGCGGATGAAGAGGGGTGGGCTGCCTATCGCCGGCTGAGCCGGCCCGACGGCATGGAGCGATGGGTGGACACGGGCCGGATGGCGGTGCTTCCTTCGGTCACCGAGATGGTCGGGATCGCATGAGCGGGGAACGAGTGGCGGTCGTAACCGGCGGGAGCCGCGGCATCGGGCTCGCGATCGTGAGACGCCTGGCGGCGGACGGTTTCCGGGTGGCCGCCCTTGACATAAACCGGAGGGCCTTGGCCGAAGCGGAAACCCAGTTCGGAGGGACCGGTGATCTGAAGTTCCTCGAGGCATCGGTGCTGGACCGCCGGCGTCTCGAGGAACTGGCCGCGGAACTGATCGAGGCGTGGGGAAGCGTCGATGCCCTCGTCAACAACGCGGGTGTGAACCGTCCGGGCACGATCCTTTCGCAGAGCGATGAGCAGTGGGATGCGGTCATCGCCACGAATCTGAAGGGAGCATTCATGGCCAGTTCGGTGTTCGCTCCCCTTCTCGTCGAGGGTGAAGGCGGAGCCATCGTCAACATCGGCTCAATCGCCGCGGCGGGCACGGATGGCTCGTCTCCCGCCTATGCGGCGTCGAAGGCCGGCCTCATCGGACTAACCCGCACGATGGCGAGTGAGCTGGGCCCGCGTGGCGTGCGTGCCAATCTGGTCGCTCCGGGAATCACACTCACCGGGTGGGTGAGGCGCAACGTCGACGAGGCCCGAATCCAGCAGATGACCGCGGCGGCCCCCCTCGGGCGAGCGGCGGAACCGGAAGACATCGCCTCGGCCGTTGCCTTTCTCTGCTCCGACGATGCCCGTCACGTGACGGGCCAGGTCATCTCCTCGTCCGGCGGGTTCTGGATGCCCTGATCCGGGCCCGGTGATGGGATCATGGCGGTCGCGCGGGCGGATCAGGGAAACACCGTCACTTTGATGGCGCCACTCTTCTTGTCGAGGGCGGCCGCAAAAGCCTCATCTGCCCGCTCGAGCGGGAATCGATGAGTGATCAGCGGAGCCACCCGGTCTTCGTATTTCGCGAGGAGGGCGAGCGTGTCTTCGTAGTCGGCGCGAGGCCCGACATGGTCGTAGCCGAACGCCCCGGCGATCGTGATCTCGTGGAAGAAGATCCTGGTCGTGACGATGGTCTGAGGTGCCGTGTGGACGCCGAGCAGGATCACGGTTCCTCCCCGATCTACCTGATTGATCGCGGTCTGCAGTGTCTGGTGGACGCCACCGACCGACTCCACGACAACATCCCAGCGCAACCCCCCGACGGGACGCGTTCCCTCGGCCTCCGCAGGGTCGAAGACATCGGTTGCTCCGAGGGAGCGGGCCGCCTCGCCCTGATGAGGGTAGCGTGCAGTGATTCCGACCCGCGCGGCTCCGGCATCGTGCGCGACGAGGGCTGCGAAGAGCCCGATCGTTCCGGCTCCCAGGATGAGGACATTGCGCCCCCGAAGGGGGCCTCCGAGTTTCATCGCGTGGAGACTGATCCCGCACGGTTCCGAGAGTGCGGCGGTCCCCCATTCCATGCCTTCCGGCAGCGGATAGACGTAGCCACCCTGGGCCATGAAGTACTCCGCCATCCCTCCGGGATAGTTGCCGCCCGCTATTCGGAGCTCGGGGCACAGCTGTATCCGGCCGCCGCGGCAGAAATCGCACCGATCGCAGATCCTGCAGGCCAGGACGGCCACCCGCGTTCCCGGCTCGGGGCCCTCCACACCGGGCCCGAGCGCGGCGACCTCACCGGCAAGCTCGTGGCCCGGTCCGATGCCGGGCAGGGCCTGGCGGGGGCCGTCGCCGTGAAATGCGTGGAGGTCACTCCCGCAGATCCCCGCTGCCCGGACACGCACCAGGACCTCGCCCGGTCCGGGTGGGGCGACCGGGACCTCGCGGACCCCGATGACGTTGTTCTCCACCCAGACGGCGCTCTTCCCAGCGGACGCTACCGCCGGCTGGCCATTGCTCTCAGACATCGGCTGCTTCTCCTCTCAAACCCGGCAATGATGCCCCACGGCGGCCCGGACCGCGAGCACTTCCTCCAGGATCTCTCATTCCCAGGGTCCGTGCTCGATCGCGCGTAATCTGGCATCTTTATCGGTGATTGCACGCCGTCCGCGACTGTTGCCGAATTCAGGCCGCGTCGCCGGACATTGCGAGGGAGGACGATGCCAGTCTACGAATTCCGTTGCCCGGACTGTGGGAAGACGTTCGATGTATTGAGGCCCCGTGAGAAAGCCGGCGATCCTACAGCCTGCCCCGACGATGGAGCCGATGCCATCCGGGTCTTTGGAGCCAACTTCATCAGCAGTTCATCCGCGGATCTGGACTTCGATGCCGGGGACATGGCGGGACTCGGCGACGACATGGGAATGGGGGGTATGCCCGGCATGGGCGACGACTTCGGCGACATGGACTTCTGATCGTCTCAGATCGAGATCAACATAATCCCTGCCACGGCAAGCGGGGTCCCGACGGCCACCCAGCGGGTGATCGGTTCGTTGAGCCAGAGTGCGCCGAGCGGCACCGCGAAGAGCGGCGATAGTGAGGATAGGACGGCGGTGCGGCCCGCCCCGGCCTCCTGGATGGCGTAGATAAACAGGAGGCTTCCGAAGCCGGTTCCCGCCAGTCCGGCAATAGCCAGAATGGCCATGGCTCCCCGCGGGACCGCCCGCCAGCGGAGTTCGGGCTTGCGCCGGAAACTGACAAGCAGGCCGACGACCAGTGCCGCCGCCGGGATACGGATGGCGCCTATTGCGACTGTGCTCACGCCCTCGCCCGCGTGTCCGAGCCAGACTGTGGCGACCGACCAGCAGAGTGCAGCGAAGACAACGAGTCCCAGCCCGCGGGCCAGTTCGGAGGGTTCCATCCGGACGGTCTGGTTCGAGGATTGCGAGTCATCGCGGCCGGCTGTCCCGAGGAGGGCCACCAGGTAAACGGACCCGACGACAAGGACCGACCCGGCGATAACGGTGGCGGTGACCGGCTCGTCGAGTATGAGGGCGGATAGCACGAACGTGAAAACAGTGAACAGCCCGAGGCTTGCCGTGTAGGCGCGCCCGGCCCCGAGTATGCCGAGCGTGACGACATACACTGTGTCACCCATAGCCAGCCCGACGATCGCACCGGCGATGAGCTGGAGTGAGTTGCTCCATCCTGCTTCTGCTATGGCCGTGACATCTCCGCCGATGGCAAGGAGAAGCAAGAAGAGAGCAGCAGCCCAGGCGAGCCGGATTGCGCTCACCAGTGCTGCGTCCACCCGGCTGAGCTGACTCGCCATCAGTACGCTGGAGGCCGCCCAGATCGCCGCCGCCGCAATGGCGGCTGGAATCCCAAGATTCACGTCCATCAGCTTCGGGCTTCCCGGCCTCCCTCGCCATCACCGCTTCGTGTTCCCGCGAGGCGGTCGCGCGGGCCTCAGCCTCATCCACGCCGGGCACTATAACCCGTGCCGGTCACGCAGACGCTGCTCGCGGCGGTCAGAATCCTTCAGGTCCGACGAGCGGGACGAACCGGCAGCCGCCCAGGTCTCGCCGGTCGAGCCCGGCTTCCGTCTTGCGGATCACCACCAGCTCCTGGACCTCCCTGCCGCCGGTCGGAAGCACCATGATCCCGCCGATCCCGAGCCGATCGAGCAGCGATCGACGCACAGCCGGGCCGGGCGCGGTCACTCTTATGACGTCC
>CAZHMF010000132.1:0-5604 GCA_964533605.1 uncultured Anaerolineaceae bacterium
AATAGCCGGCGGCTCGGACCCGGTTGGGGCGCCACCACCCGCCCGCCGGCGCCCTTCCGGGCGCGGCTCGGACCCGGTGGGTGGGCCACCCCACTGCTGTACTCGCGCCCCCTGTGGGCGCGGGCTTAGCACCCACGCCGCCGACATCCACCACATCGAGACGCCGAAACATGACGGAAACGATCGCTCGGTACCTTAGGCCTTGCCGGCAGCGGATGCCGGCCAAGTTGACACGGAATAAGCAGGGAGAGGGCAGATGGCCAACCAATACCGAGCCGAGTACATATGGATCGACGGCACCGAGCCGGTTCACAAGCTGCGGTCGAAAACCAGGATCGTCTCCAACGGCAACGAGCCACCGATCTGGGGCTTCGACGGATCCAGCACGAAGCAGGCGCCCGGCGCCAATTCCGACTGCGTGCTCCGGCCCGTCTTCGTCTGCCCCGACCCGATCCGCGGGGGGGACGACGTGCTCGTCATGTGCGAGGTCCTTCTTACCGACATGACCCCCCATACGACCAACACAAGGGCGGCCTGCGCAGCAGCAGCCGAGAAGTACGCGGCACACGAATCACTCTTCGGCATCGAGCAGGAGTACACGTTCTTCGAGGGTGCCAAGCCGCTCGGCTGGCCCGACACAGGCTTCCCTGCACCCCAGGGGGGGTACTACTGCGGCGTCGGCGCCGATGAAGTCTTCGGCCGCGACATCGTAGAGGCGCATACTACCGCCTGCATGGAAGCAGGGCTTTCCATCTCCGGCACCAACGCCGAAGTCATGCCGGCCCAGTGGGAGTTCCAGATCGGGCCTGTGGCACCTCCCAAGGTCGCGGATGAAGTGTGGATTGCGCGCTGGCTCCTTTACCGTATCGCCGAGGACTTCGAGGTCAGCGCGACGCTCGATCCCAAGCCGGTCAAAGGTGACTGGAATGGCGCGGGAGCCCACACGAACTACTCCACGAAGGAGATGCGCGAGCGCTACGACGCCTGTGAGGCAGCCGTCGAGGCTCTCGGTGAAGCGCACGACAAGCACATCAAGGAGTACGGCGCACACATCGAAGAACGGCTGACGGGCGAGCACGAGACCGCACATTGGAGTCAGTTCACGTGGGGAGTCTCCGACCGTGGCGCCTCGGTGCGGATCCCCTGGCAGGTCGCAAGGGACGGTAAAGGCTACATCGAGGACCGGCGTCCGAACGCGAACATGGACCCCTATCGTGTGACGCGCCTGATCATCGAGACCGTGTGTTCCAAGCTTGAGAGCGGCTCCTGAGCCAACCCTCACTCCGTGGTGGGGCCGTGTGCGCCGGCCGCGTACAACGCCCGGCCACCAGTCAGAATCTCCCCGGAGGGGCCCGGGTCAGCGAACGGACGCGCCCGGTCCCGTCGAATAGCGCCCTGCTCCTCCGGCAGGCATGAGTTCGGCGGCGGGAAACCCCAGACGCGCGAGCCCGCCGCCCTGAACCCCGGCATGTAAACCCCCCGGTGCAATGATCTGGATCATTGTTCGAGCGCCCGCCAGACTCAACCGTATCGCCAGCGGCAATGGCCGGCATCGATCCGGCTTGCGTCGGACTGGGTAAGGATGAGGGTAGATAGCATGCAAAGTGAATACTGGACTCGCTTCTGGCGCCGAAGGGCTAACCGCAGGCGCGTCCTGGGAGTGGGAGCAACCGCCGGACTCGGGGCCGCAGGACTCGCGCTGGTGGGCTGCGGCGACGATGACGACGGCGAGGCAACGGCGACACCGGGTTCCGGCGAAACGCCCGCGGCAACCAACACAACCGCCCCCGGAGAGACCCCCGCCGCAACGGCGACGCCGGGAATGAGCGTCACCCGAGGCGGTCGGTATCAGAACTCCCTTTCGAACGACCCGCCAACGCTGGATCCGTACAAGAACCTGACGTTCCTGGCCCAGGGCCGCGCGGCAACGATCTACAGCCGCCTCTTCAAGTTCAAGTCGGGACCCGATCACGCATATGCCGCCTACGAAGGCGAGGGCGACCTGGCGGAGAGTTACGAGCTGGCCGACGACTACGGCTCGGCCACCATCAACCTCCGTCACGACATCAAGACCCACCCGAAGCCGCCGGTGGACGGCCGTGACTTCACCTCAGAGGACGTCAAGACTTCGTGGGAGCGGTACACCGCAACCTCCACAAACGCCGGTGACTTCGACTTCGTTGAGGGAGTCGAGACTCCGGATGACTTCACCGTTGTGTTCAAGATGGCCAAGCCATCTGCAACGTTGATCTCGCTTCTCACATCACCGCAGCACTTCTGGGTTCTCCCAAAGGAGGCAGGTCAGGGCTTCGACCCCGAGCAGGACATGATCGGGACGGGCCCCTGGGTCTTCGACCGCTATGAGGTGGCGCAGCAGATCTCGGTGGACCGATTCGACGGCTGGCACGGTGCGGGACCCGAGAACCTGCCCTACATGGACGGTGTCGACTGGTACATCATCCCCGAGTACGCGTCCCGCCTGACACAGTTCCAGGGCGGCAACCTAGATGTCGCGGGGGTCAACTCGAACGACCTGCTGCAGCTCCGCGACGACATGCCGGATGCCAAGTACTCGGCCGAATTCCGTGCCTTGATGAGCTTCATGTACATGAGCGGCCCCGGGGATGAAGGCGCGCTCGGTCCCAACTCGCTGTTCAAGGATCCGCGAGTCCGCCAAGCCCTCTCCATGGCGCTTGACCGCGATACGATGACCGACTTGGCCTACAACGTGCAGACCCTAAAGGAGGCAGGCTTCCCCGCCAGCATCCTCTGGAACTCGGTGTTCATGCCGGCCGGCCTCGGCACCTTCTGGGTCGACCCGAGAAGCGATGACATGGGAGAGGCCAAGCCCTACTACGAGTACAACCCGGACGAGGCTAAGAAGCTCCTGGACGCAGCAGGCTTCCCACTTGACCAGGGGATTAAGCTGCACACCATCCAGAACGTGTACGGCTCGGACTTCGACGGCACGCGCGATCTGCTGATCGCCTACCTCAACGACCTCGGAATGAACGTCAGCGTCGAGGTTGAGGACTACTCCTCGAAGTACATCACGCAGACGTTCCACGGGAACTTCGAGGGCCTCGCCTACGGCTACCAGACGCCGTTCACCGGTCCCGAAGGCTACCTCACGCGGCCGTTTACCGACAACCCGAACAATCACAGCAAGATCCTGGATCCGGGCCTTATCGATATCATCGAGAAGAGCGTCGTGGAATTCGATCCGGAGGCGCGGCTCGAGCTGATTCACGATGTCCAGCGCTACGCGAGTAAGGAGATGTTCTACGTAGCCGGCCAGAACGGTGCGAACCAGGGCTGGCTTGCAGCGCAAGGATACATGCACAACATCGCCGACTACCTCACCGCCGGGTACGGCCCGCCGACCGAGACCGATACGCACGTCTGGAAGGAGGCTTAAGACACACATAAACAAGAGCCGGGTTCGGGGTGAACCGGGACCCGGCTCTTGTTGTGCGTAGAATAGCGGCTTATGCAGAGATACATCCTGCGCCGGTTCGTTCTCGTCGTACCGACTCTCATCGGCATCACTGTCGTTGTGTTTGCGATGATGCGGTTCATCCCCGGTGACGTAGTCGACGTCATCTTCGGTGACTACGGGACGAACCCGGAGCTGAAGGAGAAGATCCTCAATGACCTGGGGCTCGACAAACCCTGGCCCCAGCAGTACGTGCGTTACGTAGGGCAGCTTCTCAGCGGCGATCTGGGAACGTCCATCATAAGCGGCCGCCCGGTCAGCCAGGAGCTCAGGAACCGGATCCCGGTCACGCTGGAGATGGGGATCCTCGCGATGATCTTCTCCCTGATCATCGCCCTTCCGATCGGAGTCTTATCGGCGATCCGTCAGGACTCGATCGCCGACTACGCGGCAAGGACATTTGCGATCGGTCTGATCGCCATACCGAACTTCTTCTTTGCGATCATGCTCCTCCTCTTCCTCGCGCGGCGCTTCCACTGGGTCCCGCCGCCCACCTACACCGGGATCACCGAGGACCCGATCGCAAACCTCCAGATAATGATCCTTCCCTCGCTCGTTCTCGGGGCGGCGCTGTCCGGATCGGTGATGAGGTTCACGCGGACCCAGATGCTCGAGGTCATGCGGCAGGACTACATCCGCACCGCCCAGTCGAAGGGACTGAGGGAGCGGACCGTCGTCATCCGGCACGCGATGCGCAACTCGTTCATCCCGGTCATCACGATCATCGGCATCCAGGTGCCGATCATGGTCGGCGGCACTCTGATCATCGAATCGATCTTCAACGTCCCCGGGGTCGGACGCTACCTCGTCAGCGCCATCTCCCAGCGCGACTACCCGGTTGTCCAATCGGTGAACCTCATACTGGCCACACTGATCGTCGTGACCAACATCGTCGTCGACGTCACCTACGGGATCCTCGATCCCCGCATTCGCTACAGTTGAGGCACGGAGAAGACATGGCCCAAACCACGATATCTCCCCCGGCCGACGAACTCATCGTACGGAGCCTCTCGGACCGCCCACTCCCCGTTCGCGCCCTCATCGGCATCGGGCGGTTCTCCCGCTCGAAGCCCCTTCCCGCCGCCTGCGGCGTTGTCATTCTGGCGCTCTTCGCCTGCGCAGCCTTTGCCGAGTACATCGCACCCCAGGCTTACGATGACTTCTCCCCCCGGGACCGCCTTCAGGGTGCCTCCCTGGACCACCTGCTCGGCACCGACGAACTGGGCCGCGACCTCTTCAGCCGGATCGTCTTCGGGGCGCGCATCTCCATCATCGTGGGCTTCGGCACAATCGCCCTGTCCCAATCCATCGCAACGGTCGTCGGCGTCTCGAGCGGCTACTTCGGCGGCTGGATCGACACGGTCGCCCAGCGGCTCGTCGACATCGGCCAGGCATTTCCCGGGCTCGTCTTCATCATCAGCCTGATCTCCATCTTCGGAGTCGGCCAGACGCAGTTGATCGTCTCGCTGGGGATTGTGCTGTCATTTGGGTCATCCCGTGTGGTCAGATCTGCCGCCATCAGCGTCTCTCAGAACGTCTACGTGGAGGCCGCACGCGCCACCGGCGCCGGGAATCTGCGAATCCTTGTGATGCACGTACTGCCAAATGTTGTGCCTGTCATCATCGTGGGCGCCACCATTCAGCTCGGCGCCGCGATCCTCATCGAGGCGAGCCTCAGCTTCCTCGGGTACGGCGTGCCGCCTCCGTTCCCCTCCTGGGGCTTCATGCTGAACACCTCGCGCCAGTGGATGGTCAACTACCCGCACATGGCGATCTATCCCGGTCTGGCCATCTTCCTTGCCGTCTTCGCCTTCAATATGCTCGGCGATGGCCTCCGCGATGCCCTCGACCCGCGCATGCGGGGATCGAGGTAGTCACAGAGACTCCGGCGATTGCCGGAAGCCGCTCAACTCAGGGGACCGCGCCCGCCGAGGGACATGCTCCACGGCGGGGGCGGGCGCGGGGAAACGAGACCCCCCCACCGCCACCCAGAGCATCCACCCCACGATGATCCAGATCCAGAGAGCCCGGCCATTTCGGGTGGGCAGGGGCAGATCGAGGCGGAGTCGGAGGGCGGGTGCGACCGCCAGCGCGGGGGGCGGTCGACC
>CAZHMF010000133.1:0-5500 GCA_964533605.1 uncultured Anaerolineaceae bacterium
AGCCGCTGGCTGACAGCCGCTGGCGGTTCCCTCCTGCCGAGGTGGCATCGGGGGACGGGCTGATTGGGGTGGGGGGCGACTTCGAGCCCGCCACTGTCGTCGCGGCATACCGTGCCGGGGCCTTCCCCTGGCCGCATGGCTCCGAGGAATACCTCTGGTTTTCACCCAATCCCCGGGCGATCCTCCCATTCGCTCGATTCCACGTCCCCCGGCGGCTTGCGCGGACGATCCGTCAGGGGAGATTTCGTGTGTCGGTCGACCGGGACTTCGACTCTGTAATCGAGAGCTGTTCGCGTGCCCACGGGGAGAGCTGGATCACTCCAGCTCTGCGAGCGGGCTACTCGGATCTGCACGGGCTGGGTTGGGCCCACTCGTTCGAAGTCTGGGATGCAGCCGGACGGCTCGCGGGAGGGCTGTACGGAGTGGCAGTGGGCAGACTTTTCGGCGCGGAGTCCATGTTCCACACAGTCAGAGACGCATCCAAGATCGCTGTCGCGGCGATGGTCCAGCACGGGCTGACCCTCGGGGTCGAGCTTGTTGACGTGCAGGTGATCAATGCGCACACGGCGTCATTCGGTGCTATCGAGGTGCCGCGCCTGCGTTACCTGAATCTGGCGGGCAGGGCGATGGCGACGCCGCTGGACTGGAGTCTCGCGAGATCGCCGGAGGTGCGCGCATTCTGAGTTCGGTTGCCCGCCCCCCGGACCCACGGTATCGTTTGTCGCGTACTTCACCAGCGCACTGTTCGGCTGCTCGGAGGGCGTCCCCGGTGAGTTTCTATGACTCGTGGTCGGCGGTTCTCGTTGCCGCCGTCGCCGGCTTCATTCTTGTGCTTTCGGCCCTCATCGGAGCGAGGCTTCTGGGGCCGTTCGCGAGCGAGCGTGGGAAGCGCGTTTCATATGAGTGCGGGATGCTTCCGGTGGGCCGAAACTGGTCCCAGGTCCACGTCCGCTATTACCTCATTGCGATCCTCTTTCTGATCTTCGACGTCGAGGCAGTGTTCATATTCCCCTGGGCGGTCAGCTTCGTGGAGGCTCCGGATTTCGTCTTCTACGAGATGCTCGTCTTCATCGCCGTCCTGGCGCTCGGCCTCGGGTATGCCTGGCGCCGCGGCGTCCTGGAGTGGCGATGAGCGACAAAATCGTCTCCGGCTATCCGGACTATGTACCGGACTTCGGTGGAGAGGCTGAAAGGCTCATCCCCGTAGAGGTCCCCGGCACAAGGTCTGCCTACCGCATGGTTCTGCCGGGCGTGATGCAGACGGGGGTCGACACCGTGGTTGCGATGAGCCGCAAGTCCTCGCTCTGGCCCATGACCTTCGGACTTGCCTGCTGCGCAATCGAGATGATCGGAACGTTCATGGCGAACCACGACCTGGACCGTTTCGGTATCGTGCCCTTCCCCAGTCCCCGTCAAAGCGACGTGATGATCGTGTCGGGGACCGTTACCAAGAAGATGGCCCCCGCGATCAAGCTGCTCTACGAACAGATGCCCAACCCGAAGTACGTGATCTCAATGGGTGCCTGCGCCACAAACGGGGGACCCTACACCGAATACGATCGCGTCCTCCAGGGTGTGGACAAGATCATTCCCGTGGACGTCTACATTCCGGGCTGTCCGCCCCGTCCGGAGTCGCTGCTCGACGGGTTCCTGGCCCTTCAGAAGAAGATTATGGAAGACCGGCGAATGGTCGGATGAACCGGATCCCGCGCCCTACGAGCCGCGAAATCAAGCCGCGTGCGCAGGAGCCTTCCGATGCTCTTGCGACCGCTCTTGAGGCCGCATGCGAGGGCCTGGACGCGGAGATCGGGCAGTCGAAGACGGACGTCAACGTAAGTGTTCCCGCCGCGAACCTGCTTCCGCTGGTGCAGAAGCTGACCGAGGATCCCGGTCTCGCCTTCGATTACCTGCGCAATGTCGTCGGCATCGACATGGGTGAGGAAGGACTGGCCGCGAAGTACCATCTGTACTCCTTCGAGCACGGTCATTCACTGCAGGTCTCGGTGCTGACGCCGCCCGGGTCTCCGCAGATTCCCTCGCTGACTTCTTTCTTCGCCGCGGCCAACTGGCATGAGCGGGAGGCGGCGGAGATGGTCGGTCTCGATTTCGAGGGGCACCCGGATCTGCGTAACCTTCTTCTCGAAGAGGATCTCAAGATCCATCCTTTGTTGAAGACCCACCCGCTCCAGGAGGCGGAGATCCTACAGGGCATCGAAGAGGGCCCGCCGGGGTTCAGTTTCTGATGCCTGTGTGGCCTGAGGAGTCGCTCGTCGAGATCCCGGAGGACGCTTCCTTCGAGACTGTCGACATGACGATCAACGTAGGGCCCCAGCATCCGGCGACCCACGGCGTGTTCAGAATGGCGCTGAAGGTGGACGGCGAACTGGTCGTCGACTGCGAGCCCTACATCGGCTACCTGCACCGCGGCCTCGAGAAACTCACCGAGAATCACGACTACCGGCAGTCGATGGGCTGGTGGGACAGAACCGACTACCTGGCCGGTCTGTGCTGCGAGGGCGCTTATGTGATGGCCGTCGAAAAGCTGGCGGACATCGAAGTGCCGGACAGGGCCGTCTACATCCGCACCATGTTGATGGAACTCTCCCGGATCAACTCACATTTCATGTTCCTCGGAGCGTTCGGGGCGGATGTCGGCTCGTTCGGAACATCCTTCGTCTACGCCTGGCGCGAGCGAGAGCGGATCTACGACTACCTCGAATCTGTGGCTGGCGACCGGATGTTCCCGACATACTTCAAGATCGGGGGCGTGACGATGGACCTCCCCGAGGACTACGAGCCTCGCCTCCGCGAGGTCATCGCCGGCATCAAACAGGGGATCGACGACTTCGACGGTCTCCTCACGGGCAACGAGATCTTTGTCGAGCGATGCCGCGGGCTCAGTCCGCTCAGCGTTGAGAAGGCGATCAACCTCGGCTGCACGGGTCCTGTGTTGCGCGCGACGGGGATGCCGTGGGATGTCCGCAAGGCGGAGCCGTATGCCGCCTACGAACAGCTTGATTTCGACATCCCGACAGGGGCCCAGGGCGACGTCTTCGATCGTTACTTCGTGAGGCTGGCGGAGATTCACCAGAGCGTCCGGATCATCGAACAGTGTTTGGACCGAATGCCGGGCGGGCTCGTCCTCAATCCCAAGCTCCCGAAGACACTGCGGATCAGTGACGCGGAGTGTTATCTGCGGACCGAGGGTACCAAGGGCGAGTACTCAATCTATGCGCTCGCCCGCGGCGGCAATATCCCCTACCGGATGAAACTTCGCTCCCCTTCGTTCTGCAACCTCTCGGCCCTGAAGCAGATGGTGGTCGGCACCTATGTGGCGGACGCTGTGATCATCCTCGGGTCCCTCGATATCGTGCTGGGGGAGGTCGACAAATGACGGTCCCCCTGCTCTACGGTGACCCTCTCTTCGGCATGTGGAACTGGCTGGACGCCGTGGTCAGAACGGTCATCGTCGTCCTCGTGATGACCGTTCTGGTCGTTTACCTGACGTACGGGGAGAGGAAGGTCGTGGCGCGGATGCAGCAGCGCCTGGGACCGATGCGGACTGGTCCCTATGGCCTTCTGCAGGGGTTCGCCGACGCCCTGAAGCTGGTCGCGAAGGAGGACCTGCGGCCGCGAAATGCGGATCGCTGGGTCTTCGAGTTCGCGCCTTTCGCGACATTCATTCCGGTCTTCCTCGTGCTCGTGACATTGCCCTTTGCGAAGGATTGGGGTGTGCGGAGCCTTCCCCTTGGAATGTTCTTCGTATTTGCGGCCCTCGGCCTGAACATCGTCGGGATCCTCATGGCCGGCCTCGGATCGGGCAACAAGTATGCGCTGCTCGGGGCGGTGCGGGCCGCGGCACAGATGATCAGCTACGAGATCCCGATGGTGCTGAGTCTGATCGCGGTGGCGATGATCGCGGGAACGCTGAACCTGAACGAGATTGCGCTGTTGCAGGAGGACAGGCCGTTCATCCTGCTGCAGCCCCTGGGCTTTCTGATCTTCGTGACGGCGATGCTCGCCGAGCTGCATCGCTCGCCCTTCGACATTCCGGTCGCCGAATCGGAGATCGTCGGCGGCTATTTCGTGGAGTATTCCGGCATCCGCTGGAGCATGTTCCAGCTGTCGGAATACGCGGCGATGTGGGCGTTCGCGGTGTTCGGGTCGGTACTCTTCCTCGGTGGTTGGGAGTTCCCGTTCGGTTCGGACTGGGGTTGGGGCTGGCAGCTGGCGCTGACCTGGGCAAAGACCTTCGCCTTCATCCTTGCCATCTTCTGGATCCGGACAACTTTCCCGCGGCTCCGCATCGACCAGCTTATGAGTTTCTGCTGGAAAGTCCTACTCCCGTTGAGCATTCTCCAGATCCTTACGAATGGTTTCGTCCTCGTCTACGAATGGCCTGAGGAGCTGATCGCTGTTACAAGTGGCGCGGGGGCACTGGCCTTGATCGGTTTCATCCTTGCTAACGCTGCCCGGCCGCGACGTGCCACCGGCCTCGTAGGCGCATACCGTCAGGGTCAGGTACCGCAGCAATGAAGGGACTCTTCAAGGGACTGGCGACGACACTTTCGACGGCCATCCGCGGGCCGGTGACGATCTCGTATCCCGACGAGAAACACGGGCTGCCCAGTCGCCAGCGGAGCTTCCCGGTCCTGCTCTGGGACTTCGATCACGATGAGCCGGCCTGTACGGGCTGCAACATCTGCGTCCGAAACTGCCCGGTTGATTGCATGACGGCGATCATGCACGACAACCCGAAGTATCCCGAAGGGACGAGCGACCGGCGCAAGATCGTCGAGAAGTTCTGGATCGACTACGCGCGCTGCATGCGCTGCAACATCTGCGTCGAGGTCTGCCCCTTCGAAGCCATCGTCATGGACAACACATGGGCCGGCCACGAACGGGCGGTCTATGACCGCAGGGACCTCCATCGCGACATCGATGACTTGACCAGACCGAGCCGCGAAGGACTGATCACGCAGCCGTGGCGCCCTCAGGATTCCGTGGCTGCGGTTGAGGTCGCGGTAACCGGCGAGGGTGAGACTGCGCCGGCGTTCAGCGTGTCGCTTCCCGACGCTCGGGAACGGCAGCGGCAACGCATCGCGGAGGGTCTCCCGGCCGCGATTCAGGAACGCGAGCCTGAGAAGCCGAAAGCGGAGGCCCCCGCGCAGGCTGCCGGCGAGGCGGGCGAGGAGGAGATCCTCCCGCCACGGAAAGCTCGCGCCCGGCGGATGCGGGCGGAGAGAGAACGGAAGGCTCTCGAAGAGAAGGGAGATCCGATCCCCGCGGAACTGACCGCCCGGATCGCACGTCTCAAGGCTATGGAAGAGGGCGGCGAGGTGCCGCCGGCTGCAGCGGCTGCGGATACGGCGGGCGGCGGGGGAGCGGCCGAAGTGCCGTCGGGCAACATGGGGGACGGGTCCCTGGAGGTGCCCACGGGAGGGGGGACGGGGCCGGAGGGGGGCGGGACATCTCCGCCGCAAGGCACTGCGGTTGCCTG
>CAZHMF010000134.1:0-5436 GCA_964533605.1 uncultured Anaerolineaceae bacterium
GTCGGAGCGGTGCTCGGAGCAATCTCTGCCCTCTGCCCGTCGCCGGCGGCCGCCACGCCACTCGAGGTCGACGGTCAGGAACTGAAGGCCGACCCGGAGGCCCCACCGGTGGCACGCGTCTTCAAGACGTCCGCCGACCCCTACGTCGGAAAGCTGACCTACCTTCGCGTTCTCCAGGGCACCGTCGCAAGCGACTCTCATTTGTGGAACCCCAATCGCGGCGAGGACGAGCGGCTGGGGACCCTTTACACCCAGCGCGGCAAGGAGCAGACGCCGGTCACTGAGCTCACGGCGGGCGACATCGGGGTGGTCGCGAAGCTGACCAGCACGGCCACCGGGGACACGCTTGCACCGAAGGGCGCAGGGATCGTGCTCCCTCCGATCCACTTCCCGTCGCCGGTCTTCTCGATGGCCTTGCGACCGGCCTCGAAGGCTGCCGTCGACAAGCTCGGTCCATCGCTGCAAAGACTCCTCGAGGAGGATCCGGGCCTCCGGCTCACCCGCGACCAGGCGTCGGGAGAGGTCATCCTCTCCGGACTCGGCGACGCTCACATCGACGTCACGATCGAGCGGCTCAAGCGGAAGTTCAATGTCGACGTGGAGCTCAGCCTTCCCCGGGTCCCGTACCTGGAGACGGTCACCAAGGCCTCGTCTGCCGACTACACACACAAGAAGCAGACGGGTGGTCACGGGCAGTACGGCCGGGTGGCGATCGAGCTGTCGCCCCTGCCGCGCGGCTCTGGTGTGCAGTTCTCCGAGAAGGTCGTCGGCGGCTCTGTTCCGCGCGAGTTCATCGGCGCCGTCGAGAAGGGTGTGAAAGAGACGACCCGTGAAGGTGTCATCGCCGGCTACGAGCTGACGGATTGTGCCGTCGTCCTCTACGACGGCAAGCATCACCCGGTGGACTCGAGCGAGATGTCGTTCAAGCTGGCGGCCTCGCAGGCGCTCAAGGAGGCCGTGCAGAGCGCAGCACCTGTACTGCTGGAGCCGATTATGAAGATCCGGGTTGTGGCGCCCGAAGCGAATGCAGGGGACGTCGTGAGCGACCTGAACACCAAACGTGCGAAGATCCTCGGAATCCTGCCGGAGGGAGGATCGAGCGTGATCGAGGCCGAAGTACCGCAGGCCGAGGCTCAGCACTATGCCGCTGATCTGCGATCGGTGACCCAGGGGCGGGGAGGATTCACGATGGAGTTCGACCACTACGCCGAAGTCCCGTCGCATCTCTCTCAGCGCGTGATCGAGGAGGCGAAGAAGGCAGCCGAGTCCTGAGGCTCAGTCCCTCCCCACGTTGGGGAGGCCGATAGTGTAGTAGCGCACCGGCGGTCCGTCCTCGTTCCAGGCGGTGACATCGATCACGATCGAGGGTGCCCCGCCCAGGAGCGGCTCGATGATGATCGATCCGGTCGTGACCCCCTGCGGTGCCCTCGCCGGATCCACGGTTACTTTCAGTCTGCTGTGGTACCCCTTCTGCGTGCGCAGCGGGTCTTTGCTGAGGACCACGTCGATCTCCGCGCCCACGGTCACGCCGGCATCGAGTGTGCGTGCCGAGTCGTCCTGCGGATGTCGTACGAGGATCCAGGGGTGCGTTGTGCGGACCCGGAACGGGGCTATCCCCGAGCCGATATTGGAGACCGTCACGATGTCGCCGGCTTCCGGATTGTCCGGGTCCACCTTGACGACGATGACACCGGGGCCGTTCACGATGAGTCTCGGTTCACCGATCAGCGCCGCCGCACCGGCAGGATCGACCGGGGGGGTCTGGTCTGTGTGGGGTGAGATGCTCCAGTCCGGGATGTCCGTCGGAAAGTCCATCCTGGGGCAGCCGCCGGCGAACGAAAGCTGCTCGCATGCGTCGAACACGGCCGGTGCAAACGCCGATGCGATGAGAGGATGACCGAACTCCGGCATGCGGAACTCGGCCGCCTTCCAGAGCCGCGGGCCGTCGAGCAGGGGCGGCGGGAGAGGAACCGGAGGCGTCACCGGCGTCGGCGATGGAGCAGGGGTTGGGCTCGGGGGCGGTCCCCCGGAAACGAGATAGAGGCCGGCAACCCAGCCGGTGCCGGCGGCGGAGTCGACCTCCCACCACTCAATGCCCTCCGCCCCGACGGGCCCGGAGAGGAGAGTCACCTCAGTCCCGTCGGGGAGACATGCGATCGGATCGCCGCTGGTGTCCGGTGTGGGGCGCAGGTTGAGGCAGTCACCCGCAGCGCTCACGATTGCCGTCTCACCCGGCGCAAGGTCTCCATCCAGCGCCTGCTGAATCCCCGCCAACCCGGCCGTTGCACCGCCGGGGAGCTCGTCCGGATAGTACCGGGGGGGGTACTTCATACAGCCGTAGACCCGTTCCTGGTAGGTGTAGTCGCCGTAGCCGAATTTCACATAACCGGCGCCGTCATCCTGGTAGCTGTGAGCCTTCGGCTCGAAGCAGTGATACAGGGGGCTTGTCTCGTTGCCCTTCCGGAGTGGGTCGAGGAGCGGGTTGAGAGGATGGTTCCCGAACCAGAATCCGTTGTAGGCCCAGATCGCGTAGTACCAGTCCTCGAATGCCGCCGGGTCGCCCCTGCCCGCCACCGGCAACCGCTCCGGGGCTGCGTTCCACTTCGAGACCAGGATCCGGGCCCCCTCCGCCAGGTTGTAGAGCGGATGCGTGCCGACGATCGCCTGCTTGGCGGTCACCGTGCCCGTATCGTTGCTCATCCCGGTCGTGATCTGTCCCAGACCGTACCCGCAATCGAACGATCGCAACGTCGGCCCGACGCCCCCGTAGGGGACCGTGCCGTCCGCGTTTGCCCAGTTGGCCTCCACCCAGACGATGGACTTGAGGATCGTGGGCGGGATCCTTCGCGCGGGGTCCGGCTCCGTCCGGCCGTCACGGGGGCCGCTCTCGGCGCCCGGGTAGCGGAGGTCAACGGTCTCGCCGCCGACCGTCAGAACGTCGGACACAGCGGCGCCGGCCGCCGCGAGTTCAATGGCGAGCGCGTAGTCGTTGACGTAGTTCGCACTCTCGTGGGTGTCGAAGTCGTACGGACCTTCGTCACCACAGGTCTGAGGCACCCCCTGGGCTCCTGCGGAAGGGCCGCCGCTCAAAGACATACCAAGCGCAGCGAGGATGATCGCGAGCAGTGTTCGCTCCCTCATCGCTCGGCCCATCCGAGGAACCGGGATGCGGGCTCCAGCCTCGCGCGCCCGGCATCCGTCAACGCCTGGAAGCTGACTTCACCCGGTGAGTCGTAGTCCTGCCCCGTCCAGTGAGCGACTGCCAGAGCCGCCCCCGACGGCGAGTAACCGAGCGGCACGTCGAAGCCTCCTCCGCCGGCGGTGAGCGCGAGCTCCGGGTCGCGGCCGAACGTCGGCAGAGGATCTCCCGCCCGCCAGGCCACCCCCAGGGCCTGGGGCCCGGCGAGCGCAGTGTTCGCCTGACGAACCGGTCCGGCGAGCTCGACCAGGCGCGGGTAATAGTGAACTCCACCGTCTGTGTTGACCTCGATGTAGGCGATGGCCGAATCGTCGGGGCTGAGGACCCAGTCGCGGGTTACGTAGGGTCCAAGCGCCCGGACCGGTTGGTCTCCTCGAAGAAGCGTCGAGCCGCCGGAGCCGATCGCGCAGCTCCAGACGTCGCCTCCGGCGTCGATCGCGAAGGGGTAGAGGCCGGCGACGCCGTCCAGGGTGGCGACGATTCCGCTCTCCCCATTGGTCCCGGCGGTGAGCAGGGCGACTTCTCCGGTCGCGGGGTCGGACCTGGCAACGGCCACGTGCGTGCCGGCCGGGTCCCAGGGCGGCACCTGGCGTGGATCGATGCCGGTCAGGACCCGTTCCGTCCGTCCCGTCTCGAGGTCGAGAAATACAAGTGAGGCGACGGGCCGGGATGGGGATCCGCCCTCAATGACCACCATCGCCGCCGTCCTGCCGTCCGGCGAGACGGTGCCTGTGGTAGTCCATCCGGGGATGTGGTCCACGGTACCGGCAGCCAGCCCCTCATCCGGTGTCGCGAGCGGCACGACGAAGATCGAATCCTGAACTTCTCCCCCGCGGACGACGACTGCGTAGGTCCCGGGCGGTGCGCCCGCAAAGGCGGTGCGGGGTCCTCTTCGATCCAGGCCGGTGAACAGTGCCGTGAGGAGAAGGGCGGCAGCCGCAGAGGCGACCACGACGTACGCTCCCGCTCGGTGTCCCCTGGGCCTCGCGGAGGTCCGGCTAACTTCCATCGGCGACCCATCCCAGAGGCGTCACGTCCCCCTCCACGAGGCGTAGGCGGCTGTTCCCCGACAGGACCTCGAGCCCGACGGTCCGGCCGTTCGAGAGCTCGGTCACGGAGGCGAGCAGTCTCTGCCCGCCGGGGTCCCAGGCGACCGGCACGATGATCGCAGCGTCCTGCCCGCCTTCGAGTGTGAGCGACCCGCCGGGTCCGCCGACATCCGGCAACTCCGCCCCGGGCCTCCAGACCAGACCGACGTGGTCGTCTTCACCGGGGATGGCCGTTATCTCAGCGGTCGCGATGAGGAGCACCCTTGCGATCGCCCCCCGGCCGGCGCCCGCGCCTATGACATCGAGGTAGGCGAGGCGTGCGGCGGCAGGGTCGAGAATCCAGTCCCGTGTCCGTCCCACGCTGAGCAGGGCAACCCTCTCAGGTTGCCCGTCCACGACCCGGTAGAGCACCGATCCCGACTGGTCGATGGCCACCGCGTAGAGTGTCTCCGCGTCGTAGCCGATGGGTTCCGCCTCGAAAACGGATTCGAATTCGACCAGTGTCGTCGAATCTCCCGTTTTCAGATCGATCTCGATAATGGAGGCGGTGACGAGCCCCGCCTGGGACGGAGTATCTGAGACGCTGAGCGCGACTCGCTGCCCGCCGGGCTTCCACGCGACGGCCGTCAGGTAATCCGTTGGCTGGTCGAGTCTGGTCACGGCGAGTGTCCGGAGATCGAGGACCGAGAGCAGCCCCTGTCCGCTGCGGACGTCGGCGCGGACGATAACGGCGACGGTGCCGTCCGGCGCAGTACTTCCCCGAGTATGGAGCCCGAACGGAGCAGGGAAGAAGGCGATGGGCCGCGCGACGGCACCAGGTGCGGCCGACTGAACGAAGACCGTGTCTGTCGTCGGGCCGTTGCTTACGTAAGCGACCGCCTCGAGATTCGGTGCGCGGACGAGCGGCGGAGCGGTACTGTCGCCCGCCGGCCGCAGATCGATGACGGCCCAGATGACGAGTGCCGCCCCGACCGCGATCAGGGCGGCCAGGGGCGCCAGGTATCCGGCGCGGATCTGGTTGCGGGGAAGGAGCCCTCGGGCGATCACGCGGCCACCTCTTACCTGCCGGGCATGACGGACCCGGGCTATCGGCGGGGGGGGGGCGGGCGCCCCCCCCCCCCAGGCCCCCCCCCCCCCCCCCCCCCCCGGGGCCGCGCGCGGCCCCACCCCCCGGGGGGGGGCGGCGAC
>CAZHMF010000135.1:0-3370 GCA_964533605.1 uncultured Anaerolineaceae bacterium
ATACAACGGGATTGTGACGGAGGTCCTCGTGGGTGAGGCGCGGCCCCCCGGAGAGAGTGTCGAGTTTTTCCGCCGGCACGGCGTAGGTGGCCCAGCCCATTGTCGCCATGTCTCTGCCGCTGAAGGCATCGCCGACGTAGGCGAACTCGCGGGCCTTCGTCATCGGCATGTGCCATGGCGCCCACATGATGTCCATCGTCCCCATGGCGCGCACCGGCGGGTACCCGACCTGGGCGTCCTCCGCGACGATCCGGAAGTCGCAGAACGAGGCCAGCTCGGTTCCACCGGCGAGGCAGTAGCCCTGCACCTGGGCGACGACCGGCTTCGAGAGCTCCCAGATGATCCAGTTGCCGAGGAGAACGTGGCGGGACCAGTCGTAGTGGGCGGGGTGCGTGGTGTTCGTGTCCGGCAGCCTCGATCGGGGATGGACGTAGGGCGACCCTTCCTTCGCATCACGCGTCGGGGAGAGGTCGTAGCCGGCGCTGAAGGCGCGGCCGGCGGCCTTCAGGACGATGACCCCGACATCGCGGTCGGCCTCTGCCTCCTTCATTGCGTGGAAGAGCTCGCCGCGAAGCTCGTTGGAGAGGGCGTTGAGCTTCTCGGGGCGGTTGAGCGTGATTACGGCGAGACGGTCATCCTTCTCGAAAAGGATGTTCTCGTAGGGCATCTGGTCCTCCGTCGGATTGGGAAAGATATCCGATCGAGCATAGCAGTGCGTTCCCGATCCGCTCCGGTCCCGCCGTCTTCGGCCAACAGGCAGCCCGGACGGCCGCCGGCCGCTGTACTCTCTGGCCATGGCGATCCGCTACGAGAAACATGGACACACCGCCTACGTCACGCTGGATAATCCGGCGAAGGCGAACATCCTCGACCGCGAAACCTCCGAGGCGATCTCGGAGGCCTGGACCGAAGCCTGGGAGGACAGGGAGGTCCGGGCCGTCATCCTCACGGGTGCCGGCGACCGTCACTTCTGCGGCGGGCACAACCTCGCTCCGCCGGATGATGTGACGCCGGACGAGCGCGAATTCCTTCGCCTTCGCCGCCTCTTCTGGCCGCTGGCCGGGACGGTGAACGGCCAGAAGACAGGCGCCGACGGGCGCATGGGCGACCACTACCCGCGGATCTGGAAACCCGTCATCGCGGCCGTCAACGGCTGGGCCGCCGGGGCGGGGCTCTACCTCCTGCTGGCCTCGACCGACATCCGGCTTGCCTGCGCCGAGCATGCTCGCTTCAAGTTCGCCCTCCTCTCTCAGGGATGGCTCGGCCAGGGCCCCGGCGCGACGCTTCTCACGCGCCAGCTCCGCTACGTCGATGCGATGCGCATCCTCCTCACGGACGAACCGGTCGGTGCGGCCGAGGCGCACCGGATCGGTCTCGTCAATGAAGTCGTCGAGCACGGGAACCTGATGGACAGGGCGGAGGAGTTTGCGGCGCGGGTTGCTTCGATGCCGCCGCTGGCTGTGCGGATGATGAAGGAGTTTGCGATCCGCTACAGGGATGCGCCGGAGGATGTGGCCTGGAACGCCCAGGTGCTCATGAACCAGCTGCTCATCCAGACGACGGCCGACGGCGTGGAGGGCGAGCGAGCTTTCAACGAGAAACGTGAGCCGGACTTCACGGGCGCCGTCCGGCGGCGCGGCGAGCCGTTCGCGGAGCCGCCGCCCGAGGCGTGGGAGCGGCTGGACGAGCTGTACCGGAGCGGGCGCTACTGAGGGAGCCGTGCGGGAGCCTTGTGTCCGCACTCTTCGACACTCGGGCTGGGACCGGGGCTCGTGCCGGCCACCCGCGGTGTTGAGAGCCGGCCCTCAGGCTGCAACGCGCTCCGGTTCCTGTGCAGGCTGAGGACTGCGCTCGTCCGCCCGGAGCCAGAGGAGGTAGGCGCCACCGGCGATGAGGGCGACGGCGGCGGCGAGGCCGCCGAAGGCGAGGCGGAGGGACGCGTCGGCGGCAAGCCCGACGAGCGGCATCGCAATCGCGAAGCAGAGGGCCATTCCCAGCGGTATGACCGACATCACAGTCGCCCGGATGTGGGATTCCGTGCGGTCGTTTATGTAGGCGCTCACGGCGGGCTGGGCCAGGCCGATCGAGGCCTGGCTGGCGACGAGGGCGGCGAAGGCGGCGATGTGGTCCACTATCCCCAGGATGCTCAGCGCCGCGACAACTGCGACGAGAGAGAGCCCGGCAGCGCGGCGCAGTCCGACCCCGGCGGCCACGCGGTAGGCGACGACCGCTCCGCCCATGCTCGCGAGACGTGCCGGTACCGCCATCACGCCGAAGAGCGCCACCGGCACGGCCTGGGCTTCGAGAAACGGCTGGGTGAGAACGTAGTCGGCGATCATGGCGAGCATGAGGGCGATCTGGAAGATGATGATGTAGCGGACGGCGGCGTCGTTCCGCAGCGCCCCGCCCGCCGTTCTCATCGTCGTCAGGAGACCACCGCCACCGTCCGGAGCCGCACGGCGGGGCGGTTCCTCCATCCGGAACACGATCGCCCCTGCGAAAAAGTAGGCGCCGACCGCGACGAAGATCGGGGTCTGAAGGGTCACGGCGCCGGCGATGAGGCCGCCGGCGACGCCGCCACACATCGTCGCCCCGACGCGAAGTGCGTTCACGCGTCCCAGCAGCTTTGAGTAGTCGGTCGCTCTGTCACCCGCGGCGAGGGAATCGTAGAGGAAGGCCTGGGCGTTTCCGGTCCCGAAGGCGAGGCCGATCGCCCAGAGGATGTACGAGAGGAGGAGGAGGGGGAAGTTGGCGGCGAAGGCGAAGGCGAGGATTCCGGCGCCCTCGATGGTTGCCGCCGCGAGGAAGGAGAGCTTGCGGCCGTAGCGGTCCGCGAAGGCGCCGGTCGGCACCTCGAGGATCATGGTCATGGCCCAGAAGACGCCCTCCATGATCCCCACCTGGGCGAGCGTGAGGCCGCGGAAGTCGAGGAGGTAGAGGATCCAGATCGCCATGTGCGGCTGGACGCCCATCGCGACGGTGACCATGTAAAGGAGGCGGACGTTCGTCTCCGAGCGGAAGGCCGGGGCGGTGGCGGCGGTCACCTGTTGCACGCTCGGGGAAGCGCTGAGCGTGCGGCCGCAAGAGGCCTGTCCGAGCTGGCATGGTCGCTGGCGGGCATGGGACCTCCTGTGGGAGGGAAAGCATACCGGCTGGAGAGGCCGGGGGCCGCAGCGGGACTCGCTCTGCTGTGCGGACCCCCGGGAATGAGCGCGGTTCGGGCTGCTCCACCCACCGGGTCCGAGCCGCCGGCTATCTGCCGGCGGGCTCCCCTGAGCCGTGCGGACGCCCCCGGGAATGAGCGCGGTTCGGGCAGCTCCACCCACCGGGTCCGAGCCGCCGGCTATCTGCCGGCGGGCTCCCCTGAGCC
>CAZHMF010000135.1:3470-5382 GCA_964533605.1 uncultured Anaerolineaceae bacterium
GTGCGGACACCCGCCGCGGTGAGCCTTGCGCGACCGCCCTGTATAACCCCCGGTGGGAGGATCACGCCGATGGACTTTCGGGACACACCCGAGCTGAAGGCCTGGCGGGAGGAGGTTCGCGCCTTCATCGAGGCAGAGGCGCCGGCCGAATACCGCATCGAGAAGAGACCCGCCGTGGATTCATACGGTCTCGGCGACGAGACGTTCCAGACCTGGCGTGGTTCCGTCGCCCGCAGGGGCTGGCTGGCTGCCCACTGGCCGGAGGAGTACGGCGGCACCGGCCTCTCCGTGATGGAGCAGTTCATCATGAAGGAGGAGTTCGCCCTCGCCCGCTGTCCCCATCCCGGCGGCCGCGGCGTCGAGATGGTGGGACCCACCCTCATCCTTCACGGCACCGACGAGCAGAAGCGGGATCTGTTGCCACCGATCCTCAACGGCGAGCACGTCTACTGTCAGGGCTTCTCCGAGCCCGGCGCGGGAAGCGACCTGGCATCGCTCCAGATGCGCGCCGTGCGGGACGGCGATGAGTATATCCTCAACGGCCAGAAGATCTGGACGAGCAACGCCCTCAGCTGCAACTGGATCTTCCTCCTCGCGCGCACGGACCCGGAGGCGCCGAAGCACCGGGGGATCAGCTATTTCGTGCTGCCGATGGACACACCGGGCCTCACGGTGCGGCCGATCATCGACATGGTCGGTGGTAACGAACTCTGCGAGACTTTCTACGAAGATGTACGGGTGCCGGCGTCCGGGCTGATCGGCGAGGAGAACCGGGGCTGGTACGTGGCGATGACGACGCTCGACTTCGAGCGTTCCGGCATCGCCGGGGCGATCGGTCTCCAGCTGCGGATGCTCGATGTCAAGGAGTTCGTGCGACCGCTGGACGACACCGGAAGACTGCTCTTCGCAGACCTCTATGTGGCGAGCGAGGTAGGGCGGCAGATGTCCTACCAGGTGGCGAGCCTCCAGGACCGCGACCTCGTTCCGAACCACGAGTCGTCGATGGTGAAGCTCTTCAGCAGCGAGCTGCAGCGCCGGTTCGATGTGGCTGCGGTGAACTTCCTCGGACTGCCCGGACAGCTCTACCGGGACTCGGCCGGCTACGAGGTCGACTCGGGGAGGATCGCACGATCTCTGAGCCAGAGTATCCCGGCTGTGATCGCCGGGGGGACGAGCGAGATCATGCGCGGGATCATGGCGACTCGCGGGCTGGGACTGCCCCGAGGATGATCGGCCGGCCCCGCATGAAGCGGGCGGCGAGCAAAGGAGAGAAAGCGATGGAACTTCCCCGATTCTCACTCGAAGGCAAGGTCGCGCTGGTGACCGGCGGAAGCCGGGGCATCGGCGAGGCGGCGGCCATCCTCCTGGCGCAGGCGGGAGCCGACATCGCGGTCAGCAGCCGCAAGCAGGAGGACCTCGAGAAGGTCGCCGAGAACGTGCGGGCCGAGGGGCGGAAGGCCATCGCCGTGGCGGCCCACATCGGGCGGATGGAGCAGATCCGGCCGCTCGTCGAGCGGGTCGTCTCCGAGCTGGGGCGGCTGGACATCCTCGTGAACAATGCGGGCACGAACTTCTTCGCGCCGGCCATCGACATGGAGGAGCGGGCCTGGGACACAGTGATGAATCTGGACCTGAAAGGGCTCTTCTTCCTGAGCCAGGCGGCGGCGCGTGTCATGCGCGAGCAGGGCGGCGGGTCGATCGTGAACGTCTCGTCGACGAGCGGTCTCCGTGTCCAGGTCCCGACGGCCCATTACTCGATAGCAAAGGCCGGCGTGATCATGGCGACGAAGGCGATGGCGCTCGAGTGGGCGGAGTACAACATCCGTGTGAACTGCATCGCGCCGGGAGCGATCGACACCCGCCTCTACGACGCGATCTTCGCGCTCATGCCGGAGGAGGAGGGCAATCGGGC
>CAZHMF010000136.1:0-5305 GCA_964533605.1 uncultured Anaerolineaceae bacterium
CGCTGAGCTTCGCCTGAGGGAACGGCAGACCTGGATCCCGTCGAGCCCCGGAAGCATCAGGTCGAGGATTACGAGATCCGGTTCGTCCTGCGCTGCGACCCGGAGTGCATCGTCTCCTCTGCCCACCGCGGTAACGCGATACCCCTGCTGCCGGAGGTTGTACTCGATCGTGTAGCGGAGCGACTCCTCGTCCTCGACCACGAGAATCAGGGGCTCGGCCGGGTCAGGCAGTCTTTCGGTCATCGAACCGCGAGAAGAACTGATCGAGCCCCTGCTCGAAGCTGTCGGGGAGAAACAGCAGGATCAGAGGTGAGCCATCCAGCATGCGGGTTGCCAGTTCAGATCCGTCAACCGAGGACCTGAT
This sequence comes from uncultured Anaerolineaceae bacterium, assembly GCA_964533605.1. GTDB lineage: Bacteria > Chloroflexota > Dehalococcoidia > Tepidiformales > Tepidiformaceae > DASCML01. The sequence continues at coordinate 365 of CAZHMF010000136.1, forward strand.
GTCCGGCTTTGGGAAGAGCACGAGGGCGAGGAGCAGTGACTGGATGATGAGGATTGCTTTGAGAAAACCGAACGCACCGCCGGCGATCGAATCGACGGCACCGAGATTGAGGAGCCTCACGCCCCGTCTCAGCAGATGTGCCCCCACCTGACCTGCAACGATCACAGCCACGAAAATGGCCAGGAAGGAGGCCAGCGATGCGAGGCGACGATCGTCAACGATCGGTTCAACCTTGGGGACCATATCGTCGTAAAGCACGCCCGCGATCGGAATGGCAAGGATCACGGCGCCCAGCGACACCAGCTCACGAACGAAACCGCTCCGGTAGGCGGTGAAGGTGATGGTCCCGATGACCAGGAGGATCACAAGGTCGAGCCAGTTCATGAGGACAGGGTCCCGCGCCATCTGCAAATGGCCAACCCCGTGACACGCACGGATCGCGCCAATCCTCTCTCCCACAGGCGATGCTCGTTCGGCTAGGCTTGGGGGACCCGACGAGCTGGAGTAGCGTGATGGAAGAGATCCGCGTCGACAGAATGAGCGTGATTGCGGACGGTCCCGCTGGAGACTTTGGAAACAATATCTACCTCGTGGTGGACCGCGAGACCAACGAGGCAGCGTTCATCGATGCCCCGTTCGAGCCGGAGAAGAGCATCGCCCTCGCCGAATCGATCGGCGTCCGACCTGCGAAGATCCTCCTCACACACTCTCACGCGGATCACACTGCAGGCCTGGCGCGCCTTCGCGAGGAGTTCCACTGCAGGCTGTTCGCAGATGAGAGGGAGCCGTGGCTCGAAGACGGTGCGATCGATGTGCCGGTGGTCGATGGTCAGGAGATCAACGTTGGCAAGGTGCGCCTGACTGCGTTGAGCGTTCCCGGTCACACGCCCGGAAGCACAACGTTCCTGGCCCCCGGTCACGCGTTCGTCGGCGATACGCTGTTCCCGGGCGGCCCGGGGAAGTCTTCATCGCCCGAGGACCTGGCTCAGGAGATCGAATCGATTACGTCCGTGCTCTTCGAGCTCCCTGACGACACCGTCGTCTGGCCCGGGCATGGAGATGCGACAACGATCGGCGAGAGCAAGGCCGAGTATGAGGGCTTTGCGGCGCGGGAGCATGATCCGGGCCTCCACGGTGACGTGAGCTGGGAGACGAGCTGAGAGCGGAACACGGGTCCATCCGGCTGGCTCTCGGCGGTTCAGTCCCCGAGGTCCAGCAGCGAGTCCAGGCCGACCACCAGGCGATCGAGCTCCAGCGCTCGCCGCGCGGCCATCAGCACGCCCGGCATGAAGGAATCACGCCCGATTGAGTCGTGACGGATCGTGAGAGTCTGTCCCAGGCCGCCGAAGATGACCTCCTGGTGGGCAACCAGTCCGGGAAGACGAACCGAGTGGATTGCGATACCTCCGGTCTCGGCGCCCCGCGCGCCCGGCACTGTCTCGCGGTCTGACTTGCGGTGGCTGAACTCTTCCGCGCGGGCCGCCCGCATCAACTCCGCCGTTGTCGTGGCGGTCCCGCTCGGCGAGTCGACCTTCTGGTCGTGGTGGAGCTCGATGATCTCCGCCGCCCCAAAGTGCGGGGCGGCGAGCCGTGCGAAGTGCATCATCAACACAGCGCCTACAGCAAAGTTGGCGGCCAGAACAACGCCGGTTCCCGTGCGTTCAGCCTCGGCTCCGAGCCACTGTCTGAACTCGTCGGAGAGTCCGGTCGTGCCGATGACGAGCCGCACTCTCTTTTTCAGGGCTTCGCGCGCAAGGACCGGTGTCCAGTCGGCATTTGTGAAATCGATGATCACGTCGGGTGAGCATTCCCGAATGCACTGAGCCGGGTCCTTGTAGACCGGGAGCCCGTCGGCGTCGTCGAGTTCTTCGAGGCCTTCGATCACGGCAAGGGGTTCAAACCCCGGGTCGGCCCGGACGGCCTGCACCACCTGGCGACCCATCTTGCCTGAGCCTGATACGACTGTTCGAATCGTCAACACTGACCTCCTCGCCCCGCGGACTCGCAGCGGTGGCGTGCTAGACAGGCTCCCAGTAGCTCTTACCCTCGATCACGCTGAAACGGCCGAAGCCCGGCGCCGGGAGGTGATTGGCGGCGACGAGTACTCTGTCACGCGCGAACCTGGCGATCGACACGGTCCGGGTCGTCAGGGCAGCCCCCGGGTCATGGTCGAAGGAGTTCCGCAGCGAGGGCAGCTCTGCATCCGGCATGCCGATCACAACGTCGCCTAGGATGAAGCCCTCATCTCCGCCCGACCGGATCGAATAGCTCGTGTGGCCCGGCGTGTGTCCGGGTGTGGCGACCGCCACCACCGACTCCGAAAGACGTGCCTCCTCCTTGATCAACTCGAGGTGTCCGGTTTCCCGAAGTGGCCGCACGTCCCTGAGGAAGGAGTCGGGTTCGGGATCCTGGTTGTTGTAATGTGCCCAGTCGCCCTCGGGAACCATGTACCGCGCGTTCGGAAAAAGGGGCAGGCCGGATTCTCGATCGATGTTCCAGCCGGTGTGGTCGCCGTGGAGATGGGTGAAGGCGACCGTCCCGATCTCCTCGGGGCTCACGCCCGCTGCACTCAGCTCTGTCGGGAGGTGCCCGTTTGCCTCCGGCCCCCATCCCGTATCGACGAGGATCAGCTTGCCGCCGTCGTTGATGAGGTAGGCTGCGAAGCTCAACGGCAGCCCTCCCGAGTCGTCGAGGTAGTTGGAGAACTGATCGAGCGCCTTGCCTGCATCGGGGTAAACGGCTGTGGCCGGATAGGCCTGGGTGTTGTCGATAAGAGCCGTGACGTGGACGTTCCCTATCGTTCTGCGTTCCATGTTGGCTCCTTTCCCTTCGGGGCGAGCCCCGTGCCGGGCTTCGCCCGATGACTGTACCAACTCTCAGAAGTCTCCTGCGAGGTCCCTTTTCCCCTCTCTGCTCGAAGCAGAGGCGTGGAGAAGGATGTTTCGTCCCATCGAAGATTGTTCGAGCTCGGCTCGCTCGGCATACACTTCCGCCCGCATCGCGTGGGCCTCGGTCGATCCCGGTTCTGCAAGCACGGCGAACTCCACCAGATGGCAGGCGAGCCTGAGGTTGCCGTCCCGGCGGAGCTGTGCAACCCGGTCGAGAACCGGTGCGATGCCCCCGGCGAGCTCGACCCAGGCGATCGCCTGCTCGGCTCTCGGAGCCGGAAGCAGATTGTCCGGCTCGCCTTCGTACCAGCCTCCGTAGAGACGCCAGACGTTCCGAACTATGAACTGGGGGTCATCGTATATCGGTCGCAGGAAGGGCTGTTCCCTGAGCCGTGCCGGCACGACCACCTCGTGGATTATCCGGTCGAGGGAGGCTCCGGTGTTCATGAGCGCGAGCGTCTGCGATTCCAGTGACTCAAGGAGTTCGGCCGTGTCCTCGAGGGCCGTCGCAATCCGCGAGGAGCCGAAGATCGGGAGCCCGTGCCCCACCAGCATGAGCTCCGGCTCGAGGGCTGCCATTTCCCGAAGTGCGGCTCCCCACTCCGCGACGTACCTCTGCACCTTTTGCGGGTTGCCGGCGTTCGGGACGGCCCATATGAACAGATCTCCGGCGTGAAGGGTCCGCCTCTCGGGGATCCAGGTCCAGGTGGCGTCCTCCGTTTCTCCACGCGCATGGTGGAGCTCGAAAGTGACCTCCCCCTGCCTGAATGTGATCCGGCTCTCGTACGTAACATCGGGGTACCTGTATCCCTCGGGCCACCGGAAGAGACCCCGTGGGAACCCGAACTGGCGGACGTTGATCGCGGTGTTCCAGCCCAGGGTTCGCAGGTATCTGTCGAAGTTACGAGGAACGTCTTTGTGGGCGTAGACGAGCGGTCGCGGCCAGCCCTTCTCAGTCGCTTCAGCCTCAAATGGACCGACGCCGAAAATGTGATCGACGTGGTGGTGGGAAAAGACCGCCGCTGCCAGCCGGGGCTCCGGGCGCCACGCCCGAACGGCGGAGCGGATCCCCTCCGACTCGACGAACGTCCCCGTATCGAGCATGACGAGGCCGTCGCCTGTGTCTATGGCATTTGAAGTGGCGGTCCCCTTGTAGCAGAAGATGCCGTCGGCGATCTCCTCGCCTTTCTGTGGCCTGTACCCCACCGGGTGATGTTCGACACTGTCGAAGTCCCCCTGCCACATGCGTTCCGCCAGATCTGAAATGTCTCCCACGCGAGCGCCCTCCGGATAGACTGGGGCAGATTCTACGCCGGGGGCCCCGGTCGGGCTCAGACTATCTCCACTGCTGCCGAGACAGATTGGTCTCCGCTGCAGGTCACTGTGATCGTACCCGTGCCCGGTGAGGTCCGAGCCGACACGTTCCAGACCCAGCCACCGCGGCCGTCCGCGCCAAGCGTGATCGGGGACAGTCCGGCGGCGCGGCTCACGGTCCCGGCCGGAGTCCGGTACTCGATCTCACACTGCGTGTCCGCACGCCAGGCGATGGTGATCGAAGCTTCGTCGCCGCGTGCGACGCGAGCGGTGTAACTCTCGATGGAAACCCTCGTACCATCGCCCGCACCCCCGGCGGCTGCAGTCGGACTCGGCCGCGCCGGAGTGCTTTCGTCCGGCGTGCTGGTGACCGGCGGCGGGGTCTCGCAGGCGACCGAAGCAGTCGGGTCGGGGGTCTTGCCGGTGGGAGCCGTCCCGGCAGCAGCCGGTTGCTCCGGTGTCGCCGTCATCGCCGTGTTCCCGGCGCCGGGAGCCGTTGGGGCCCCCTCCGTCGGATCGCCGTCCGGGCCTGGGGAGGCATGGTCCGGTGGGGCGGTGGTCGGCGATTCGGACGTGTCGGGAGTCGACGATGTTCCGGGCACGGCATCCGGCGAGCGGCCGGCGCAGCCCTCGAAGTCGATCGTGGCGATAGCCTTGAAGCTCTCGCCCCCTGCGCGTGCATCCACGGTGCCCACAGTCACCAGCGAACCCTCGCGCGCGGTCCATTCACAGGTGCTAT
>CAZHMF010000137.1:0-5302 GCA_964533605.1 uncultured Anaerolineaceae bacterium
GACGGTAGCGGGCGGATCGGAGCGCAGGTCATTCATCGCTTCCAGCGCCAGCGCCCCGCCGATCCGGGCCAGAGCCGCGATCGCGGCCATCATGACCTCCGGCTCTTCGTCTGCCGCCAGCGCTGCCAGCGGCTCAATTGCATCCTCAGAACCCAGCTCCCCGCACGCGGTGGCCGCCTCGACCCGGAAATTGACGTCCAACGATCCGAGCTGCTCGACGAGGTATTCAAGCCATGCGTCATCGCAGGTCATACCCATCGCCCGCACTGCCATCAGCCGGAGAGCCTGGCTCTCGCCGTAATAGGCGTCCTCGAGCAGGGCACCGAGCCACGGCCTCGGTGCACCCGCGGCCGACACAAGTGCTCTCCCTCTCACCTCTTCACTCGGGTCGCGCATCGAGGCCCCACGGAGCAACGCGAGCAGCTCTGAGTGAGCCTCGCTGAAGCCCTTCAGGCCATCCCAGCTAACGACGGCGTTGGCGAGCGAGCCGGCCGCCGCCGCCCGGACCGAGGCGTCGGCGTCCTCGAGAAGCTTCCGGCCCATAACGCGCGTGGCATCGCGGCTCGTTGCCTCCTCCAGGCTCTCCGCCGCGATGCGCCGGATCTCGGCATCATCATCGTCCAGGGCGATAAGCATGAGCTGCTCGAAGTCGAATGAGACGTTCTCCTCTGCGAGAATCCCGGCCTCTGCGACAATCGTGCGGCGCGTGTCGGCGGCGATCCCCTTCCAGACGGATCCGAGATGACCACGATCCGCCCGGCTCAGGTCGGACAGCAGTTCGGCCGACTCCGCTCCCGGCCCGTGGCCGGCGATCAGCCTCTCCAGACGGTCCGCGAAGCTTGCCTCGGTCATCCGTTCAGCTTATCAGTCCGCGCTGCTCGCCTCCGCGGCAGGCGGGCGCTCGAGAAGCCGGGCGGCCGCCTCGAGGACGGTCAGGCGGCCCGTGAGGGCGGCTGCGACCGTGGCGGCGATCGGCATCTCGACACCGCTGCCGGCGGCCAGCTCCTCCACCGCTCGCGCCGTAGCGACCCCCTCGACCGTCTCCCCGATCTCCTGCAACGCCTCCATAGGAGTCATACCCCCGGCCAGCATCACACCAAGCCGGTGGTTCCGGGAGAGAGGGGAGAAGCAGGTCGCCATCAGGTCTCCGACCCCCGCCAGCCCCTGAAACGTAATCGGATCTGCCCCCAGTGCCACGCCCAGACGAGTGATCTCCGCCAGCCCGCGGGTCACCAGCGAGGCCAGCGCGTTCGTTCCGTAGCCGGCCCCGGTCGCCGCCCCCGCGGCGATCGCCACAACGTTCTTGAGAGCTCCGCCCAGGGCGACTCCGGTCGTGTCCTCACTTACGTAGACGCGAAAGCGAGGGGACATGAGGGCGGACTGCCACACCCTTGCCGCCGCGATCGTCGGCGACGCCACCACCGAGGCGGCCGGAAGCCCTCGCGCGATTTCATGGGCGAGGTTCGGTCCGGACAGAATGGACACGTCTTCGGGCGGCCAGCCGAGTGCCGTGATCACCTCGGGCAGCAAGCGCCCCGAGCGCAATTCGATTCCCTTCGCCGCGCAGAGGACCGGAGCGTCACGGCGGAATCGGGCGGGGGCGAGGTTCTCGCCGACCGTCTGCGCCGGAACGGCAACAACGAGGCCGGCGCAAGGCTCGTCGCCGGGACCGTCGGAGATTCCTACGCTCTCGCCCAGTCTTACCTCGGGCAGCCGCTCGATCCCCCGAAGTGCTCGGACCCGATCTGCCTCCACGCCACTCCTGCAGATCAGCCGGACACTGTTCCCGGCATCGGTTAGGAGGCGGGCGATCGTTACCCCCCAGGATGTCGCCCCGAGCACGCCAACCGGAGCCATCGCTCAACCGGAAGCAGGGCGGTCGCCACCCCGCCCCAACCGGGGCTCGGTCCCTGCGAGCAAGCGCCGGATGTTGGGGATGTGCTTGTATTCGATAAGCAGCACGACAAACACGGCATACCAGGCGAACGGCGCGGGCTCCTTCCCGGCCACCGCGAGCACCACGACCACCGCCCCGGAGAGGGGGGCCGCAATGACGGACATGAGCGACATGATGCGGGTCGGAACCACGATCGCCGCTGCGATCAGCGGGAACACCAGCGAGACGAGCGGAGAGAGACCGAAAACGCCACCGAAAGCCGTCGCAACTCCACGCCCGCCGCGGAAGCCGGCGAAGACCGGCCAGATGTGCCCGACGACCGCAGCACCCGCTCCGGCCGCAGCGGCCCCCTCGCTCTCGAGGAGGAAGCGACCGATGAGACCGGGCGCCACTCCTTTGAGGACGTCTCCGATCAGCGCCAGGGCAGCCGGCAGGGGACCCGCCGTCCGGAGAACATTCGTTGTACCCGTCTTCCCGCTCCCCAGGTCCCTGATGTCCCGTCCCGCCCAGATCCTCCCCAGGATCAGGCCGACCGGGATGGAGCCCAGGAGGTAACCGGCAGCCAGGCAGACAGCATAGGCTGTCATTGCAGCGCTCCCTCTTCCCTTCCCCGGAACCGCAGCCGAATGGCCGTGCCCTCGAAGTCGTACGCCTCCCGGATGGTGCGCTCCAGGAAACGCCGGAAACTGAAGTGGACGATCCGGGGCTCGTTGACGAAGAGAACGAAGGTTGGTGGGTCCACGCCCGCCTGGGTGGCGAAGAAGAAGCGGAGTCTCTTGCCCTTCGACGTCTGCGGTACATGGCCGGCGACGGCCCTCCGCAGCAACGCAGTCAGCTCACCGGTCGGCACACGACGGCGCCGTGCCTCGCGGGCGGAGGCCACCAGGCCGAGAAGCGAATCGAGACCCCGGTGCCGGAGCGCCGAGATCTGGGCCACGAGTGCCCAGGGGGCGAACCGCACTCTTCCCCGGAGCTGTCGCTCCGACCAGCTTCGGTCCTTCCCGGCCTCCTCCCAGAGATCCGTCTTGTTTACGGCGATGACCAGGCCCTTCGCCAGCTCAATAGGAATCGAGGCGATGTGCGTGTCCTGGGCGGTGACTCCTTCGACGCCGTCGATCACGAGAACGGCGACGTCGGCTCGGTCGACCGCGGCTCGCGTGCGAAGGGCTGAATGCCTCTCCACCTGGACCCGGCCTGTCTTGCCGGGCCTGCGCATCCCGGCGGTGTCGATCAGTGTGAACGTGCCGGCTTCCGTGGTGAGGTCGCTGTCGATCGCATCTCTGGTGGTTCCCGGGACGTCGCTCACGATCACGCGCTCTTCGCCCAGGAGGGCGTTCACCAGCATCGACTTGCCGACGTTCGGCCGCCCGATGATGGCCACCCTGATCCACTCGGACTGAAACGCGGGCTCCGCAGCGGGGAGGTGCTCTACCACCGCGTCGAGGAGGAACCCGACGTTCAGGTTATGCAACGCGCTCACCGGCAATGGGTCACCCATCCCGAGGCCGGCCGTGTCGGCGATCGCTGCCAGCTCCCTCTCTTCGTTATCGGCCTTCGTTCCCACGAGGATCAGCGGACGGCCGGCGCGCCGAACCAGATCGGCCATGTCGTAGTCTGAGGCCGTCAGGCCATCGCGGGCGTCCACACAGAAGAGGACGAGAGCGCTGGCCTCCACTGCCTCCCGGACCTGGGCCATCACCAGGGGAGCGAAGGCGCCCTCACCTTCGACCTCGAACCCACCGGTGTCGACGAGCCTGAACCGCCTATCTCTCCACTCCACCTCGGCCTCCAGGCGGTCTCTCGTGGTGCCCGGCTCGTCTTCGACGATCGCGCGACGCTCGCCGAGCACCCGGTTGAAAAGAGATGACTTGCCGACATTGGGGCGGCCTACTATCGAGACCCGCGGGAGCAGGCGATCGCTCACGGCGAGGGACTCGGGGTAGAACTCGGCACCGGGCTCGGCGTCGGTACTGTGACCATCGTGACCGTCACCGTGCCGACCGCGCTGATCGCGATGCCGCTCAGCCCCGGGGAAACGATCTCCGCGGACGGCTGGAGCACATTGAGTCCGGCGGAGGTGCCGGTTAGCGAGACAGAGACGCCAACATCACCGGGGCCCACGAGTGCGAGAGTGTCCAACGAACCGATGAGCGTAACGGAGACCGAGTAGGAACCGTCGCGGAGAGCGAGACCGGCAGGTGGGCTGCCGAACACCGGCGCCACCTGGACGGTCTGCCCGCCGCAGGGACTGTCTGCACCCGAGCCACACTCGAACGGCTCGACCTTGACCTTCACGACGACCGTCCGGACATCGGTCGAGACGTTCGTGCCAGCGATCACCTTCCTGGTCAGCGTCACCTGGTTTTTCGCGCCGGAGATGTCGACCCTCTCGGTTGTCGCCTTGCTCAGACCCGCAATCGCATCGGTCGGGCCGGTCACAGTGACAACGGGAGGCTCAACGGCGATGGCGGTAATGCGATATCCGTCGGCGGGAGCGCCACCGATCGTGGGGCTGACGGGAACCGTCCGTTGGGCGACAACCTGCTCGATCAGCACGGTCGCGCGTGTGCGCGGCGGCGTGACGGCTACGTCGACCCGGTTCCCGCCTGCCGTCCTCGCCACGAGCTCCCCTTCGGCCGTGTAGGTCTCCTCGCGAACGCCCGTCACGTTCAGTTCGAGCTCGACAGAAGCGACTGTGTCGACGAGGTCGGCCCGGCCGGTCACGGTCGCGATCGGTGAATCCACGACCACCGACGAGCCTTCCGTCAGCCGGAAGCCCGCCGGGAGGTCTCCGGTGATACGCACTTCAACCTGCAGTTCACGAACCGTCGCCGCCTCGGGGGTGACGAGAAACGAAGGTGGCTGAACCGCAACGACTCGCACATCGGAGCGCTTGGACGTGACCTGCACGGGCCGGCTCACGGTTTCGCCGGCGGCGAGGTCGCGCAGATCAATTGTGGCAGTGAAGTCATCGGCCGTGAGAATGGGGATGTCGGCCTCGCTGGCCTTCACACGCAGGCGGACGGAGAGTGACGCCTGAAGCACGAGGCCATCAGGCAGATTCACGGGTTCGACCGGTATCGGCTGGTAGTTGTCGCCGGGGACGACGGCTTCGAGGCGAGGGTTCTCCACGTCCTGAATCAACGCCCAGAGCACGACGCCGGCCACCAGGCTCACGGCCACGAGCAAGCTGTTGCGGCGAAAGTCACGTCCGGCCATTCGGGCCAGGTCGGCGGCGCCGGCCAGCAGTGCGCGTCCGGCCTCCCGGTTCACTGTGCGCGCCCCAGAGCAGGCGTGCCCTGGCTATGCTGTTCCGGAACAAGCAACCAGCGAAGGACAGTCTGAAGGCGGGATGCGTCGGCCACGTGCGTTAGACCGCCCGGCATCGCGTGGGCGAGTGCCGCC
>CAZHMF010000138.1:0-5263 GCA_964533605.1 uncultured Anaerolineaceae bacterium
GCTCCTCGTTACGGCCGCCGCAGCGCCCGGCGCGTATCCGCGGCGGCGACGTGCATGGAATGTACGCGGGCCTCGAGGCCTGAGGCTCGCACCCGATCGAGCTCCACCCGATGGATCGGGCCGAGCTCGCAGTCAACCGCCGCCGTGCCCGCGAGTCTCGGCCGTGCCCCGGCGGCACACGGTCTCGACCTGCTCTAAGGGCACCTTTGGGCTAAACTCAGCCCGCTCCCTCCAGCCCGGCTTCCCACCCGAGCGGTGGCGCCGTGGGAGCCCGTCCGCCGGCCTGCCGGTTCGCGACACACATCTTCAAGGAGCCGTAATGACCGCCAAGATCATCTGGACCTACACGGACGAAGCCCCCGCCCTCGCGACCCACTGCCTGTTGCCGATAGTCAAGGCCTACCTCCAGGGCACCGGCGTAACCGTCGAGACGCGCGACATCTCCCTCGCCGGCCGGATCATCGCCAACTTCCCGGACAACCTCAAAGACGATCAGAAGATGCCGGACTATCTCGCACAGCTCGGCGAGCTCACCCAGGATCCGGACGCGAACATCCTCAAGCTTCCGAACATCAGCGCCTCGATCCCCCAGCTGCAGGCAGCGACCGCGGAGCTGCAGGAAAAGGGCTACGACATCCCCGACTACCCGGAGGAGCCGGCGAACGACGCCGAGAGGGCCCTTCAGGCTCGCTTTGCCGCAGTCCTCGGGTCGGCCGTCAACCCGGTTCTCCGTGAGGGCAACTCGGACCGCAGACCGGCCGCATCCGTCAAGCGCTTCGCCAACAAGAACCCCCACAAGATGATGCAGCCGTGGCCGGAATCGGGCTCCCGCTCCAGGGTGGCTCACATGGAGGACAAGGACTTCTACGCGTCCGAAACGTCCGTCACCCTCGACCGGGCCACCGAGGCACGGTTCGAATTCGTGGATTCGGCCGGGTCCGTGACCGTGCTCAAGGAATCACTCCCGATTCAGGCCGGGGAGGTCCTCGACTCCGCCGTGATGAACGTCGCCGCCCTCCGAGCTTTCTACGAGAGGCAGATGGAGGAGGCGAAGAAGGACGGCGTGCTCCTCTCCCTCCACCTGAAGGCGACGATGATGAAAGTCTCCGACCCGATCATGTTCGGGCACTGCGTGTCGGTCTACTTCAAGGATGCCCTGGAGAAGCACGCCGCACTGCTCGCCGAAATCGGCGCGAACGTCAACAACGGGCTCGCCGATGTCCTCGAGAAGCTCGACCGTCTGCCGGCCGCCAAGAAGGCCGAGGTGGAAGCGGACATCAATGCCGTGTATCAGACACGGCCGGCGCTGGCGATGGTCGACTCGCGGCGGGGGATCACAAACCTCCACCGCCCGAACGACATCATCGTCGATGCCTCCATGCCCAACGTCGTCCGCGACGGCGGCCGGATGTGGAACCGGAACGACGAACTCCAGGACTGCATCGCCATGGTGCCGGACCGCTGCTACGCGACGATCTATGCGGAGATCCTGGAGAACGCGAAGGTCAACGGACAGTTCGACCCGGCAACAATGGGCGACGTCTCGAACGTCGGGCTCATGGCTCAGAAAGCCGAAGAATACGGCTCACACGACAAGACATTCGAAGCGCCGGCCGCCGGAAAGATCCGCATCGTCGATGCCGCCGGCAGTGTGCTCCTCGAACAGACTGTTGAGCCCGGCGACATCTTCCGGGCCTGCCAGGCAAAGGATGCCCCCATCCGTGACTGGGTGAAGCTGGCCGTCAGCCGCGCCCGGGCCACCGGTTCTCCGGCCATCTTCTGGCTTGATGAGCGGCGCGGCCACGACGCCCAGATCATCAAGAAGGTCAACACCTACCTGAAGGATCACGACACAAGCGGGCTGGACATTCGCATCATGGAGCCCGTTCAGGCCATGAGGTTCTCGCTCGAGCGAATCCGTCGCGGTGAGGACACGATTGCGGTCACGGGGAATGCACTTCGCGACTACCTCACCGATCTCTTCCCCATCCTCGAACTCGGGACCAGCGCGCGTATGCTGTCGATTGTTCCCCTGCTCGCGGGCGGCGGCCTCTTCGAGACGGGAGCCGGTGGCTCGGCCCCGAAGCACGTCCAGCAGTTCGTCCAGGAGGGCCATCTCAGATGGGATTCCCTCGGTGAGTATTGCGCGCTCGTTCCTTCGCTCGAGCTCATTGCCTCCCAGACCGGGGACAAGACGGCCACCCTTCTGGCCGAAACGCTGGACCAGGCTGTGACCAGCTACCTCGAAGGGGCGCGGCTGCCTTCGCGCAAGGTGAACGAGATCGACAATCGCGGCAGTACCTTCTATCTCGCCATGTACTGGGCCCAGGCCCTCGCCGCCCAGGACAGGGATCAGGCTCTGAAGGCCCGTTTTGCCCCCATCGCCGCCGCCCTTGCCGAAAACGAGGAGAAGATCACCGGGGAACTCCTTGCCGCCCAGGGAGATCCGGTCGACATCGGCGGATACTACCGACCCGATCAGGCGAAGGTGGACGCGCAAATGCGCCCCAGCCCGACCTTCAACGCCATAATCGACTCCATGTAGACCGGAGGACAGATGGCTACCGTCCGGACCGCAACGGGAAGTATTGACACGGCCGCGCTCGGCTTCACGCTGATGCACGAGCATGTCGTCACACGCTCACCGGGAGTGTTTGAGGCCTGGCCCCATCTCTGGAGCAGAGCCGCTGAAGTGGATCGCGCCGCCGGAGAACTGCAGGCGCTCAAAGCCGCGGGGGTGGACACAATCGTGGACCTCACCACCGTCGACCTGGGGCGGGACGTTGCCTTGATCGTTGAGATCGCGGGCAAGGTGGACCTCAACGTGATCCTCTGCACCGGGGTGTGGCGGTTCCCACCCCGGTTCTTCCAACGGGCCAATCCAGATCCGATCGCCGACCTCTTCGTCCGCGACATCGAATCGGGGATGGAAGGCGGCGACGTGCGGGCCGGGATCATCAAGCTCGCCACGGAACCTGCGATCGACGAACTGAACGAAACCATGCTGCGGGCAGGCGCCCGGGCTCACCGGCGCACGGGCGTTCCCATCTCAACCCACCACGACGTGTCGACGCAGTGCGGGCTGGCCCAGCAGGACGTCTTCGAAAGCGAAGGCGTGGACCTGGCACGCGTCGTCATCGGACACTCCGGCGACACCGACGACCTGGAGTACCTGACGAAGATCATCGAGCGTGGGAGTTACGTCGGCATGGATCGGTTTGGGATCGAAGCCCTCCTCTCCACGGAGAAGCGCGTCGCCACGGTCGCCCGTCTCTGCGCGGCCGGGTACGCCGGGCAGATCGTCCTCTCACACGACGCCAACTGTTACATGGACACGATCCCACCGCGTATCAAGAGGGAACGGATGCCGAACTGGCATTTCCGGCACATCACGAAGGACGTTATCCCGGCCCTCAGGGAGCGAAGCGTAACGGATGAGCAGATCCGGGAGATGACCGTCGCCAACCCACGCAAGATCTTCGAAACGCAGGGCTCCTACTAGCCCTCTCCTTCGGGCATCTCCTGCGCCTGCCGCACGCCTCTTCGCCAGTCGAGATGACTGCAATCAAGGTTACGCCGAGAACCGGAGATCCGGGTCACCCCTCACGTCCCGCAATCACCCGACACCCGGCTCGGAACTCGGGACTCGGCTCTCAGAGGATCTCCGGCAGTCCCCGACGGTGTTTACGCCAGTCGTGCACGCGGGCGATCGTCCGGGCGGCCCTCTCAACGGACGGAAAGACTCCGATCCCTTCCCTGTGCGCCGCCTGGGCGAAGGCATCCATTCCGATGCCCATCATCCGGGCCATACGGCCGCTGCGGAGGATGCCCACGACCGGTGTGCCCGTGTCGTCCTCAAGTTGCCGCATCATCTTTGCCGACCGCACCGCCATATCGTTCATGGATTTCACCATCTCCGGAGTCGGCTGGGGCTCCGCGTCGTCGCCGTTCCTGGATCGGGCGCGGCGAGCCGCCATCTGCCTGCTCATCGTGCTCCGGCCCGTCGTCGGGCTCATGAAGACCACATCGACACCTTCGGCGGTGGCCACAATCCGCAGCATCTCATCCAGATGTTCATCGTCCGGCATCGCATCGATCGGGTTGTTGACGCTGCTGCCCGCCACGGGGATGAATTCGCGCATCCGCTTCACCGCATCTGCAGGCATTCGCGGGACCGTCAATCCCTCGCGGTCGATGGCATCTGAAGAGAGCACGGCGAAGCCCCCCCCGCCACCCCCGATCAGGGCGACGCCTCTTCCGTCAACGCTCGCGGTTCCCGTGGACGCCGCGACAACGAGATCCTGCAGCTCTTCCATTGTCTCGGCGCGGATGGCGCCCGTCTGCCGGCAGACGGCATCGAAGATGGCGGCCGAGCCGGCGAGCGACCCCGTGTGCGAGTGCGCGGCTCGCGAGCCGGACTGCGTCAATCCACCCTTCAGCACGATGGTCCGTTTCACCCGCGCACAGCGTTCGAGAGCGTCGAAGAAGGCGCGACCGTCCTTCACACCTTCGATATATGCCGCGACCACATCCGTCTCGGAGTCGCTCGCGGCATAATCGAGAAAGTCGTGGGCCTGGAGGTCGGCTCCGTTGCCGTAGGAGATCGCTTTCGAGAAACGGATCCCGCGGGCGGTAAGCTCCGAAACGATCTCCCCCGCGTTCGCCCCCGATTGGGACAGCAGAAGGACGTTTCCCGGCTCCATTGTGAAGCCGTCCATGAACGCCAGCCGGCTCGAAGGAACGTAGAGACCCATGCAGTTGGGACCGATCGCCCGGATCCCCGCCGCCCGAAGCTTCGCGACCATCTCCTGCTCGACTGCCGCCATCTGGTCGTCGCCCGTCTCGGAAAAACCGGCCGTAAAGAAGTGAATCGAGCGCACTTTCTTCTCGACACACTGATCCACGAGTTGGGGGACGGCGGCCGCCGGGACCTGGGAGATCACATGGTCGACGGGGCCGGGGATGTCGAGCAGCGTTGGGTAGCAGCGCACACCGCCGATCTCCTCGGCCTTCGGATTGACCGGATACAGGTCCCCGACTTCGGGGAACCGGGCGGCGATGAGAGAGTCATAGAAGCCCCCCATCATCCCCTGTCGCGGCTTCGACGGGACGCCGACGACGGCCACCGCTCGCGGATGGAAGATCGGATCAAGCGGATGTTCGGACACTGCGCCTCACAGACGGGCGCTCTCGGCACTGCCGGCGCCTCAACTTGGATCTGGAACCCGCCAATTGTACCGTCCGCCGCCCCACCGGCCAGCAC
>CAZHMF010000139.1:0-3795 GCA_964533605.1 uncultured Anaerolineaceae bacterium
ATCGGGGGTCGCCCAAACTGGGCCGGCTTCCACAACGAGACGCTCGACACGATGGTCAAGCAGCAGAAGGCCACACTCGACGATGCCGAGCGCGAAGCACTGATCAAGGAGCTCCAGCTCAAGGCGTGGGAGCTTGGAGCTCCCTTCATCCCAACGTTCGTGAGAGTCACCTACGGTGCCTGGTGGCGTTACGTGAGAGGGAGGGTTATCGGGCGTGGGAGCTACTCCTACCTGGTCGGAACGGCCTACGTAGAAGAGCACTGAGGCGAGTCCATGCGCCAGTACGCCCTGCGCCGGATGGCCTACCTGCCGCTGATCATCGCGGTCGTTTCGTCGGTCACGTTCTTCACGCTGCGGCTGCCGTTCTCACAGGACCCGGTCACCCTTCTCTCCACGCAGAGCACGACGGTCGAACAGCAGGAGGCGATCAGGGCCGAACTGGGACTCGACGAATCCACCGGCCGCCAGTTCATCGACTGGCTGGGAGACATGGCGCGAGGAGACCTGGGGCGGACATTTCGCAGTAACGAGCCGGTCTGGGAGGAAGTGCGCGACCGCGTCCCCGTGACAGTCGAGATCCTCGTTCTCGCACTGACGCTGAGCACGATCGTGGGCGTCTTTGTCGGTGTCTTGAGCGCCCTCCGGCAGAACACGCCGGTCGATTACACGGCCCGGTTCTTCGCCGTGTTCGGTCAGTCCATCCCCGAGTTCTTTCTCCTCATCCTCCTGATCGTCCTTCCCTCGATCTGGTGGAACTACTCACCCCCGGTCGGCGGCCACATCCCGTTTTTCGACGACCCCTGGGATAACCTCCGGCTCTACGTCCCGCCTGCCCTTCTCCTCGGCTTCGGCCATTCGGCGGCGATGATGCGTCTCACGCGCTCAACGATGCTCGAAGTGCTGCGTCAGGACTACATCAGGACGGCGCGGGCAAAAGGTCTCAGGCACTCATCCGTCGTCCTCCGCCACGCTCTGCGGAACTCACTGATCCCGATCATCACGCTCTTCGGCGCGCAGGTCGGTCTGCTCTTCTTCGGGTCGCTGATCTTCGAGCAGATCTTCAGCATCAACGGAATCGGACAGTTCTTCTTCGTCTCGGTGTTGACGAGCGACTTCCCCGTCATCCAGTTCCTCGTCCTCTACACGGCCATCATTGTTGTCGGGATTAACCTGCTGGTGGACCTCTCCTACGCACTGATCGACCCGCGAGTGATCTACCGATGACGGGCGCGGAGAGATCTCTCGTGGCGGGCGAGGCGGCGGCAGGCCCGGAGCTCCACGAACGGCCGCGCCTGAAGAAGTTCACCCACCTGGCACGCACCCACCCCCTCGGTGTATTCGGTGTGGTTGTGCTCGCGATCTTCGTGTTTCTCGGCATCTTCGGACCGGCAATCACCCCCTATGATCCGCGCGAGCTCCAGGCAGGCGCGCCGCTTCAGGGCCCATCGTGGGCTCACCCGTTCGGCACGAACCAGCTCGGCCAGGACGTCTTCAGCCGCGTTCTCGCCGGCGCCCGGATCTCGCTCATCATCTCGAGCGCGGCCGTATTCATCGGTTCGGGCGTCGGATCCTTTCTCGGCACCGTCGCCGGCTACTACGGCCGCTGGCCCGACTACCTGCTCCAGCGGTCGAGCGAAGCATTCGTTGCCTTTCCCGGCCTGGTGCTCTACTTCCTGCTCATCGCCGCTTTTGGGAGGGGGCCGAAGACGATCGTCCTCGCCATCGGGATCGGAGCCCTGTTCTCGAGCAACCGGGTCCTGCGCGGCGCGGCGATCGTGGAACGCAACGCACAATACGTGGAGGCAGCACGTGCTCTTGGGTGCAGCGAGTCCCGGATCTTCGTGCGCCACGTCGTTCCCAACGTCCTCCCTCTCCTGGTGATCATCATGAGCGGGACCCTCGGGGCCGCCATCCTCGCAGAGTCGGCGCTCTCATTTCTCGGGCTCGGCGTCGAGCCGGGGACCCCCTCCTGGGGGATCGACATGAGCGGCCAGAACCTCTCGATGGCACGGCTCGGCTTCTGGTACATAGTCGTCTTCCCCGGCATCGCGGTCAGCGTCGTCGTGCTCGCAGCGAACCTGCTTGGAGACACGCTCCGCGATATCTGGGATCCGCGGCTCAGGAAATAGCCCCTCGGGTCGCCCCTGCGTAACAGATGACCGGGGCCCCCGACTGTATCCTCAGCCGGTCATCCGGCGGGAGATTCAATTGTCGCAACTCGCTGCGGTCCGAAACGAAAAGGATCGCTTTTACCGGACCCATCCTCAGTCCCCGCTCACATCCCCGCAGAAGGAGTCATTCGAGGGCCTCCGCTACTACGCCGAGAACCCGAACCTCGTGTTTCGGGTCCGGCCGGACGTCCTGGACCCCCAGGAACCCACCGAGATGCAGACCAGCACGGGCCAGACCGTGGTCTACACTCGCTGGGCGAAGGTTCACATCCAGATTGACGGACAAGAGGTCACGCTCACGATCTTCCGGGACCCCGAGGGGGAAGAGCTCTTCCTTCCGTTCCAGGACGCGGGCCGCGGAGAGGAGACGTACGGGGCCGGAAGGTACCTCGAGGTCCAGTCTCTCGAGACGGGCGAGCTTCTTCTCGACTTCAACTACGCCTACAACCCCTACTGTGCCTATAACGAGAACTGGTCCTGCCCCATCCCACCCTCCGAAAACCGCCTCGACGTGCGAGTGCCGGCCGGCGAGATGACCTTCAAGTAGGCCCTCACTTCCCAGCCCCCTAGAATCCAACGCCAGGGGGCGCACATGTCTACAGCGATCTCTGTTCGCCGTCTGGAGAAGAGCTACGGGCCGGTCCGGGCGTTGAAGGGCATCGACCTCGACGTGGAGCGGGGAGAGGTCTTCTCCCTGCTGGGACCGAACGGGGCCGGTAAGACGACGGCGATAGAGATCCTCGAAGGCCACCGCGTCCGTGACGCCGGCTCGGTCGACGTCCTCGGCTTCGACCCGGGCCGGGCAGGCATCGAGTTCCGGGAGCGCATAGGTATCGTTCTCCAGTCCCCGGGCGTCGAGCCCTATCTCAACGTCGAGGAGTCGATCGACCTCTTCCGCGGCTATTACCCGAACCCGAGACCGACCGACGAGATCCTCGATGTAGTCGGCCTCAGCGAGCAGAGGCGTCAGCGCGTCCGCAGGCTCTCCGGAGGTCAGCAGCGGCGGCTTGACGTCGCCATCGGCCTCGCGGGCGATCCGGAGCTGCTGTTCCTCGATGAACCGACAACCGGCTTCGATCCCTCGGCCAGGCGCCAGGCGTGGGAGATGGTGCATTCTCTTCGAGCGCTGGGAAAGACCGTACTGCTCACCACGCACTACATGGACGAGGCCGAGCACCTCGCGGATCGCGTCGCGATGATCGTCAGGGGTGAAATCGTGGCGTGCGGGACCCCCGGCGAACTGGTGTCGCGGATCGGGGGCTCCACAATCTCCTTCTCCGTGGGCGACGGCGAAGCGGGTTCGCTGGCGGGCCTCCTGGAGGGCATTTCAGGCGCAGAGGTGGACGGCGCCACTGCACGCGTGCGAGTCGCCGAGCCAACGGCCGCATTGCACGAGATCACAGGGAGGGCGCTGGAGAGCGGGACCACTCTCGTCGAGCTCGCAGTGGAACGCCCCACGCTCGAAGACGCCTACCTTGCGCTCGCGGACGGTGACGCTGCCGGTGCTCTCGGGCCGTTGACCGAAGAGGGCGGGGATCGACGGTGAAGGCGCTACGTCTGGCCCTGCGACAGCTTCCCTATGAGCACCGAGCCTTCAGACGCAATCCGGCGGCTGCCTTCTTCA
>CAZHMF010000139.1:3895-5241 GCA_964533605.1 uncultured Anaerolineaceae bacterium
CAGCTTCCCTATGAGCACCGAGCCTTCAGACGCAATCCGGCGGCTGCCTTCTTCACGCTGGTCTTCCCACTGATCTTCCTCGTGATCTTCAACCTGCTCTTCGGGAACGAAACGCTGACGGTCGAAGGGGGAGAGGCGAAGACTTCCACGTTCTACGTGCCCGCGATCGCGGCCTTCTCCGTCATTAATGCTTGCTTCACCGGGCTCGCCCAACAGGTTGCGCTCGCGCGCGACCAGGGACAGCTCAAGCGCGTCGGCGGGACGCCGCTTCCGAAGCTCTCCTATCTTCTCGGCAAGGTCATCTACATGGTCGGCGTGGCGCTCTTTCTCGTCGTCCTCGTGGTTGTTTTCGGCGCGCTGTTCTACGACGTGGAGATCCCCGACCGGAGCCTTCCCGCCTTCCTCCTGGCGTTGGCAGCGGGTGCCGCCGCCTTCGCGGCGCTGGCATTCGCCACCGTTGCCTTCATCCCCAACGCGGACGCATCCTCGCCCGTGATCAACGGCATCATCCTTCCCCTCCTCTTCATCTCCGACGTTTTCATCCCTCTCGACAACGACACGCCCACCTGGATCAACTGGGCGGGGAACGTGTTCCCCGTCAAGCATCTGTCCGTCGCGCTACAAACCGCCTTCAATCCGTTCACGTCGGGAGCAGGATGGGAGCTCGAGCACCTCGCAGTTGTTGCCCTCTGGGGCCTGATCGGGATGGTTGTCGCCCTCCGCTACTTCAGCTGGGAGCCAAGGGTGTAGGGTCGCGGAATCGCACTATAACTCCGGGCAAAGGTCCCGGAAGACGGTGAAGGAGCCAGAGATGCCGCAACGATTCGACCCTGCGAACTTGCCACTGCCCTACGCCCTGGAGCCCCGCACCTTCGAGGCCGGCGGGGACCTGCTCGAGCGTTGGGCGGGGGGTCTGGGGCGTCGGGACCTGCGACAGGCCGTGAAGCTGCCCCCGTTCCTGTTCAGCGGATGCACCATTCAGCTCATGGCAGACAACTTCACGATTGCCGGAGGCGTCTACTGGCGCGAACAGGTCACCTACCACCGCCCCGTCAACCCCGGCGAGACGCTGACGACCGTGGGGAGCGTGGAGACGACCTATTTCCACGACGGCCGCCTCTACGCCGTGATGCAGTCGCGCACGGCCGATTCCGCCGGGCAGCCCGTGGCGACAAGCCGCAGCACCGGTCTCCAGCAGTACCGGCGCGACGATGCAGCTGCCAATCCGTCGGGTCTGACGGCTCCGCCGCCGGGAGCGCCGGAGCCGGACCGGCGGGGCGCCGCCCCCCCCCCCCCCACCGCCCGCCGGGGGGGGGGCCACAGCGCGAGCCCCGCCCCCGACCGGC
>CAZHMF010000140.1:0-5182 GCA_964533605.1 uncultured Anaerolineaceae bacterium
ACGGGAGAGCACGCATCACGAGGCACCGAGCTCCCGCTCGCGACACTTTGCAGTGGTGGACGATTGCCTCGAAGTGCTGCCGGAGCTGATCCGGCTCGCAAGGAGCGAGTGACCTGAGTTCCGGGTCCCCGACCCGGGGGACAATCCGAACTGGTCTGCGCTTGAGGTAGCCCTGAATGTGGACTGCGACCACAAACGGGCGGCTCTGTCAGCTTTCGGGGCGCAGGGCGAGAGAGCAGGCGCACGCTGCCGAAGGGCGATGGACGTAGGCCGCTCCGAGTAGCCACCGACCAGCATCCCTCGGACCGAAGAGCGATCCACTGGATCCTCGGGAGGAAGGTGACACATCGCACCAACCAGTACCTCAACAATCGGACGGAGCAGGATCATCACGGAATCAAGCAACGCTACCGCCCGATGCTTGGCTTCGGCAGCTTCGACTCGGCATCGCGGATCTGCGCCGCCTTTGACGGCCTCCGGGCCTCCCTCCGCTCGAGGCCCGTTTGCGGGGAATCTGTGCCGCCAGCCAAGCAACGTCGGCTCCTCGTTGAGCGGTGGCGCTCACTCGTGTTGGAGGTGGCCGTGGCGTGACAGGACTTGAGTTCCAACAAGCCGCCCGATCTCAGCACGTCTCCAGTCGTCGGACGCCCTGAGTTCTGACAGGGATGATCCGTTGACCGTGCACAGGTCTGTCGGACCTCCTGGAGCCCGCATGGACAGGCAGCGGGTGGCGATTCTAACATCCCGAGGGCACTCTCCGGGAGGCGAGCGAAAACTTGGTGACTGTTCGGCTGGCTGTGTGCGGCGTGGCGATGTTGGTTTCCGGAGCACTGCTCATGGGCC
This sequence comes from uncultured Anaerolineaceae bacterium, assembly GCA_964533605.1. GTDB lineage: Bacteria > Chloroflexota > Dehalococcoidia > Tepidiformales > Tepidiformaceae > DASCML01. Next base: position 844 of record CAZHMF010000140.1, read on the forward strand.
CGTCAGCCGCTGAAAACGAAGCCCCCCTTCCAGACGCAGAAGCCGCACGCCAACAGCCGGCAGCTGATGGGCCCGCCGATAGTCTCACTTCTGCATCTCACGACGGTAACCCGCTACCGGCCGGGAACGAAACCACAACCCTCGCCGTCCAAAACACAAGCCTAGCAAGCACCGACATCGCCATCCAGTATTTCAACCGCGATGGCTCGGTGCCAGCGGGCCCTGGTGACATCCTCGACGATGTGCCGGCTGGCGGGAATCGTCTGGTTAGCGGCACCGAGCCTAGTTCGCCGCAAGGGATCGGTAGCTACGCCACCGCGGATGCCCCCGGACCCCTCGCCTCCGTTCTTATCCACGAGACCACAGGGCCTGGCCTTGAGAACAACCACTCGTACGCACTGGTAACGACCCAGTCGGCCGGCGCACCCATATTTGCGTTGCCAATTCTGCTCGCTGACTTGGGCTCACCGCGCTGGAACAGCCGCATCCACATCCGCAACGTCGGGACCGAGACTGCCTGTTTAAGGCTCTCGTACTTCATCACGCGGACGCTGACCAAGGTTGCCGTCGGCTCCACGATCGTCGACAGTCCGTCGAATCAGCCCGGCTGCGCATCGGGCTATGCCGCCGAGCCCAACCAGCTCCTGCTTCTTGGCGGAGGGAGCGGCTCTGACATCCCATTTCCTCCGGACCTTCTGAACACCCAATCCGGCGGGCTCGTCGAGGTGGTCAACGCAAACGGGAACAACGACATTGCAGTCTCAGTCCTCCTCTACCGCTCTGACGGGAGCCGGATGATGGCGGGTTACGAGGGCTTCGCCGTTCATCCTTCGGATCCCGAGAACGACGATGTGGCAACAGAGGTGGTGATCCCGCTCGCGATCAAGTGGGTTTCCGGCTGGTACACAGTCGTTGGTGCACAGAACCTCGGCGACGCGCCTGCGGACATAAACATCCGCTACATCGGCACTGCAGAGGGCAATCCCGTGGACGTCACAGTGACGCTCGAGGAGGTCACGAACGTCGGATTCAACTCATCGTACGATCCCGCGTCGCCGCTCCCGATGAACTTCGTCGGGTACGCTGTCCTCACCTCCACCCAGCCGGTGGCCGGGCTGCTGGTGCGCGCGAAATGGGTGTGGTCCGACAACTCCACCAACGAGCCGACCTACACTGCGGTCAACGGCAGACCTCGTGCGAACGCCGCCAACGAATGGGCGCTCCCGCTCATCTACAGGCGCTACGAGAAGCAGACACCATCGTCAATCGGGAGGAACTCCTGGTTCCAGGTCCAAGTTGCGGATGGCTCCGACGCCGAGACCACGGTGCGCTTCGTCGGAATCCCGGGAAGTGGCTGCCCTGAGGGCCCCTTCGAGACCACCTCCATGGTTTCAGGCTCAAAGGTCTTCTACATGAATCTTGACGCCGATAACGGATTTCCGAACGACAACCAGCCGAATTGCTTTGTCGGCTCGGCGGCGGTGAGTTCGGACAAGGAAATCATCGTCATCGGCCAGGTCTCGGACGATGGCTTTCCCGGCGGGGACAACGAAGGGCTCTACTCCGCTGTGCCCCAGGACGCCGAGGTCGGGCCCTTCGTGCAGATCGTGGCGGCGGACGAGTTCGCGTGCGGTCTGCTGAAGGACCAAACTGTGACCTGCTGGGGTGACGAATATCGCGGCCAGACGGCCCCGCGCGGTGGTACGTTCACTCAGCTCAGTTCCGGGTACGAGCACGTGTGCGGTCTCACGACGGCGGGTGATGTGAGCTGCTGGGGACAGATTCCGCCGGAGAACGAATTCCGCGGTGGCCCCTTCACGGCAGTCAGCGCGGGCTTGCGGTTCACATGCGCGCTCGCGGCCTCCGGCCAGATCACCTGCTGGGGCGACAACCAAGAAGGACAGTCGACCCCACCGAACGGCGCCTTCTCGTCGGTAAGCGCCGGAGGTTTTCACGGCTGCGGGGTCCTGCTGAGCGGCCTCGTCGACTGCTGGGGAGCGGACCCGGACGGGCAAGCATCACCGCCGGATGGTGTGTTCGATGATGTGAGCGCCGGACATGACCATACCTGCGGAGTCCGCCCGGATGGCCGAATTGTTTGCTGGGGGCGCAATAACGTAGGACAGTCGGATCCACCGGACGGCTTGTACTCAACCGTGTCAGCGGGGACTGCTCACACGTGTGCCGTGGACCTAGACGGCTACGCGTCCTGCTGGGGAGGGGAAGAACCGCCGCCGGCGTTTGGACTCTGGGGACCGTACTCGACCCAGATCACCGGCATGGTCGGCGCCGTTTCGGGGCCTGTCGCCCAGCTGGACGCAGGCCCCCTCGCCTGGACATGCGGCGTGCTGCCCGGAGGCTTGGGGCGATGCTGGAGTGGCCCAGACCTGGGAGGGCTACCGCCGCCGGGGTCATTTGTGAAGGTGTCGACGGGCGATACTCATTCCTGTGCGATCCGCTTTGATGGTTCCCTCGCGTGCTGGGGCGTGAACTACCAAGGCCAGCTGGATAGCCCCGGCGGACGGTTCATCGACATCGCTGCTGGCGGATTTCACACATGTGCAGTCGATAGTGCTGGCAGCCTCGCTTGCTGGGGCTCCAATGCGTACGGCCAGTCAACCGCACCGACCGGCTCGTTCACTCGGGTCGAGGCCGGACGCTACTTCACGTGCGGGCTGCGAACGAGCGGGGCCGTCGATTGTTGGGGAGCGGCATTCGTGGCTGGCAAACAACCGGCGGGGACATTTACCGAGATCGGGGCCGGCGATGACTATGCGTGCGCGGTGACGGTCGCTGCGGGAGTTGAGTGCTGGGGCATCGTTCCGCACAACACATTTCCGCCGTCTCCCGACTTTTTTCCGCCCGCCGAGCTCTTCCGGACTGTTTCTCCGGGAGTGGATCACACGTGCGGTGACGTAGTTGGCGGGGAAGTCCGATGCTGGGGGATCAACACCTTAGGTCAGTTGGATCCACCGGACGGGCTTCAGGCTGTTGCCTCGGGAAACAGTTACTCCTGCGGCCTCCGACCCGATGGAACCGTTCGGTGTTGGGGCACCGACGGATACGGGAATGCCAGCCCGCCCGCCGGTACCTTCTCGCAGTTGAGTGCTTCGTGGTATCGAACGTGTGGTGTGCGCGAGGACGGCCGCGTCGCCTGCTGGGGAAGCGGGCAGCCTCCGGGCTACAGGTAGCGACACGGGCGGCACGGGATGCGTCAGATCACAGGGGCGAGAGTAGGCTTGCGAGAGCAATAACCCGGAGCCAGGAGTTGGCGTACCATCACTGCCGATCCCCTCGGACCACGACGTCGGTGGGCTACGGCCGCTTCTGGTGCCACTCGTGCCACCGCCGCTTCAACGGAGGCACTGACACACCATTCAACGATGACCAGCGTCGCACGAACGTCGTCCTGAAAGGTATTCGACCGCATCGACGAGATTCGCATCGCGGGGCTCCGGCGTCGACATCGTGGATGTATGCCGCTCGTGCGCCATCGAGCCCTCCCATCAGTCCGCCTGAGCAGTCGTAGAGAGCGAGTGGCGAGGCCGGTCCGCACGGCGTAGGCCCGCCAGCCTCCATAGAAAGCCGGGGAATAGGGAACCTGGACGACGTATCTCGTGCCGAAACGCGTCCTCATGACGCTTACGGGACGGTGATTGAGATTGCCATCGCTCAGGCCCGCCTTCGGCGCTGGCTGTTGCGCTGGTCGAGCTCGTCCGCCAGCGCCCGGAAGGCACCGGCGAGCTCCTGCTCATCGGCTTCCTCGAGACTGCTAACCGCGAAGTCCGTGTTCCGGTCGAAGCGCTCGAACAACAGCAGGTTGTTAACCACGCTGAGATCGGGCGGTTAGCAACCGCCATCCGGCGAATCATAGAAACCATGAAGGAGACGGACCTCCTTTCGGCCGATGTTAGGGAGGAGTACAAACGGCTGGTCGCCGAGAAGGAGAGGCTGCGCACGGCCACCGAGAAGCTTCAGCTGAGAGTCGACCAACGCCGGAAGCAAGCGTTGGATGGGGAGATCATCCGAAGCAGCCTGGTTGAATTCGAGAGAATCGTGAATCTCCTGCCGCAGGAGGACCAGAAGGAGCTGTTCCAGCTGCTCCTCCGGGAGGTCCAGGTCCGGCCTTTTGATCCGGACGAGAGCGACCCGCCCGGTGAACGCGGGGCCTTCGCGATCAAGGTCCGGTCCAAGTGGTGCCGGGTCGAAGCCACGCTGCATCAGCTGCCCGGTGTGGCCCTCGGGGAGCAGTTCGGGGAGGGAAGTTCGGAGAAAGGGGGAAGTGGGTCCCGGGTAATGCCTCGTCGCTGCCACGCTCTGCCTCACCGGTCGTTGGCAG
>CAZHMF010000141.1:0-5150 GCA_964533605.1 uncultured Anaerolineaceae bacterium
TCCACCTTCTCACGCTGAACTGTTCCCGATGGATCGTACGGGGGACCCCGGCTACCGGAGCGACAATCTCCCGTTTCCCCGCGAACACAACGAGATGGACAATAACGACGTGAAGCCGGATCAGGGCAGAAGGGGCATCATCCTCGCCGGCGGCGCCGGCACCCGCCTCTACCCCGTCACGCGGGCGGTGAGCAAACAGCTCCTCCCCGTCTACGACAAACCCATGATCTACTACCCCCTCACCACTCTCATGCTCACCGGCCTCCGCGAGATCCTCGTCATCTCCACTCCGGCCGACCTCCCCGCCTACCGCGCCCTCCTCGGCGACGGCTCCTGCTGGGGCCTCGAACTCCAGTACGCCGAGCAACCCGAACCCGGCGGCCTCGCTCAGGCCTTCATCATCGGCCGCGAATTCGTCGCCGGACGCCCCTCCGCCCTCGTCCTCGGCGACAACATCTTCTACGGCAACGAGCTCGGCTCCACCCTCCGCCACGCCTCCGCCCGCACCCAGGGCGCCACCGTCTTCGCCTACCACGTCCCCGACCCCACCGCCTACGGCGTCGTCGAGTTCGACGCCCGCGACCGTGCCGTCTCCCTCGAGGAGAAGCCGCAGAACCCCCGCTCCAACTTCGCCGTCACCGGCTTCTACTTCTACGACGAGCACGCCTCCGAGTTTGCGGCCGCCCTCGCGCCCTCGCCCCGCGGCGAGCTCGAGATCACGGACCTCAACCGGCGCTACCTCGACGCCGGCTCGCTCCACGTCGAGAAGCTCGGCCGCGGCACCGCCTGGCTCGACACCGGCACCCCCGCCAACCTCCTCTCCGCCGGCCAGTTCATCCAGACCATCGAGGAGCGCCAGGGGCTCAAGATCGCCTGCCCCGAGGAGATCGCCTACCGCATGGGATACATTGACGCCGCCCGCCTCGAGGCGCTCGCGGCCTCGCTCGGCAATTCAGACTACGGACAGTACCTCCTTCAACTGCTGGAGGAGAGCCTCACGCCCGCGAGCACCCCGAGAGGTGAACTGTGAGCGCGCAGGAACGTGGAGGGAGATGGGAATGACACGAATACTGGTTACCGGTGCCGCCGGCTACATCGGCTCCGTTCTCACACCGATGCTCATCGAGCGAGGCTACTCGGTCGTCGCCCTCGACCGCTTCTTCTTCGGGCGCCAGACCCTGCCGGCCGAGGGCAAGAACCTCCGCCTCATCAGGGGCGACGTGCGGAACCTCGACGAAGCCTGGTTCGAAGGCATCGACGCCGTCATCGATCTCGCCGCCCTCTCCAACGACCCCTCGGGCGAGCTCGATCCGGACAAGACCATGGATATCAACTACCGCGGCCGCGCCGGCGTCGCCCGCCTGGCGAAACGGATGGGCACCGCCCGCTACATCCTCCCCTCCTCCTGCAGCATCTACGGCTTCCAGGACGGTGTCGTCGACGAGCGCTCCTGCGTGAATCCGCTCACGACCTACGCGAAGGCCAACTACCTCGCCGAGCAGGAGGTCCTTCCCCTCGCCGGCGACGGCTTCTGCGCCACCGTCATCCGCCAGGCCACCGTCTACGGCCTCTCCCCCCGCATGCGCTTCGACCTCGCCATCAACGGCATGACTCGCGGCATCTTCCAGAACGGCAAGATCCCGATCCTCCGCGACGGCACCCAGTGGCGCCCCTTCGTCCACGTGCGGGACACCTCGCGCGCCATGATCCGGATCCTCGAGGCGAGCCCCATGCTCGTCTCGGGCGAGGTCTTCAACGTCGGCTCCGACGGCCAGAACGTCCAGATCATGCCCCTCGCCCGCACCGCCGCGGAGGCCGCCGGCGTCCCCTTCGAGTACGAGTGGTACGGAGACCCCGACCACCGCTCCTACCGCGTCAGCTTCCGCAAGATCGCCGATATCCTCGGCTACGAAACGGAGGAGACCATCCCCGGCGGCGCCCGCGAGATCTACCGGGCCCTCGAAGGCGGCGATCTCGATGCGAACGACCCCCGGACGATCACCGTCGGCTGGTACAAACAGCTCATCGAGATGCAACAGGTCCTGAGAGACGTCGAGCTCGAAGGAGCACTGCTCTAGGCCCCATTCCTGCCGTACCTCCAGGAGGAGACCGATCGCCAGAGGGGAGCCTTCGCAGATGGAACCGGTCCGCGACAGCAGCAACTTCCTCGTCTTCGGACAGCCCGTCTTCGAGGAGGACGAGATCGAGGAGGTCGCCGCCAGCCTCCGCGCCCGCTGGCCCGGCACCGGACCGAAGGTCGCCCGCTTCGAAGAGGACTTCCGCGCCTACAAGGGCAGCCCCCACGCCTGCGCCGTCGGCTCCTGCACCGCCGCCATGCACCTCAGCCTCGTAGCCGCCGGTGTCGGGCCCGGCGATGAGGTCATCACGACGGCGATGACCTTCGCGGCCACGGTCAACGTCATCATCCACGCCGGCGCCACGCCCGTCCTCGCCGACGTCGACGGCCTCAGCGCCAACATCGACCCGGCCGAGATCGAGCGCCGGATCACCCCCCGCACCCGCGCCATCATGCCCGTCCACTTCGCCGGCCGCCCCTGCCGGATGGACGAGATCATGGAGATCGCCCGCCGCCACGACCTCCTCGTCATCGAGGACTGCGCCCACGCCGTCGAGACCGAATACCACGGCAGGAAGGCCGGCACCTTCGGCGACTTCGGCTGCTTCAGCTTCTACTCGACGAAGAACGTCGCGACGGGCGAGGGCGGGATGGTCATCACTGCGAACCCCGATCAGGCCGCCACGGTGAAGGTGAACTCGCTGCACGGAATGAGCGCCGACGCCTGGAAGCGCTTTTCGGACGAGGGATACCGCCACTACCAGGTCGTCGCCCCCGGCTTCAAGTACAACATGATGGACCTCCAGGCCGCCCTCGGCCTCCACCAGCTGGCGCGCGTCGAGGAGAACTGGCTGAAGCGGCAACGGGCCTGGCGCTTCTACCGGGAGGCCCTCGAAGGCCTCCCCCTGGCCCGCCCACCCGAGCCGGAGCCCGATACGCGCCACGCCTACCACCTCTACACCGTCCTCATCGACGAAGAAGCGGCCGGCATCTCCCGCGACCGCTTCCTCACCGCCATGCGCGAGCAGGGCATCGGCACCGGCGTCCACTACCTGAGCATCCCCGAGCACCCCTACTATCGGGAACACTACGGCTGGCGGCCCGAGGACTACCCGGAGGCCGCCGCGATCGGCCGCCGCACCGTGAGCCTCCCCCTCTCCCCCGGTCTCAGCGAGGGGGACGTGGCGGACGTCGTGGAGGCCGTCCGGCGCGTACTTGGGTAACGAAAGGACCCCCGAGGAGGCCACCACGCGAAACGCGAAACGCGAAACGCGAAACGCGAAGCCGACCCCTTCAGCACCGACCACCTGAGCGGTGACCTCAAGCGACGGTCGGTGCGCGGCGGCGCCGTCACCCTGGCCGCCCAGGCACTCAAAGTGCTCCTCCAGATCGGCTCCACCGTGGCCCTCGCCCGCATCCTCACGCCGGCCGATTTCGGGATCGTGGCGATGGTCGTCGCCGTCACCGGCTTCATCCTCATCTTCAAGGACATGGGCCTCTCGATGGCGACCGTCCAGCGGGCCGAGATCAACCACCGCCAGGTGAGCACGCTCTTCTGGATCAACGCCGGCCTCGGGCTCGCCCTCGCCCTCCTCACCGTGGCCCTCGCGCCGGCCGTCGCCTGGTTCTACGACGAGCCGCGGCTCCTCCGCGTGACCTTCGTGCTCGCCCTCGCCTTCCTCTTCGGGGGGCTGGCGGCCCAGCACCAGGCCCTGCTCAGCCGCCAGATGCGGTTCATGGCCCTGGCCGCCGTCGACATCCTCTCGATGGCGGCGGGCGTAGCCGGCGCCATCGCCCTCGGACTCGCCGGCGCCGGCTACTGGGCACTCGTCTGGATGCCGGTGATCATCGCCGCCGTGAACACGGCCGGCTTCTGGATCGCAGCCCGCTGGCGGCCGGGCCTGCCCGGGCGGGGCGCCGGCGTCGGCTCGATGCTCGCCTTCGGCGGCTACCTGACCGGCTTCTTCGTCGTCAACTACTTTGCGCGGCGGCTCGACGACATCCTCATCGGCCGGGCCCGGGGAGCGGTCGAGCTCGGCTTCTACAGCCGGGCCTACACCCTCCTCCTCCTCCCCATCTACCAGATCACGGCGCCGGTCACGGCTGTCGCCGTGCCGGGCCTCAGCCGCCTCCAGGACGAGCCCGACCGCTACCGCACCTACTACCTGAAGGCGATCAAGATGATCGCCTACATGTCGATGCCCCTCGTCGCGGCGATGGGTGTCCTTTCGAGCGAAGTCGTGCGCGTCGCCCTCGGCCCCCAGTGGGACGACGTCGGGCCGATCTTCATGGTCCTCGCCGTCGCGGCCTTCCTCCAGCCCGTCTCCTCGACCTCCGGCTGGATCTACATGTCGCGGGGGGAGACGAAGCGGATGTTCGCCTGGGCCTGCATGTCAACGCCGGTCATCGTCGCCTCGTTCCTCATCGGTCTGCCCTGGGGAGCGCTGGGCGTGGCCCGCGCCTACGCGGCCATCTACCTCCTGATCGTCCTACCGAACTTCTGGTTTGCCCTCCGGCCGGCACCGCTCTCGACCGGCGACGTCATCCGGACCCTGAGCCGCCCCGTCGCCCTGAGCGCTGGGGCCGCCCTGGCCATGGCCCTGACCCGCCTCGCCCTGGACGGCTCCCCGCTCCCCCTGACCGTCGCCGCCTCACTCGCCGCCGGCGCCGCCGCCTTCCTCATCCTCGCCCGCACCATCCCAACCCTCTGGGACGACGCGAGAGAGATCCTCGAAACCGCCCGCGGGCTGAGGAGGGAGTAGGAGCGCGTTGCGCGTTGTTCCGCGGGCCGCACCCACACAGCCGGGTCCGAGCCGCCGGCTATTGCCGGCGGACATCGACCCCGGCCACCCGCGGCTGGGCGCCGATGTCGTTCGCACCGCCAGAGCCGGGTACACGTCTGCTATCGCTCGCCTGCCCGCACAGATCCGACGGCGTCCGTTCGCCTAACCGCCCGAGACACCGCGCCGCCGTCACGACACAGCAATATGTGTCCGCCGGCAACAGCCCGTGCCACTGACCCGGTATGGGTGGCGTGCCAAACCGCTGTGGGGCCACAGGCGGCGTCCGCCGG
>CAZHMF010000142.1:0-5129 GCA_964533605.1 uncultured Anaerolineaceae bacterium
GCTGCGGGTCCCCGGGACCCGACTCAGCCGGTGTGCTGCACGACGTCGCTGCAAGAGCGAAAGCGGCCAGGGAGAGGGCCCAGAGCTTCATCCCCCTCGATGGTCCTCTTCCACGGGCGTCCGCGCGAGTCGGAGCTCGGCTCACAAAGCCCGGGAACGGAGCAGCGGCCGGCCAGGAGAAACCACCGTGGCGCACGATGCACGATCTGATCGAGACGCACATTCCGCTTCCGGCTGTCAGGTTACGGTTGAGTGCGGGCCGCCTTCAGTCTTCGTCCTCATCCTCGTCATCGTCCGGAACGAATCTGCTGATGAAGGACGTGTCGAAGTCTCCACGCTGGAAGTCGGGGTCATCCATCACCTGGAGGAACAGGGGGATCGTCGTCTTCAGTGGATCCACCGTGAGCTCGCCGAGCGCACGCCGCATAATCCTGATCGCACCCTCGCGAGTAGCGTCGAACGTCACGAGTTTTGCAATGAGCGAGTCGTAGAAGATGGGTAGCTCGTAGCCCTCGTAGAGATGCGTGTCGAGCCTGACACCGTACCCGCCGGGAGCGACGAAGCGGGTCACCGTTCCGGGCGATGGGAGGAATCCCTGCTCTGGATCTTCCGCATTGATCCGGCACTCGATCGACGACCCGCGAAGCACGAGATCCTCGAATTGATAACCGAGATCCTCCCCCGCAGCCAGCCTGATCTGCTCCTTCACGAGGTCAACGCCTGTCACCATCTCGGTCACGGGATGCTCGACCTGGATCCGGGCGTTCACCTCCATGAAGTAGAAGTTGCCGCCTTCATCGAGCAGGAACTCGACGGTACCGGCATTCCGGTAGCCGACCGCCCGGGCCGCCCGCACGGCCGCCTCGCCCATCCGCGTCCGTAATTCAGGGGTCAACCGCGGCGAGGGAGCCTCCTCGATGAGCTTCTGGAACCTTCGCTGGATGCTGCACTCCCGTTCGCCGAGGTGGATGACGTTGCCGTGACTATCTGCGAGTATCTGAAATTCGATATGCCGAGGGTGCACTATGTACTTCTCGACGTAGAGTTCCGGATTCCCAAACGCGGCGGCGGCCTCGGCGCGGGCGACGGGGAATTCTTCTGCCAGGGTTTCTTCGTCCGGGCAAATGCGGATCCCACGTCCTCCGCCGCCTCCGGCTGCCTTGATCATCACCGGGTACCCGAGGCCTTCGGCGACCATTCTCGCCTCGGCAACGCCAGTGAGCCCGCCGGGACCGGCGGGAATCACCGGCACCCCGGCCGCTTCCATGATTCGTTTACCCTCGATCTTGTCCCCCGCGAGGCGCAGATTCTCCGGCGACGGACCGATGAACGTGATGCCCGCCTTCTCACACGCCGCCGCGAACGCGGCGTTCTCCGACAGGTAGCCGTAGCCCGGATGGATGGCGTCGGCACCGGTCGCTCGGGCCGCCGCGAGGATGTTCTCGACGCTCAGATAGCTGCGGGCACTGAGCGCCGGACCGATGGCAACCGCCTCGTCGGCGAGAGCAACGTGGCGGGACCCCACATCTGCTTCGGAGTAGACGGCAACGGAGCGGGTCCCCATCTCCCGCACTGCCCGCACCACACGCAGAGCGATCTCGCCCCGGTTGGCTACGAGTATCTTGCTGAACATCCCGCCTCCGGGTGCGGCTGAGGGCCCGTCCTAGGTCGGCGGTGCACCGTGCTGTTTGGCCCGCGCCGGGAGCCTGCTGATCTTGTTCTCCAGCAGCTCGAGTCCGTTGATGATCGTCGATCGTGTCTGTTCCGGGAGGATGATCTCGTCGACCACCTGCGCGGTCGACGTGTAGCCGACATCGAATGCGTCAACCTTTTCCCGCGATCGGCCGAGATAGGATTCATAGGCGTCCTCCTCGATGCCCCCGCCGTACACCTCGCGGTAGTCGAGAGTCGAAGCTTCGACGGCGAACTGGGCGATGGGCCAGGCGTAGATGAGGTCGGCCCCGACTCCCTTCACGGCACCCATGACCAGCGAGCCGGCATCGGCGTAGGCCTCGCGAAGGACGATCGTGATCTTGGGCACAGTTGCCGTCGCATAAACATCGATGATCTTGCCCATGTGGCGAAGAAGGCCTCGCACCTCCTGGTCTTCGCCGGGGACCGACGGCGGTGTGTCGACAAGCGTCACCAGCGGGATGTTGTAGGCGTCGAGCACCTGGAGGAACCGATAGTATTTGTCCGACGAATCAACCTCCAGACAGCTCCCCGAATGCGCCGGGTTGTTCGCCACAATCCCCACCACCCTGCCCTCGAACCTGGCAAAGCAGGTGATCAGGTTCTTCGCATACTCGTCCTTGATCTCGAGGTACTCCCCGCCGTCCACGAGGGCGCCGATCACATCGTGCATGTCGTACGTCTTCCCGAGGTCGTCGGGAACAAGTTCGCGGAGCTGTTGTTCCGTCTTCGCGGCGGGCGGGACGGGTTCCCAGGGCTGCGGCGTCTCGCGATAGTTCTGGGGGAGGTAACGAATCAGCTCCCGGCAGAGCTTGATCGTCTGTTCGTCATCGTCGCCGACGAGCTCTGCCGTTCCTGTGAGCTGCATGTGGTAGTCGGCGCTGCCGATCTCACGGTCAATCTGCTCGCCCGTCGCCGCTGCCGTCTGCCGCGGCCCTCCGAGCCACATGTTCGCCGACACACGGCTCATGAGAATGAAGTCACAGAGCGTCGGCAGATAGGCCCCACCGGCAATACAGGGACCCATCAGAACCGTGATCTGGGGCATGATTCCCGAGTAGATCGATTCCATCCGGAACTGCCACTCGAAACCGGCCGACACCACATCCGAATAGCCGAGCCGGCCACCCGACGAATCGAGCAGGTTGACGAGGGGTACGCCCGTGCGCGCGGCCAGCTCGAGGATCTTCTGGTACTTGTGCCCGTGCTGGGCGCCGGTCGAGCCGCCGAGGACGGTGAAGTCCGGAGCGTAGATCGCGACAGGCCGGCCGTGAACACGAGCCGTCCCAATAATCGCTCCGTCGCAGGGCGCCACCGGCACACGTCCATCGACTCTCGCCCCGGTGCTCCCCACTGCGGACCCTTGCTCCCGGAACGTGCCAGCATCTATGAGGATCTCGATCCTCTCCCTGGCGGTCAGCTTTCCCCGGTCGTGCTGGCGCTCGATGTGTTGGACGCCGCCGCCGAGGAGATTCCTCTCCTGGATCTCCCGGTAGCGGGCCACCGCCTGCTCCATCCGCTCTCCCATGTCTAGGACCCCCCGTCCGGCGCCGTCATGCCGGCTTCACGTAGCGCTTCTTCTCCGGAAGCTCCTCGCGTTTGTCCCAGGCTGTTCGCAACGCCCTCACGATGTTCGAGCGCGTGTCCCGGGGGTCGATGACGGCGTGCACCGTGTACAGCGACGTGTACACCTTCGACATGTTCAGCACGCTGAAGCTCTCCCGCAGTGGTTGCAGATAGCCCTGATAGACCTCCTCGTAGCGGCCCTCCTGACGAGCCGCTTCCAGCTCTTTGTGAAAGATCGCCTGAACGATCGACTCGGGCCCTGTCGGCGCAAACTCGACGGTCGGCCAGCCGAAGATGAAATCGGGCCCCATCTTCGAGCAGCCCATCGTGATGTTGGAACCGCCGTAGGAGCGCCGGAGGACGACCGTGACCTTCGGGTTCGTCAGATTCGAGTAGCCGTGGAGGTTCTTCGCCCCGTGGCGGATCACCCCCATCCGCTCCCACTTGTCGCCCGGCGGATAGGCCGTCGTGTCCGAAAGGGTCAGGAGCGGGATGTTGAAGCAATCGAGAAACATCATGAACTTGTCGTACTTGTCCGATGAGTCCGGTTCCATGACTCCGCTGAGCTCGTCCGGATTGCTTGCCGCGATCCCCACTGGCATGCCGTCGAAGCGGGCGAAGCCTACGATCAGGTTTGGGGCGAAGTCCTCCTTGAGCTCGAAGAATTCTCCGTCGTCGACGATCAGTTCGATCACGTCGTGCATGTCGTAGGTGAACTTCGGGTCGTCCGGCATGACGTCGAGCAGCGCCTCCTCGCGCCGCTCCGGGTCATCGCCTGAGGAGAGGATCGCCGGTTTCTGCCAGCAATTCTGGGGGATGAAGGCGAAGACCTTCCTGGCGAGCTCGATGGCCTCATCGTCGTCCCCGGCAAGGAGGTCGCACTGGCCCGCACGAGTCATGTGAAACTCGGCCGAACCGGCGTCGGGCGCCTCCTTTTCGCCTCCCAGCCAGAGGAAACCGGTTTCTTCGTTCATGATCAGAACGTCGGAGAGCGTCGCTATCTGGGCCATCGGTCCCGTACATGGGCCGAGAAGCATCGTGATCTGGGGGATGACTCCGGAGTAGAGGCAGTAGCTTCGGATCAGCTGGCCCATTCCGTTGAGGCCCGCGGCGCCGTTCTTGAAACCAATCCTGGAGCCGGCGGAGTCGATGATCCCGAACAGCGGGACCTGCTCCTGGCCGGCCATCTGAACGAGTTCCGCCATCTTCCATACGCCCTGGTCCCCGATCGAGCCGGACTGCACGGTGAAGTCGGTGGCGTAGATCATCACACGGCGACCATCGATCTCGGCGCTGCCCATGACGACGCCGTCGCCGGGGCTCGGCCGGCGCGCTCCCGATAGGGGGCGAGCAGGATCTTTCACGTAGGCGCCCAATTCGCGGAAGGTGCCGGGGTCGACCAGGCGCTCGATCCGTTCCCTCGCGGTCAGCTTCCCGAGGGAGTGCTGGACGGCCACCCGCTCCTCACCTCCGCCCGCGAGCGCTTCCCGGTCGAGAGCCGCCATTCTCTCCAGGTATCCATCCATCCACTTTCCCATGGCAGCCCCTCCTACGAGGTTTCGAGCACCATCAGCAGCGCCTCGTCGGCGACGGGCGTCTCGTTCTCGACGAGGACCTCGACAACCGTGCCGTCCGCGGGCGACTTCACCTTCTGAAAGACCTTCATGGTCTCGAGAAGCGCCAGGGTCTGCTTTTTCTTCACCCTGTCGCCGGGCTCGACGTAGGGCGGGTCGTCGGGGGAGGGCCGGCGGTAGAAGACGCCGGACATCTTCGCCTTCACCTCGACACGCCTGGCTGTGCTGGTCATGCTCATCAACCCCCGGAGATGCGAGTGGGGCCAATAAACGGGGTTTTGCGCCGCCGCGTCAAGT
>CAZHMF010000143.1:0-5110 GCA_964533605.1 uncultured Anaerolineaceae bacterium
CGCCGCGCGACGCGCGGCGGCGCCCCCCCCGCGCGCGCCCCCCCCTGTTCCCCCGCGCCCCGTGCCGGGGCCCCCCCCCCCCGCCGACGCAGCCCCGCCACTTCCGGTCGAGGCCGAGGATCTCGCGAAGCCGGTTCAGAAGAGTTGCCACGTCGTACCCGCGGCCCTGTTTTCCGAAGCGCCCGAAGTAGCTCAGGTCCTTGCGGATCTGGGCCGGTGTGACGTCCAGTACCTCGCCCAGAGTCTGGGAACTGACGACGGTCTCGCCCCGCTCCGTCAGCTCGGAGAGCGCCCGAGCGTAGATGGGCAGGCGATTGATCACGACTTCCGGAATCTCTAGAACCATGAAGAGCGGCACTTGTGAAAAACGTAACGGATGGCGCAATGTAGCACGGCATCACCGATACCGACCAGCGCCTCGGCCTTCCCCGCCTGCCTTGCCGGGGTCCGCGTCTACGCGGCCCCGGCGTCTGCGAGCGCTGCTTCGAGCCCGGTCCGCAGGTAGTCATCGTCGGCCGGGTCAACGCAGCGTGGATCGAGAAAGAGCCGGTCCTCTTCGATCCTGACCAGGATGGGGAGATCACGGCGGCGAAGGTCCGCGGCGATGTTCTCACAGTTGCTTCCGCCGGACCGGATCGCCAGGCACCACGTCGGGACGCCCTCCCCCGGGAGCGATCCGCCGCCGACGACGGTCGTGGCCTCTACGAGTTCTGCGCCGCGGAGGCCGGAACCGAGGCGTTCGGCTCTGTCCCGTACGTCCGCAATCGGCATCGAGATCATGCGCCAGACCGGTATCTGCTGTTCGGCTTTACCCTCGGCGTAGGAGAGCAAGGTGGCGGCAAGGGCTGAGATCGTCATCTTGTCGACCCTGAGGGCCCGCGCCAGTGGATGCCTTCTCAGGGTTTCGATCAATTGTCTCCGGCCGGCGATGATGCCCGCCTGGGGCCCGCCCAGCAGCTTGTCGCCACTGAACAGTGAGAGGTCGGCCCCTCCGCTCACGCTCTCCTGTACTGTCGGTTCGTGAGCCATGCCGTACATTGCCGTCTCGAGCAGGCATCCGCTGCCGAGGTCGTCGACGAGCATCAGATTGTTGCTCGCGGCCACCTCAGCAAGCTCCGAGAGCGCCGGCTCCGCGGCGAACCCGACGACCCGGAAGTTCGACGTGTGGACACGAAGGATGGCTGCGGTGTGCTCGGACACGGCGCCTGCGTAGTCCCGGGCGTAGGTCCGATTCGTTGTTCCGACGTCCACGAGCCTCGCGCCGCTCTGAACCATCACGTCGGGGATCCGGAAGCCGCCGCCGATCTCAACCGACTGCCCGCGGGAAACGAGCACCTCGCGGCCGGCTGCGAAGACCTGGAGGACCATCAGCAGCGCCGAGGCATTGTTGTTCACAACCAGTCCGTCCTCGGCACCTGTGGTGAGGCGGAGGAGCTCGCGCAGATGTTCATGCCGGCTGCCTCTCGACCCGGCCGCTACGTCGTATTCAAGATTCGAATAACCTGTGGCCGTCGCCTCGATTGCCGAAAGAGCGGCCTCAGAGAGCGGTGCGCGCCCCAGATTGGTCTGGAGGATCACCCCTGTGGCGTTGATGACGCGACCCAGCGGGCCGCGCCGGATCGCGACGAGGCGATCGCCGGCCAGTCTCGCGATTTCCTGGTGATCCGGGGGGGGCGAACCGCTGCGCGCAGCTTCGCGGAGTTCTGCGAGCAGCTGCTGAATGGTGTGAATCGCGAGTGCTGAAGAGCCGGCCGGCCCGAGGGCGGCGGCGACGGCGTGAACACTGGGGAGCGCGCGAAGATCAGTCACAACCTGAGATTGTAAAGGGTGGGCTCAGTCCTCTCCGCTGCGACCGTTTGACCGCGGGATCTGAACGCCGGACGATATGCGCACGTCATCCATCGGGAGTACCAGTGAACCTGCGAATACCCGGGCCGACTCCGTGTCCGGAAGAGACTCTGAACGTTCTCAGCGGGCAGATGATCAATCATCGGGGCCCGGAGTTCGCCGAGATCCTTCGGCGCGTCACCGACGGGCTCAACTGGGCCTTCGGCGCCTCAAACGATGTCATGACATTCACCACCTCCGGAACCGGCGGTCTGGAGGCCGCGATCGTCAATGTCGTCAGTCCCGGCGACCGTGTTCTGGCCGTGTCGATAGGGTCGTTCGGCGACCGCCTACGGACCATTGCGCAGACCTACGGGGCGGAAACAGAGGAGTACAGCTGCGAGTGGGGCCAGTCGGCCGATCCGGCGGAGATTGGAAGGCGACTCGACGCCGATCCTTCGCTGAAGGCAGTCCTCGTTACCCACAATGAGACCTCGACCGGGGTCACCAATCCCCTCGAGCAGATTGCCTCCGAAGTCCGGGCTCGAGAGCGGCTGATCATCGTTGACGCCGTCAGCAGCCTCAGCTCAATCCCCTGCCCCGTGGAGCGCTGGGGCCTCGATGTGGTTGTGAGCGGCTCGCAGAAGGGTTGGATGGTCCCGCCCGGCCTCGCCTTCGTCTATATGAGCGATAGGGCATGGGCGGCCCACGAAACGGCGACGGCACCGCGTTTCTTCTTCGATGCAAGCAGGGCAAAGGACTCGCTTGCCAGGGGACAGACTCCATGGACTCCCGCCATCTCGCTGTTTTACGGGATGGACCGCGCCCTCGAGCTGATGCGGGAAGAGGGGCTTGAGGCGATCTTCGGGCGTCACGAAGACGTCGCCGGCTACACCCGGGAGAGGGTGAAGAAGCTGGGCCTCCGGCTGGTGGCCGAGGATGAGGCGCGGGCTTCCAACACAGTGACCGCAGTCTACTGGCCTGACCGCGTCGACGGGACCGCGATCGCAAAACGTGCGCGTGAGGAATTCGGCGTCGTGCTCGGTGGTGGGCAGGGAAAGCTTCAGGGGAAGATCTTCCGCGTCGGTCATCTCGGCTGGTTCACCAGGGACGAGATAGTAAAGGCGCTCGATGTCGTTGAGGAACTCCTCGGCAATGCCTGAGGTGCCGGGAAGCGGGTGCTGAGGGATGCCCGGCAGGACCCGCGTGCTCGTCGCCGATCCGGTTGCGCCCCGGGGCCTGACCGCACTCCAGCGTGTCGCGTCGGTAGATATTGAGACCGGTCTGTCCTCGGATGACCTGATCGCCCGGATCCCGGGCTACTCGGGGCTGGTCGTCCGCAGCCAGACGAAGGTCACCCGGGAGGTCCTCAAGGCGGGGCGCTCTCTCGTCGTCGTGGGACGAGCGGGAGTCGGCGTAGACAACATCGACGTCGCGGCTGCCACCGAGCGGGGAATCCTCGTCGTCAACGCGCCCCACGGGAACACCGTTGCTGCCGCGGAACACACGATCGCGCTGCTCATGGCAGTCGCGAGACACCTGCCGCAGGCGGATGCCTCGATACGCGAAGGCCGGTGGGCCCGCAACGAGTTCGTAGGCACCGAGGTGAGGGGCAAGACGCTGGGCGTCATCGGACTGGGACAGATCGGCTCAGAGGTAGCAAGGCGTGCGATCGGCCTGGAGATGACGGTGGCCGGACACGACCCGTTTATCCCGGAAGAGCGGGCGCGCGCGCTCGGTGTATCGATCATGACGTTCGACGAGCTGCTGGCGGCGAGCGATTTCATCACGGTTCATGTTCCGCTGACCGCTACAAACACGGGCCTGATCGGCGCCGCGGAGATCGAGCGGATGCGTGACGGCGTGCGGCTGATCAACGTGGCACGCGGCGGGATCATCGACGAGGCTGCACTCGCCGCGGCGGTGAGGTCCGGCAAGGTGGCCAGCGCCGCAGTCGACGTCTTCCTGAACGAGCCACCAGTCGGCAGTCTCCTGCTGGATGATCCGCGGATTATTCTCACGCCCCATCTTGGCGCATCCACGGCCGAGGCCCAGGAACGCGTCATCCTCGACGTTGTAGACCAGATGGTGGATGTCCTCCAGGGGCGGCCGGCCCGCTTCGCCGTGAACGCGCCCATGCTGGCCGGGGAGACCCTGTCTGTGATCGGACCCTTCATGCAGACCGCTGAGACGCTCGGCTGCCTTGCCACGCAGCTGGCAGTCGGGCAGGTCGAGTCGATCGAGATCAGCTACTGGGGCGAGATCGCGGAGCATGATGTGGCACCATTACGCGCGTCCGTGATCGCTGGTCTGCTGCGGCCGATCAGCGACGAGAACGTCAACATTGTCAATGCAGACCTGGTGGCCCATGCCCGTGGATGGAACATTGAGGAACGTCTCCGTCCCCTTCACGATTCCTTCGTGAACCTGATCGAGGTGCAGCTGAAGACGAGCGAGGATGGGATCACCGTCGGGGGGACGGTCGAGCACGGTCAGGCCCATGTTGTTCTCATAGACGGCCTCGACGTGGACATTCAGCCTGAACCGAACAGCTTTCTTCTTGCGTGCGGGAATGAGGACCGACCGGGTATGATTGGCAAGGTCGGCACAGTGCTGGGCAACTTCGATATCAACATTCGCTCGATGCAGGTCGGTCGGCGCGGAAGACGAGAACGGGCTATCATGCTTATAGTTCTGGATGAGGCGCCAGCGGAGGCACATCTCGAGGCGATAAACGCGATCGATGGTGTTTACAATGTGCGTCTGGCACATCTCTAGTCGCATTCGGGCCGTCGCCCCACCCCTATGGTGAGGACGGCAGGCGATGGAGGAAGCAATTGGCTAAGAAGATCGACGAAGCAACGGAGCGGGCGAAAGCCGCACTGCTTGGCATGAGCGCGCTCCTCGACCCCTACCGGCTCAAGATGTGGGACGAGTCTCAACTGACCGTCACACAGCTGCGCCTGCTCTCTCTCCTCGAAGAGAAAGAGGGAGTGGGGAACGCGGAGCTTGCCAACAAGTTGCTGGTTACGCGGCCTTCGGTGTCGGCGCTGCTGGATCGCCTCGAGAAGGGCGGTTTCCTGCGCAGGGAGATCTCTCCCGAGGACCGGCGCGGCATCAAGATCTGGCTCGAGCCTGCGGGACGGGACGCAGTGACGAGAGTGCGCGGAGAGGCCGCTTCCTTTGTGAAGAACCTCCTCGGCGACATCTCGGAGCGTGACAAGCTCGCGTTCGCGCGTTCCGCCGAAAAGGTCGTTGGCAAGGGCCGGTCGCTGCGCGAGGC
>CAZHMF010000144.1:0-5078 GCA_964533605.1 uncultured Anaerolineaceae bacterium
ACGGGCTTCGGGGAGGGCACCCGCGGGGGCGCAGAACGAATGGGCGGGGGGGAGCGGCGGCGGCCGACCGGAATGGAGGCGGGGGCGGCCCGCCGCGGGATCGGGATGGCCCTCTGCAACTACAAGGGAGGTACCGGCCCGACGGCGGAGGCGGATGTTCGGGTTGGGCCGGACGGCAGGGCGGTGGTCGCGATCGGTAACGTCGACGTCGGTCAGGGCTCGGAGACTGTTCTCGCCCAGATGGCCGCCGAGGCCCTCGGAGCGCCCCTCGATCGGATCACCATGGTCATGGCCGATACAGAGACGACGCCGCCTGCTCACGTGACGGCCGGTTCGTCGACGACGATGACATCAGGTTTGGCGGTCAAGCAGGCGGCGGAGGACGCTCTCCGCCAGATGCGAGAGCTGTCCGCGGGAGGAGACGAGTGGGAGGCTCTTGCTGCCGGGCTGGGCAGCGAGGTCCGCGGGCGGGCCTCGGTGCGGTCGGGGAGCACCGACTACATCGTCAACTCATTCGGGGCCCACTTCTGCGAGGTCGAAGCGGACGTCGAGACAGGCGCGATCCGCGTTCTCCGCTACGTTGCGGCCCACGATTCCGGCCGGATCATCAACCCCCGCCTCGCCGAGAACCAGGTTGCCGGTGGCGTGCTCCAGTTCCTCGGCATCGCGATGCGCGAGGAGATGCTCATAGACGAGAACACCGGCGTGACCCTCAACGCGGGCTTCCTCGAGCATAAGTTCACGAGCATTGTCGACTTCCCGGAGGTCGAGGTCCTGTTCTGCGGCGAGCCGGACCCCGTTGGGCCGTTCGGTGCGAAGGCGCTTGGCGAGCCACCGGTTGCGCCCGTGTTCGCGGCCGTCTCAAACGCCTTCGCGAATGCCACGGGAGTCTGGCTCCACGAGGTTCCGTTCACCCCCGATCGGGTGTTGCGGGCACTCCGCGACGGTGGTGTGCGGGCGTGAGGGCCTTCGAGTTCCTGGAGCCGGTGAGCATCACCGAAGCCGCGGCCCTGGCCGCGCGGGCCGGGGCGCGGCTCATCGCCGGGGGAAGCGACCTCCTCGGCGAACTGAAGGAGGGCACGGCCAGTTGTGAACTGCTCGTGAGCCTCGGAAGGCTGGAGGGCCTCCGCGGCATTTCCCCGGAAGACGGGGGGATTCGGATCGGTGCGCTGACGACCATCGCGGAGCTGGCCTCGGGCCGCGGGCTGGACGGCCCCCACGGTCTGGTGGCGAGCGCGGCGCAGGGTGTTGCGACCCCTGAGATCCGCAACCAGGGGACTCTGGGCGGCAACCTCTGCCAGCGCCCTCGCTGCCTCCATTACCGCCATGCCCTTGCCGGCTGTCTCAAGAAGGGTGGATCCGATTGCCCGGCTCTCGCGACCCCCCACCAGTCTTACCTTTCGGTGTTTGGCGGCCCCGACTGTTTTGCAGTTGTGCCGTCGGACCTGGCCCCGCCGCTCATAGCACTGGATGCTCTGGTGGAGACCGCAGGTGTGAGCGGCCGTCGCGAACTGCCGCTCGAGTCCTTCTTCGTGGGGCCGGACCGGGACCCGGCGCGAGAGAATGTTCTCGAGCCCGGGGAGGTGTTGACAAGTGTCCGCCTGCGGCAGGCACCCGAGGGCTGGCAGGGGACCTATTCGAAATCCCGCACGCGAAATGCGGGGGACTTCGCGCTCGCGAGCCTGGCTCTGGGGTACGCGCTGGTGGATGGGCGCATCAGCGGTACCCGCGTGGTCCTCGGCGGGGTCGCCCCGACACCACGCCGGAGCACCGCCGCGGAAACGGTGCTGGAGGGGGAAGAGCCCTCGGAGGCCGTGGCCGCCCGGGCGGCGGAAGCGGCGCTCGAGGGCGCCGCGCCGCTCGCCCACAATACGTTCAAGCTGGAACTGTTGCGAGCCCTGGTTTCCCGCGCGGTGATGCGGCTCGGTGCGGCGCGCTGAGGGAGCCGAACCGCCGACCGGTCTCTCGGGTCAGGTCGAGACCGCGTACCCACCGTTCACGGCGTACGTTTGCGCGGTGACCCAACTCGCGGCGTCGGAGGCGAGGAAGAGGACGGCGGCCGCCGCATCCTCGGGTCTTCCGAACCGCCGGATGAGGTAGGACCGCAGCATGCGCTGGCCTTCCTCGGAGTCCTCGGTCACCTGGATCGTCGGTGTCCGCGTCGTCGAGATGGCAACGCAGTTGGCGCGGATGTTGTAGCGGCCGACGGTCTTGGCGATGGCGCGCATGAAACCGGCGGCTCCCGCCTTGGCGCCCGAGTAGGCCTCGAGACGGGGCTCGCCGACCCTTCCGGCGTCCGAGATCACTGTGACGAGCGCGCCCGACCGTCGCTCGACCATGGAAGGCAGGGCGGCGTGAACGCAGTTCAGCACGCCGTAGAAGTTCACCCCGATCGAGCGCTCCCACTCCTCCGGGGGCTGCTCCCAGAAGGGTCCGGAGAGGCGCACTCCCTCCGGCCCCATGTTGCCCGCGTTGTTGACGAGGATGTCGATCGGCCCGATCTCGTTTCGGGCTCCGGCGAACATCTCGCGGACGGCGGCGTGATCGGTCACATTACAGGCGAGGGCGAGGGCTCTTGCCCCGAGCGCCTCCACCTCGCGACCGACCGCTGCCGCCCTCTCTTCGAAGTAGTCGTTGACGGCGACGGCACCGGCGCCGTGCCTCGCGAAGGTGAGCGCGATCTCGCGGCCGACCCCCTGGCCGGCGCCGGTGACGAGGGCGTTCCTGCCTTTGAGATCGAGGAGGTCTTCCGTCATGCTGTCTGAACTCCCGGAGGCTGTGTTTCCCTCAGACGGCCGTCAGAATGTGGGCCAGCTTCTGGCGGTGGTAGGCCGGCTCGCCGAGGAAATGGAGCAGTGAGCGCGAGGCCCGGGTGTGGAAGCTGATCGGGCTCTCGCGTGAGTAGCCGACGCCGCTGAAGACCTGGTGGCCGAGGGTCACGGTCTCCCAGTAACCGTGGCTGGCGAGAACCTTCGCGAGACGCACGCTCTCCGCTGCCGGCCGGCCGGTGTCGAGCTTCCAGAGGGCCTCGTAGGCGGCCCACTTCGCGGCGTCGGCATGCGTCACCATGTCGATGATCATGTCCTGGACGCGCTGGAAGCGGCCGATTGCCTGGCCAAACTGGACGCGGATGCGGCTGTATTCGAGGGTCATCTCGATGACTGCCCGGCAGCCCCCGGCTTTGTAGGAGCAGAGCACGGGCGTGGCTTCCATGATCGCCCGTTGAAGCGGGACCCAGCCGGCGTTGAGGCCTCCCAGCAGTGCCGAGGCCGGGACTCTGACGCGGTCCAGCCTTACCTCGAAGGCCCGGCCTGCCAGGAAGCCCGGCTGGCGCGCTACCTTGACTCCTTCGGTCCTCCGGTCGACGAGGAAGAGGGAGAGCCCTCCTGCCGAGTCGCCCGTCCTCTCCGAGCGCGCGACGACGATGAGCTTCGTCGCTGCCATGGCGTCCAGCGCGAAGACCTTCGTGCCATCAAGGACGAAGCCGTCCCCGACTCCCTCCGCCGAGGTTCTGATCGAATCGGCATCCCAGCTGCAGTCCGCCTCCGTGAGGGCGAGGGCGAGAACCTCCTCCCCCCGCGCGACGGCCGGGAGCAACCCCTGCTTCTGCCCCTCCGAGCCTGCGTGGAGGACGGTGAGCGCTCCGAGAACCGCGGAGGAGAAGTGAGGTCCGGGGAGCGGCGCCGTGCCCAGCGTCTCGAAGAGGACACCGGCACTCGTCAGGGAGTAACCACTGCCGCCGTACTTCTCGGGGATTACGATCCCGAGCCAGCCCATGCCGGCCGCCTTCTGCCAGAGCTCGTCTGTCATGCCGGTGTCGGTATCGAGCAACGCCTGGACAACGTCCTTCGGGGCGTCTCGGCGGAGAAAGTCTCGTGCCGTTTCGCGCAGCAGCGCGTCGCCTTCCGTCAGTTCGAGATCGAGAGTCATCGTCCGCCTCCCCGGCTTCCCTGCCGCCGTCTGGTCACGCCGCTCATGCCGTCAACGTCCGATCTGCAGTGCGCGGGCAATCTGGATCTTCATCGCCTCGGGTGTCCCGCCGGGTGCCTTCGCGATGCTGTTCCGCTGGCCGACCTCGAAGATCCCGTCGTCGAGCCGCCATTCGCCCTCGTCGATGAAGCTGTAGGGTCCGAGGACCTCGGCCATGTCGGCGCCGTACCTGCTCCCGAAGACCTTCTGGTACATCGCGAAGTGGGGTCCCCCGTAGCGCCCGCCCTGGCCGCCCGCGTTGCGAAGCGAGAGGAGGCGCTCCGTCTGGGTGTAGATGTAGACGTCGACGACCTTCTCGAGGAGGTGGGGATTGGCCTGAAGACGCCGGACGACGTTCGGGTTGGTCCTTATCTGCTCGAAGAACCGCTCCGACATGTAGTTGTGCATGACGCGGCCGCCGCCGCCGTGCTCGACGGCGAAAGTGGCCATCGTCACCTGCCAGCCTTCGTTCTCGCCGCCGAGGAGGTGGGACTCGTGGACGCGGACGTCGTCGAAGAAGACGGAGTTCTTGATCGCCTCCATGGTCGCCCCGGTGGGACCGCAGGCACCGGCCATCGTTGTCAGTGGGAAGAGGTCGAGCGGCGCGATGGTCACCCCGGGGAGATCGGCCGGGATGATGAAGGCCGAGAGGTTCTCGTGGCGAGATGCCTCGAGGTCGCTCCGCGTGAGCAGGTAGAACTGGTCGGGCGGCGGGTGGATGCCCCCGACGAAAGTCTTGGCACCGTTGATAATGAAGTACTCGCCGTCGCGGCTGCTGCGAAGAGCGTTCGTCTGCTGATTGGCGACGTCGGTGCCGGTGTCGGGCTCCGTCATGAGCTGCCAGGTGAGTGCATTGCCGGAGAGCATCGGTGGGAGGAAGCGCTGCTTCTGCTCGTCCGTGCCGCAGGCGAGGATCGCGGGGGCGGCGAGTGTGGTCCAATCGGTGACGATCGGCAGCGCCTCTCCTCGGCTGGCGAGCTCGCGCGAGATCATGCCGCTCAGTGGGCCGAGCCCGCCGCCGCCGTACTCGCGGGGGTAACCGGGATAGAGCCAACCCTTCTCGCCGAGCTTGCGCGCGAAGTCGCGCCGAATGAGGAATTGGTCGTGGG
>CAZHMF010000145.1:0-5045 GCA_964533605.1 uncultured Anaerolineaceae bacterium
CGTCGGATGGTCAGCGTGCTGCTCGAGGAGGCGGGCGACCTCGTGCTTCGCCACGAGCCGTTCGCGGGTGGCGATCGGGATACTGGTGTGGGCCGCCACGCGTGCCATCTCGTCGATGTTCTCAGGCATCACCGGCTCCTCGAACCAGAACGGGTTATAGGGCTCGAGGATGTGCGCGACGCGGATGGCACTGTAGGTGGTCAGCTGTCCGTGGGTGCCGATGCCGACCTCCAGCCTCTTCCCGACCGCCTTCCGGATGCTCTCGAAGATCTTCGCGGCGTTCTCGATCTCCCAGAGGGGGATATCACGGATCGGGTGAAGCGGCATGAAGGGGTCGATCTTGCAGGCCGAGTTACCCTCCGCGAGCAGCCTGGCGGCGACGTCGCCGGCTTTCTCCGGGTCCTCCTTCAAGCCGGCGCTCGGCATGTAGGCGTAGGCCCTCAGTTTCTCGTGGTAGCGGCCGCCGAGGAGGTTGTAGATCGGCTGGCCGGCCGCCTTTCCGGCGATATCCCAGAGTGCGATGTCGATCGCGCTGATGACGGGTGTGGCGTACAGGCTGGGATGGCGGAGGTCGTGGCGGGCGCCATACATTCTGTCCCAGAGGAGCTCGATGTTGAGCGGATTCTCGCCCATCACGAACTGGCCCACGAATTCCTCGATGAGGCTCACCTGCGACTTCAGATCGTCGAGGTGCTCTGAGTACGAGGTCCCGGCGATCCGTTCCCCGATCCCTGTGATTCCCTCGTCGGTGGACAGCTCGAGGAAGAGGAAGTATCTGCCGCCGATGTAGGGCTTCTCGGCTTCCACGACCATCGTTTTGAGACCGGTGACCTTCATATTGAGAGCTTCCTTTCGATTCCCGTCGGGGCGGGCAAGGTCTGGGTTCCCGGCCCGGTGTGGCTCGTGGCCGGGGTTCAGGATCATACCGGGCGAGGGGTGACCCGACGCCGCACAGAGGAGTTCCCGCCGTCCGGAAGCGCGACGGCCCTGCCGTGGCGTAGGAAAGCGCGAACAGGCGATCCGGCAACCAGTGGCGGTCCCTTGTCCCCCCGCCGCCGGGCAGGTACAAGTGGCGCCGGAGCCGGCAGATGCGGATCGGACTGATGGTCGAGGCACAATCGGGGCTCACCTGGAGCCGTTGGTCGGAGATCCTGGCGCTCGCGGAGCGGCTCGAGTTTCCAACTGTATTTCGCTCCGACCACTACTTCATCGGGCGACAGCAGGACTCGCTCGAGGCGTTCCTTTCGTTCGTCACGGCGGCCCTGGAGACCTCGCGAATCCGCTTCGGGCCGCTGACGAGCCCGGTGATGTTCCGCCGGCCCGTCGAGGCCGGGAGGATGGCGGCGCAGCTCTCGCAACTCAGCAGCGGCCGCTTCGTAATCGGACTCGGCGTCGGCTGGAGTGCGGCGGAACACATGGCCTACGGGATCGAGTTTCCGGAGCCGGCGGAGCGTTTTCAGCGGCTCGCTGAGGCGCTTCACCTGATGAGGCTCCTCTGGCTGGACGGCCCTTCGTCGTTCAACGGTCGGTACTATCGCCTCGAAGGTGCCGATGGCCTCCCGAAACCTCTCGGCGGGCGTGTGCCTGTTCTCGTCGGCGGCAGCAGCGAGGACTACACACTTCGCATAGCCGCCCGGTATGCGGACGAGTGGAACGCGCTGAACCTCACCGCTGATGAGGTACGGCAAAGAAGATCCGTCCTTGCCCGGTACTGCGAGGAAATAGGAAGGGACCCCTCTTCGATCGCCACCTCGATCTATCCGTTCGGCTGGGTCGGCAAGGACGAGGCCATGCTCGACCGCGCGACCCGCCTCGCGATGGATGTGGTCGGCTTGCCCGACGACGTTTCCCCGGCTCGGTTCCGCGAGGCCGCGAAAGAACGCGGCTGGATAGTCGGCACCACCGGCGAGGTCGTGGAAAGTCTCGGCCGCCTCGCCGAGGCCGGCGTGGACGAAGTGCAGTTCAATTGCTGGCACGACGAGACTGCCGAGTACCTTGCCTCGGACATCGTCCCGGTGGTGTCTGCCCTGGGGTGAGCGGGCGGATGACGGGGCGACCTCGGGTGAGCGGCGCCGATGACGGGGCGACCGAAGCGAGCGTCCCCGCTAGGATCCCGGCGATGTGCCGGCGGTTCGGCCGGCGGAGGGAAGATGGCGGCGAGAGCGGGGCTGTTGACGCTCCAGTCCTCGGGCCTGCCGGGCCGGCTCAGGCTTGCGGTCGATGAGAAGGCCTGTTTCGGCGACGGCGTACTGTACGGGGGTTCCGTTGTGGCAGGGCTCATCGACACTGCGGAAGACGCGTCCTCGATGCCGGTGGCCTGGATCTCGACGCAGTTCCTGGCGTCGGCAAGCCTGGGCGAGTCCGTGCTTCTTGAAATCGATCTCGAGGTACGACGCTCCCGGCTCGCTCAATTCCGCGGTGCCGCGACTCGCGACGATGGCCTGGTGATCGCACGTTGCCTCGGTGCTGCCGCCGTCCGGGGCGGACGACCGGAGGTGTGGGGTCTCGTGCGACCCGACGTTCCTCGGCCGGAGGACTGTCCGCCGCTCGGGGACTTCCTCGAACCGGCGACGTCTCCGCGCTGGTTGCCGCGGGTCGAGGAGCGGGTGGCACTGGGACCGATCCGCCGTGCGGCAGTCGGGAATCCTGCTGAGGGCGGCCGGACCGCCATCTGGTACCGGATCCCCGGTCTGGCACTCGGCGACGCCGCATCCCAGGCGCTCGCCAGCGATCTCGTGCTGACCGCGATCATGGCGGCCGGCGGGTTCGAATCGAGAGGTTTCAGCCTCGACAACACCTATCGCGTCATCGACGAGGAGGAGACGGAGTGGTTGCTTCTGGAGCTCCTCGGCCAGTCGTTCGACGGCGTCGGGCACGGCGAGGTTCGAGTCTGGCATCCTGAGGGTAGACTGTTGGGCCTGCACCAGGAGACCGCCATCCTCCGCCCGCCCGCCGCCTCGGGCTAGCGTTCCTCATGGAGGACTCCCCGGAGCTCGACCGGGCGCCGCTGCGGGAGGGAGGAGGTCCTGAGGCAGGACCGAACGCCCGCGGGGTCGGCTATGCTCGTGCCGGCAAGGAGGGTCTCAGATGAGCAGACAACCGTCCGAGGTCATCCTCGAGTTCTGTGCAGCCTGGGCGCGGCTGGACATCGATGAGCTCATGACCTACTTCACCGACGATGCCGTCTACCACAACATGCCGGGCCCGCCGGCCTCCGGCTGCGATGCGATCCGGCAGACGATCGAAGGATTCCTGGGCAGCTGGGAGCGCACGGAGTGGGAGGTGCTCCAGATGGCCGAGGCGGGGAACATCGTCTTCGCGGAGCGCCTCGACCGCACGGACGCCGGCGGCCGCCACGTCGATCTGCCGGTCACCGGCGTGTTCGAGGTGGAAGGGGATCGGATCACGGCCTGGCGGGACTACTTCGATCTGGGGACCTACCTGCGGGCGATGAACCCCGGTTGAACAGACCGTTCCCGGGTCACCCGCCTACACCTCGAGCGAGATGAAGTCCTCCATGATCCCCAGCTTCGCGAGGGTCTTGGGCGTCGGCACGCCCTCTTCGTCCCAGCCCTGCTGCTCGTAGTAACCGTTCACGAGGCCGGCCTGAAACTCCGCTGAGAGGCCCTTGTGCTTCGGCAGGTCCTCCTGGAACCGGAGCGGGAGGACATCATCCGCTCTCGTGAAGCCGTGCCGGAGGTTGAAGAGGCGCGCCAACGCCTGGCCGCGGCGGGAGACCGCCAGCAGGTCATCCTGCGTCACGTCCCAGCCGGTCACCGCCCTCACGATATCGAGCGTCTGCTCGTCGTCGTACTGGAGGAAGATGCAGATGCCGGCAGTGTTGCGAACGCCGGCCCGGTCGCTTGTCGGGTTGCAGTGATCCCCGCCCGTCGGCGAGAGCAGGTAGGTGTGCCGCATGCCTTTCATGTGCCGCGGGTCGTGCATCCCCATCTCGACGCCCTTGCACGTGGTCAGGAACTGCTCGGAGCCCATCCCGACGCGCTCTGCCACGCGCTGCGAGCCCTCTGCCAGCACGTCACCGTAACCTTCGCGGCGGGCGATTCTCTCGAGCCAGGTCACGACGTCGCCGCCGTGCTCGAAGCGGAGCGGCTGGCCGTCCGTGTCCTCCACGGTGATCAGGCCCTTCTCGAAGGCCTCCATCGCCCAGGCGATTGTCGCCCCGGCGGAGATCGAATCCATCCCCAGGTAGTTGCACATCTCGTTCGCTTTGCAGACGGCCACCAGGTCATCGACGTTCAGGTTGCCGCCGAGGGAGGCGAGCGACTCGTACTCGGGCCCGCCGTAGCGAGGGTCGACGCTCCAGCGGCCCTCCGGGTCGGAGCGGATCGGCACTCCCTTCGAGGTCGTCCCGGCGTTGGCCTCACTCTGCTCGATCTGAACGACCTTCTTGCAGCGGACGGAGCAGGCGAAGCAGGCGTCCATCTGGATCCGGTAGTTTTCGGCGACGGCCACGGCGTCGACTTTCGAGATCCCTTCGAATTGCCCCAGCTTGAAGTTGCGCGAAGGAGTACCGCCCTCGAGGTCCTTGCCCTGCATCGCCGCCCCGGTGCCATACATCGCGAAGCCCGCGTGCTTCGTCTCGAGCGTCGAGGAGACCCACTTTCCGATCTCGACCACGGCCGCCTTGTCGGCCACCGGAACCGGAGTGGTGCCTCGAACGGCGACGGCCTTGAGCTTCTTCGAGCCCATCACGGCGCCGGTTCCGCCGCGTCCCGAGGCCTCTTTGCCGTCATTCATGATGCATGCGAAGCGGACGAGGTTCTCACCGGCCGGTCCGCACTGAGCGACGCGAAGCCGCGGTTCCTCGAGCTCCTCGCGGAGGATGTCTTCGACCTCACCGGTGACTTTTCCCCAGACGTGGCCGGCATCGCGCAGTTCGACCCTATCGTTGTTGATGTAGAGGTAGACCGGTTTCGAGGAGGCGCCGCGAACGACGATCCCGTCCCAGCCGGCGCGCTTCAGTTCGGCGCCCCAGAAGCCGCCGGCCTCGGATTCGGCGATGCCGCCGCTGAGGGGGCCCATCG
>CAZHMF010000146.1:0-5041 GCA_964533605.1 uncultured Anaerolineaceae bacterium
TACGGCGGACGCCGCAGCCCCACACTGCCAGCAACGCTCGGTCGTCACAATCACTGTGTTCTGAGGGAAGGTCGCCGGCCTTCCGAAGGCTCCCCAGGGCAGATCGAGCACCGGGGGAGCGGCCGTCGGTACAGCTGCTGCGGTCGGGGAGGAATGGACGGTAGTCAGGGCTCGCGATGCCGCCGTCGGGGTGGGAGCTGCGGATCCGGACGGGCGGAGGGCAGCGACACTGAGTCCGGCAGCAAACGCCCCGGCGACGACGACCGTTGCAAAGAGCCACGCCCGGAGGCGGGTGACCCGAGGTGCACGCTCCAACCTCGGCGGCCCCGTCGCCACCGCGCCATCAGGGTCCGCGGACGGCGACACGGTCCAGCGTGTCAGAGCGGTTCGCTCGGGGACGCCGAGCCGCTCCTGAAGCAACCTGATCCGAGCCTTTGTCTCTTCGATCCCGGAGCCGAGCCGCACGGCGATCTCGGCGTCCGGCATTCCGCTCCGAACGAGTTCCAAGATCCGCGCTTCGCGGCTGGAGAGGGTCTCGAACTGTGTCCCGGCCATGTCCTCTTCGCTATAGACCATTCTGGCAGATGCCCAGGCCGCACGGTGTCGACCGACAAGAAAGGGGCTCGGATGCTCTCCGGGCCCCTTCGATCGCTACGATCCGGGTTGAAGCGGGACTATGCCCTCCGGAGATCGGAGGCCATTCTCCGGAGCCGCTCCACCCGCTCGGCCACCGGTGGGTGGGTGCTGAAGAGGCGTGACATTCCTCCCATTCCGGCAAACGGCTTGACGATGTAGAGCGCCGCCACGGACTCCTGGACGGGAGTCTCCTGCATCGGCGCGAGCTGAACGCCGCCTTCGAGCTTCGACAGAGCGCTGGCGAGCGCGAGCGGGTCGCCGGTCACCTCGGCGCCCGTTGCGTCGGCTGCGTATTCCCGCTGCCGGCTTATTCCCATCTGGATGAGCGAAGCGGCGATCGGCGCGACGATTATGGCCAGCAGCATCAACAACGGATTCTGGTTCCGGCGCCCGCCGAATATCGAGCTCCACATCAGGACGTTTGCGATCAGGGAGATGGCCCCCGCTATCGTCGCAACGATCGACGTAGTCAGAATGTCACGATTGCGAACGTGGCCCATCTCGTGTCCGATGACGGCTCGCAGCTCGCGTTCGTTGAGGATTCTTCGGATCCCTGTTGTCACCGCGACGACCGCGTGGTCCGGGTTCCGCCCGGTGGCGAAGGCGTTGGGTGAGTCCGTGTGGATCACGAAGACGCGTGGCTTGGGCATGCCCGCCTCTGCCGCGACCTCTGCCACGAGCGCGTGAAGACCGGGCTCCTCGCCCTCGGCGACTTCCTTCGCACCCGCCATCTTCAGCGCCGCCTTGTCGCTGAACCAGTACGCGAAGAAGTTCATCGCGGCGGCGATAAGGAGGAAGAGGATCATCCCGGCCGTTCCGCCAACGAGACCGCCCACCGCCACCAGAAGGCCGGTGAGCAGCGCAAGCAGCAACGTTGTTTTCATCAGGTTCATGTCTCTGAGTGGACACCTCCTGCAAGCATTATATGTGCTGGAGGCGGGTCCCTCCCGACACAGAGGGCCTGTAGGGAACGCTGAATCAGGACGGTCTTAACCTCGGGGGGCTGCCCGCGACTACGGCGTTGCAGTGGCAGCGGGCTCGGCGGTGACGGTCTCGGCCGCCGGCTCGGGAGTTGCCGTCTGCGCCTGCGGCGCCGCAGTCGGCTCCGCCAGCTGTTCGATGGCCGAGTCGAGGAACGTGCGCCACTCCTCGACGGTGGCGAGGGCCCCGGCCTGTGGGAATGGCGCGCCGTTGAGGAGGAATCCGGGTGTTCCGGTGATCCCGAGAGACCGGGCGCGAGTCTGGGAGTCGATGACCTCCTGCTCGTGGTCGAGGCCGTCCACGCAGGCTTCAAAGCTCGTCTGGTCGGGGATCCCAATCTCCCGACCGAACGTCTTCAGCTCCGCGAGATCGAAACGGCCAACGTTCAGCCTCTCGTCGTCGAGCTGTCCGGCATCCGCCTGCTTGCCGAAGAGCGCATTCGAGTACTGCCAGAACATATTCTGATCGGCGGCGCAACTGGACGCGTTGGCCGCCCATGTGGACTCCCGTCCGAGCGCAGCGAAGTGTCCGAAGATCAGTTGGACCTTACCGGTCTTCACGTACTCCTCAATGATTGCCGGCTCCTGGTTCGCGGTGTAGCGAAGGCAGAACGGGCACTGGAAGTCCTCATACTGAGTCAGCTTGATGGGCGCATCGTCGTTCCCGAGCGTAAGGCCGTCTGCCAAATCAGCGGGAAGATCGACGGCCGCCTGCTCGAGCGCCGTCACCGCCGCGTCGCTCTCCCCTCCCTGGAAAAGGACGAGAACCACTCCGAGAACGATGGCAAGCACGACACCGAACGCGAGCGCGAGAAGGGTGAACGGCTGGGTGATCCAGGAATCCCCCCCGGGCCGCCTTCCACCGCCGCCGGAACGGCGGCCGGACCGACCCCGGCCTGCTGCACGCTGAGCGCGGAGCGCGCGCGACTGTTCGCGACGAGCCTGGCGATTCGACATTTCAACCCGACCGATTCTGGTATTTCTGGTTTGCCGGCAGCCCGCTCAGCTGAGAGGGTCCGCCTCGCGAGGGGAGGATAGCATCCCCGGGAGTTGCGACACAGCGAATGGAGAATACTCGGTCAGGGGCCGCTTACGGGGTACAGTGGTTGCCCCTGGAGGCAGTCATCCCGGTCGCATCGAACCGCGAATTCGCAACCCCGGCAGCAGCGCGGAGGGGCCTACGGCCGGCGGAATGGCAACGCCCTGCAGCGCGTACGGTCCGCTAACTCTCTGCCTGCCGGTCCCCGTCCAGGAACTCGTTGAGCAGCTTCACGAACACGTCGAATTGATCGTGTTGCACCCAGTGCCCGGCATCCGCGACCTCAACGTGCCGGTAGTCGTGGAATGCTGAGAAATCGGGTTCCACATTCGTGTTTCCCCAGCCGTCTTTCCCGGAGATGACCAGAACCGGGCAGCGGATCTGATTCCAGAGGTCCCGCGCATCTTCCATGTTGAACTCATACGGCGACCCCGACCGTGTGAAGTTATCGAACTTCCAGGCGAGACCGCCATCCACGTCACGCGTCCCCGTGCGGGTGAGGTAGAGGGCCATCTCGTGGCTCAGATGGCGGTTGGCTTCGATCATCCGTGTGGCCGCCGCTTCAAAGTCCGGATAGGCCCTCGGGACTCTCTTCTCGAGCGCCCTCATGCTTTCGACCCACGTCCGCATACGAACGTGCGCCGGCCGGCGACGGTATGCAGACCACTGCAGGCCACCAAGGCCTTCGATCGACACGATCTTCGTCACCAACTCAGGGAAGGCTCCCGCGTACTGGAGCCCGACACCGCCGCCGAGAGAATGGCCGACGATGACATAGGGCCCCCGACCGATGGCATCGCCAAGCGCGTGGATGTCCAGCGCGTAGTCGATGATCGAGTACGTTCCGCCCTGAGCCCACTCCGAATCGCCGTGGCCACGAAGGTCGGGAGCGTACACAGAAAAACGATCCAGCAACGCCCGTGCCGTCGGTTCCCACGAGCGAGCATGATCCCTCGTGCCGTGGATCAGTATCAGCGGCGGATTCGCCTCATCTCCCCATACCAGGTAACGGAGGCGCAGGCGCCCGGACTCATACGACCGTGATTCTGGTTCCATCTGAAAAGTGTACGGCCCGAACCCGAATCAGTCGCAATCCGGGGCCCGGATCGGAATGCTCCGAGCGCGCTGCGCACCGCCGGCCGGCGCCTCGCAGCCGCCCGGGCCGGCGACCGTTTCAGGTCATACACCGTGCTAACGTGATCGGATGGTGCCGGGCGAGCACGGAGACCCTGATGACCGCGAAGGGGCGCGACGCGAGTATGCTTCTCCGTGGTCAACGCTCGGTCTGGCGCTCGCCGTCATCGTCGTCGTCGGTGGGCTCGTCTGGTGGTTCGAATTTCGCGATTCGGGTGGCGGCGGACCGGACCTGGATGCTCGCGGAATCGTCGCACTCCCATCCGGTCTTAACCCGGATGGGGGAGAGCCGGCAGCCACACCGGGGCGACTTGCACCCGACTTCGAGCTTCGGGCGCCCGACGGGTCGCTGGTACGCCTCAGCTCCTTTCGCGGCACTCCGGTGCTGGTCAATTTCTGGGCCTCGTGGTGTGGGCCCTGCAGGGCCGAAGCTCCCGGGCTCAATACGCTGGCGGCGGACCTCGAGCAGAGGCTGGTCGTGCTCGGAGTCAACCAGCAGGAGTCGCTTTCCGCGGTCGACGAATTCGTCTCAGAGTTCGAGGTGACCTTTCCGCTCGTGCTCGACCGGGATGGCGACGTTTCCCTCGCCTATCGGGTGGGGCGCGGTCTCCCGGTGAGCTTTCTCGTGAGCGGAGACGGGGTAGTTATTCGTGCCATTGCGGGGCAGCTACGCGAGGATGACCTCGCGCAGATCAGAGCGGCCGCCGCCCCGTGAGCGCGGAGCGGCCGACGGCGCTCGCGGGTAGCAGAACTGGCACCGATAACGGGTTCGATCCGCTGAGATCGATCTGGAGCCTACTGATCAACGTCAAGTTCGCGCTCATGCTCCTCGGGGCGGGTGTGCTGACGGGTTTGCTCGGGACGATCCTTCCCCAGATCCCGGCCCCGATGCGCACGAACCCGGCTGCGCGCTCTGCCTGGCTCGAGCTTCAGCGTGACGATCTCGGCCCCCTGACCCGTCCGCTCGACGCGCTCGGGCTGTTTGACGTGTTCCACTCCCCGTGGTTCTCGGCTCTCTGGGCGACGATCATCCTGGCGGTAACGGTCTGCACTGTGAGCAGGCTCAGGCCGGTCTGGCGCAGCGTGAACAGGCCACGTAGGTCTGTCTCAGAAGCCTATTTCGACCGTGCCCTCCATCGCCACAGCACCCCGTTCAAAGGGGATCCGGAGACCGTAGTCGCCGTTCTCCGCGCCCGTCGGTACAGCGTGGACTCGATGGGGCCGCGCGGCGCCAGTGCCCATCTCTTCGCCG
>CAZHMF010000147.1:0-4993 GCA_964533605.1 uncultured Anaerolineaceae bacterium
TCTGTGTGCGAAGAGGCGAAGATCGGTGTCCTCATCGCGAGACCTGGCTTGGCCGGCCACGACCGGGGGGCGAAGGTCGTGGCGAGGGCTCTCCGGGACGGCGGCTGCGAGGTTATCTACACCGGTATCCGGCAGACTCCCGAGATGATCGCCGAGGCGGCACTGCAGGAGGACGTCGATGTGGTCGGACTGAGCATCCTCTCCGGCGCCCATCTGGAGCTCTTTCCAAGGATCGTCGCTGAACTGAAGAAGCGAAGTGTCGACGACGTCCTTCTCTTCTGTGGCGGGATCATCCCGGAAGAGGACACCGCAACTCTGACAGAGCTCGGATTCGCCGCGGTATTCCGTCCCGGGACCAACACGCAAGACATCGTGAAGTTCGTGCACGAGCACGCAAAGAACTAGTGAGCGACCTCGTCGAGCGCTTCCTCGCCGGCGAGCGGCGGGCACTTTCGCGCGTCGTGACCCTGGTGGAAAACGGCACCGCCGCCGGGCGAGAGAGTCTGCGCTCCCTCTACCCGCACTCGGGGCACGCTCAGACCGTGGGCATCACCGGCGGAGCCGGCTCGGGAAAGAGCACGCTGACAGGAGCCCTGGCAGCCGCCTACCGGCAACAGGGCAAGACTGTCGGGATCGTCGCCGTTGACCCCTCGAGCCCCTTTACCGAAGGCGCAATCCTCGGCGATCGCATCCGGATGCAGGATCTGGCCCTCGATCCCGGGGTGTTCCTACGAAGCATGGCAAGCCGAGGGGCGCTGGGCGGCCTGGCGCCGTCGATCAACGACGTCGTCGCAGTGATGGACGCGTTTGGCTTCGACGTGGTGATGGTTGAGACGGTGGGCGCGGGTCAGGATGAAGTCGAGATCGCAGGGACCGCGCTGACGACGGTCCTCGTGAACAACCCCGGGACCGGTGACGACATCCAGGCACTGAAAGCCGGGATTATCGAGATCGCAGACGTGCTTGTGGTCAACAAAGCCGATCACCCCGGTGCCGACGTGCTGGCCGCCCAGCTGGCGGCGCTGCTGACGCTGTCACCCCCGGGCACGCGCCGCCCACCGATCGTGAAGACGGTCGCCACAAGCGGAGAGGGGATAGATGACCTTATCGCAGCGATCGGCGAGCATCGGGCCTGGCTGGAGGAATCCGGCCGGCTCGACGAGCACCGGGCTCGTGATGCACGCCACCAGATCCTGACGTTTACGCGAGCGATACTTCTGGAGCGAGCGATGCGTTCCGCCGCGGCCGAGTCGCTCGATGAACTCGTCGAGGCGGTCTCGGATCGCCGGCTCGACCCTCACTCGGCCGCCGAGAATCTTGCGGACGGCCTGAGCGGCTGAGCCCGAAAAGGGCTGTTACGATCATGCCGTGAGCGCTCAGAAGATCCGTCTTACCTACCGCAAAGGCAACCGTCTCCGGTTCCTCGCTCATCTGGACGTCCTCCGCGCAATCGAACGTGCGATCAGGCGAGCCGGCCTTCCACTCGCCTACTCGGAGGGATTCACCCCCCATCCCCGTCTCGCCTTCGCGGGGCCGCTTCCGCTCGGCTTCGAGGGTGAAGCGGAGATAGTGGACGTTACTCTCACAGAGAGAGTGCCGGTGGCGGAGGCCGTGGAACGAGTTCGACGCTGCTCGAGCGATGACCTCCAGCCCACTTCCGGCATCGAAGTGCCTCTTCGGTCTCCATCTCCACAGGCGGCGGCGAGATGGGCGGACTATCGGGTCGACCTCCCTGGAGTCGGAGCGGTCGAGGCCGGGAAACGCGCCGGGAGGTTTCTCGAAGCCACTGCTTTCGAGTGGACGGAGACGCGCCAGAACAAGAAACGGACGTACGACCTGAGAGCCCTGGTGGGCTGGATCCGGACCGGGGTGCGTCCCGGGGGTGGATCCACGCTGACGATGCGGCTCTCGGCCGGAAACGATGCTACCGCCCGACCGGAGCAGGTCGTGGCGGCCGTCTTCCCCGAGGCTGAAGCCGCCGGATTCACACGCCTGAGGATCATTCTCGAAGATGAGTCAGCCGCCCGCCGAGCGTGGAAACGGACCGGTCAGTACATTTGAACTCCGGCGCCGGCGCAGCCGTGCAACCCACGAGCGCGCCCGGCCGGCACCACATCCGGAGGCACCCTTGAACCTCTATCTGATACGACACGGCGAAACCGCCTACAACCGTGACGGCGTCGGCTTTGGTCGCTCTGACGTGGCCCTCACGGCTCTCGGACGGAGACAGGCTGTGGCGACCGGAGAGCGCCTCGCAAGCGAAGGACTGGACGCCGTCTACTCCAGCCCTCTGCAACGCGCGCGGGCCACAGCCGACCTGCTGGCCGCACGAGCGAGCACGGAGGTTATCGTCGACGACAGGCTCATCGAACTTGAAGTCGGCGAAACCGAGGGACTGCCGTTCTCCGTGCTGAGGGAGCGCTACCCCGACCTGCTCCGCCGCTGGGCGGGCCCGGACGGGCATCATGTCCGCATGCCCGGAGGTGAGTCGATCGCCGAGCTGGCCGAGCGCGTGTCCGGCTTTGTGCCCTCTTTGACGCATTCCGAAGCGGAAAAGATCGCAATCGTTTCCCACAATTTTGTGCTTCGGGTAATGCTGTGCCAGCTGATCGGCTTACCGATCTCGGAATTCCGGCGAATGTCGGTCGATTTGTCATCATTATCGATATTTGACTGGCGGCCGGAAAGAACATTTGTTCGAACCATCAATGACCACTGTCACCTCGATGGTCTTGATTCTTGATCTCCCACCGGCTAGGTTACTTTTGGCGGGTATAGCGACGGCAAGTAATGAGTTCTGGCCGGCTCGTTTTCGCTCTGTGTCTGGTGTTTTCAGGCTACTTCGCATACACGGCAGCGATTGAAGCCCTTCAGTCGCACAACGTGGCTCGAGATGAGGCCGCAGCGGCCAGGCGTGTCCAGGAGCTCGAAAGCGACCGCGCACAGCTCCGCGCCATCGTGGAATACGTTTCCTCGGACGCGTACGTTGAGCAGGAGGCTCGACGTACCCTCGGGTATGTTCGGGACGGAGAGATCGCGATCGTCGTGGTCGGGCCGGAGCCGGTGAGAACCCCGGAGGAGAGCGGAGACTGGTGGAAAAGGCTGTTCCCGCGCTAGAACGCGTGCCCGACTCAACCCTCAGGAAAGTGTCACGCTTAATCGAGTCAGAGCGACTGCTGCATGGCGTGACAAGGGTGCTCGTCGGAGTCTCCGGAGGCCCCGACTCGGTCGCTCTGTTGATGGTCCTCTGCCGCCTTCGCGAAACCGCCGCGGTGGAGATTGTCGCGGCTCACTTCGACCACCGGCTGCGGCCGGACAGCGCCGGGGACCGGGACTGGGTGCGGGGGCTGTGCGAATCACTGCGGGTTGACTGCCTGACGGCCGAGGGCGACGTCGCTGCGCTCGCCGGGGAGAAACGAACCGGGATAGAGGCGGCCGCTCGCACCATGCGGTATCGGTTCCTTGCTTTCGCCGCCGGTCAACGCGCGGCGGACTG
Source organism: uncultured Anaerolineaceae bacterium (assembly GCA_964533605.1). Lineage (GTDB taxonomy): Bacteria > Chloroflexota > Dehalococcoidia > Tepidiformales > Tepidiformaceae > DASCML01. Next base: position 3,497 of record CAZHMF010000147.1, read on the forward strand.
TGTGGCGACGGGCCACACGGCGAACGACCAGGCCGAAACCGTGCTCATGCACATTCTCAGGGGCTCGGGGATCCGCGGCCTCCGCGGCATGCTCCCGTCGGGCTATGTGCCCGGCGCCCCGGCTATCCGGTTGATCCGCCCCTGCTTGACGTTGAGCGCAGAGGAAACGGCGGCCGTCTGCAGCGCTGCCGGGGTGGAGCCACGACGCGACGTCTCGAACGACGACACATCCTTCCTCCGCAACCGTCTTCATCGCGAGACTCTGCCGGCACTGCGCGCCATCAACCCATCCGTTGACGAGTCGCTGCGGCGTCTCGCCGGGAATGCGCGGGAGGCCTTCCGCCCCGTCCAGCGCGCCGCCGACCGGCTCCGGCCGCTGAGCCGCGGCTCCGCCGGATCGCTGTTCTCACTTGGCGACTTCCGGTCCCTTCCAACGGAAGCGCGGTCGCTCGTAGTCGAACGGGAGCTCGCCGCCATCAAGCTGGAGCCGAACGTCAACCGGACCGTGCTGCACAACCTCGATCAGATCCTGGGGAGCGGCAGCGGGCGGGTGCGCTTCGGCGAGGGAGAAGTGGAGGTCTCGACAGGCCTCGTTCGTGTCGGGGCAGCCGTCATTCCGGAGCGGTCGGAACAGGTGGTCCTCAACATCCCGGGGACGACGGTGATGGCCGCGTGGCGGATCGTGGTCGCCTCGGAGGCGTCTTCCGGGGGCGACGCGGTCAACGGCATCGTCCCCGAGGGGGTTCTGCGAGCAAGACCGCCGGCTCCCGGAGACCGCGTTCTACAGAACGGACGCTGGCGGCGGCTCAGGAGGGTGGTCTCGGAACAGCGAGTGCCCGCCTGGGAGCGCAGAAACGCCCTCGCGGTCGCCGACGGGCGCGGAGTGATAGCCGTCGCAAGCCCGTCCGGCTGGAGGTGCGGTGGAGGGAACGATCCCGACGGGCTGTCGCTCCGGCTCGAGCGGCTCCAGGGAGGGCCTCACGGGCCGACAACACGAAAGCGCGTAGAGCAGTGATCAGCTAGCATCGAAGCACATTACTTGCGCCCTCAGGGCGCCGGAGACCTTGGACTCTATGCTTCGAATACGCCTCCGCCGCGTAGGCAAACGCCGGCAACCTTACTATCGGGTGGTAGTCGCGGACCAGCCCGACCGCCGAGATGGCGATTTTCTCGAGACACTCGGATCGTACGATCCGCATACCGATCCTCCGACCCTCAGCATCAACAGTGAGCGCACGCAGGAGTGGATCCGAAAGGGCGCGCAGCCATCGGAGGCGGTGGCCAAGATCCTGAAGCGCGAAGGTGTTTCCGCCGGACAGGGGAGCTGACAGTGGCCTCGAAGATGGGCATTCTCACCGAGTATCTCGCAAAGGCGCTCGTCGACGAGCCCGACGCAGTCAGCGTCGACGAGCGCGACGACGGCGGCCGGGTTGTGGTTCACCTCGACGTCGCGGAGTCCGACTTTGGCCGGGTCATCGGCCGGCACGGCCGCGTCGC
>CAZHMF010000148.1:0-2105 GCA_964533605.1 uncultured Anaerolineaceae bacterium
CCCGCCGCACCCGAGGCAACCGCTCTGGCGACTCTGGGAGCGGACTATCTCAAGGGCGACAGGACCCCCCTCCTGAAGAACACCCTTGGCGTATTTCGCTCCGAGGAGGACGACGCCTGCGATTTCATCCAGTTTCGCGAGCTGTGACATCCGGCGAGGGACGGTGCCTTGGCTCAGCTGATTGACATGCACTGTCACACCGGCTGGGGCTCGGGCGACAGCCACACCGACCCGAATGTCCTCATCGAACAGGCGAAGGCCTACGGACTAAACGGCATCTGTGTCACTGAGCACAACCAGACATGGGAGCAGAAGCGCGTCGAAAGGCTTGCTGACAAACATGACTTCATGGTCATCGGCGGAATGGAAGTGGACACCTCGGACTACGGACACGTTCTCGTCTACGGTCTTCGCTCACCCCGCCGGTTTCAGCGTTTCCCCACCGTCGATGAGCTCCGCAAGCTCGTGACTGAAGCTGGAGGAGCGATGGTCCTGGCTCATCCGTTCCGGAAGCGCATCAAGCCGCCCGACACGGACTTCGAGAGCGGCAAATCGCTCGAGATGCTCGAGGAGGCTCTCGGGTTGTGGGTCTTCGACCTCGTCGATGCCGTCGAAGTACAGAATGGACTTGCCGGCGGCGTCGAACGCGCCTTCGCCGGTGCCGTCGCCCGGGGGAAGGAGCTTCCAACGACCGGAGGGAGCGACACACATCGCCATCCCGAGGTCGGTGCCACCTTCACGGTGTTCCCCGAAAACGTCAAGACCGAACGGGATCTGATCGATGCAATCCTCGAGGGCCGGATGCATGGAGGCGATTGGATCACCGAGGAACTGCCGGACCACCGGCACGAAGCGGTCCTCAAACTCCACCAAGCTGGTCGAAACGGAGGGCATCCACAATGAGTATCGCGTCCAAACCTCTTGCCGAGGTGCAGGCAGCAGACGTCGCCGGCCTTGTCGGCGCCGACCCGGATCCGAAGCGAGTGGCGGCGATCGCCGCCTGGTCCGCGGCTGAAGCCGCAATTGCCGCGGCCTCCCTCGCCAATGCCAGCGGGGGTCTCATAGTCGTCGGCGCAGAAGCCGGTGCCGATGGGAAGATCACGGGAATCGCCGGCGCCTCGGTATCCGCCGCTGACCTGGCCGGGATCGCCGGTGAGCTCGGGCCCGGCAGCGAGGCCCTGCTCGAGACCGCGACCGTCGACGTCGACGGAAAGACCGTCGGCCTGATCCGGGTCGTGGAGACCGGCTCGCCTCCAGTCCTGGTCGAGTCGACGGGGAGCATATATTCCCGGTCGGATTCGGGCCTGGTGCACGTGTTGCGGCGTTCCGAGCTCGACGTGCTGATGAAGAAGGACCGCCTCCTTCGCGGCCGTGCCGAGACGAACGTCAACGGTATGATCAGCCGCACCGCCTTCGGCCACTTCAACTACATGACGGTGGCAGTCGTGGGGTCCCCACGGATGGCGACCCAGGATGTCTACAAGTGGGCCAATGCCAACCATGAGGCGCTCCTCGATCTCGACTTCTCGAAGCGCTGGGGGTTCACCGCCGACAGCATCTCCGCGGGGGCAGGCGAGATCGAACTCGCGCTCTCCTCGGAGGCGACGGGATTCATTCGCATTTCACGAAACGGCACGGTCGCTGCTGCGGAGCGCGAGAAGCGACCGGCGCAGGATCGCTACCTGGCCCCGGCGGATCTGTCGGCGCGGCTCGCCGAGATGGCCGCCGCCGTCAGCTCGATCAACGCGGCCGCCAGCCCCGGCCTCTCGCTCGGCTCCCTCTTCCTCGAAGGTGTCCGCGATCTCCGCCTGCCCGTCGGCGATGGCCTCACCGCCCCCATCCAGAAGGATCTCTTCCAGGATTGGATGCCGGAGCGCAACTTCGCGCTCCCGGGCGAGGGCGCCGCTTTCGCGGCCGACGTCCAGGCGACAGCCGGCAACTTCTTCGGAGCGGATCTCGTGAGCGGCTCCGCCGAGGCGTACGAAGGACCGGTGACGATCTCGAGCTACAAGCCGAAGGCCTGGCACGGCCAGACAAAGCGCACGGAGCGCCGTGTCGCCGGCAAGCGAGGCCACGGGAGCACGTAGGCACCGCAAGCCGGCGCC
>CAZHMF010000148.1:2205-4988 GCA_964533605.1 uncultured Anaerolineaceae bacterium
GCCCGTGGGATCCTGTCCGCCGGCAATAGCCGGCGGCTCGGACCCGGTTGGTGGCGACTTACCCCGTGAACCGCGGCTCCCGCTTCTCCTGGAATGCCTTCACTGCCTCGCGGTGGTCTTCCTTCGTCATCGATACCTCCTCCAGTGAAAGGGAAAGAGGCAGAACGAGGTTCGAGACCGCTTTGATGAGCTTGTTCACCGCAACCTTGGTGGACTGCACCGCGTAGGGTGCACCCGCAGCCAGCCGCTCTGCCTCGGCGAGGCCTGCGTTCAGCGCCTCACCGTCATCGACCACGCGGTTCACCAACCCCAGGTCCGCCGCCTCGCGGGCCGACATCAGGTCACCCGTCATCAGGTAATGCTTGGCCTTGTTCACACCAACGAGCAGCGGCCAGATGACCGCTCCGCCGTCCCCGGCGGTGATCCCCATCCGCACGTGAGTGTCGCCGAAGCGAGCGCTCTCGGCCGCGATCACGACATCGCAGAGGAGTGCCACGGTCGCGCCCAGGCCGACGGCGGCGCCGTTTACGGCAGCCACGATCGGCTTTTCGCAGTCCAGCAGGTTGTCGACGATCCGTCGTGCTTCCTGCATCGTCGAAAGTCCCGTCCTGGGAGGCTCGCGAGACGCTCGGTCACTCCCGAAGTCGCCCCCCGAGCAGAAGCCGCGCCCGGCCCCGGTTATGACGGCCGCCCGCACGTCACCGTCTGCCTGGACGTCCGAGAAAACGGACGTGAGCTCGGAATGCATGGCCGGGTTTACGGCGTTGAGCCGCTCGGGCCGGTTCAGCGTGAGCACGGCAACCATCCCGCGCTTTTCGATCTTGATCGTCTCGTAGTTCGCCTGGTCGAGCATTGGAACCTCCGGCAGCTCAGCGAGGCTGCCGGAGCGAAGTATAGGGAAACGGCCGCCGCTGCGGATCGAAGGCAAGGAAGGAGTGGAGTAGAGTTCCGGGTTCCGGGTTCCCCGGAACTCCTCCATCACGCCACCTGCACATCCTCCGCTGGAGCCGCCGTGATCATCGCCGTCCTCACCCTGCTTGTCCTCGCCGTGGCCGCGGCCATGGCCGCAGGCGTCTGGTACTTCGCAGCCGTACTCGAACGGGAGGGCCTCCGCGCGGCTCCAAATGAGACCCCGTTCGACGTCACCGTCGGGGCCGTGGGGGACGGCTGGATCGAGCTCCGTCCGGCTTCGAGGGATTCCCTCGACTGGGCGCGCGAAGGACTCTACCGCCTCATCTGGGACGGTGGCACTGCGCCCGTAGGGAGAATCCTGGCGCTCGACGCTTCCTCGGTCCGTCGCAGCTACCGGCCGCCGGAGGAAGGCGTCCCCGAGGGGGGAGCGATGGCGCGGCTCGACGTGTTTGCGTTCGGAGATGATCCGCGGGAGGCGCACGGCATCCCCTTCGAGGACGTCGTCGTTCAGGGGCCTCTCGGCGAGATGCCGGCCTGGCTGATCCCCGGCGAGTCCTCGCGCTGGGCGATCATGGTCCACGGAAAGGGCGCCAACCGGGGCGAGGCGCTCAGGGCGCTTCCCGTCATGCAGACCGCGGGGGCCACGGTCCTCGCAATCACGTACAGGAACGACGAAGGTGCGCCGGCCAGCCCCGACGGCCGTTACGGCTACGGCCGATCCGAATGGAAGGACCTGGAGGCGGCGGTCGAGTTCGCGAGGGAGCGCGGTGCCGAGCGCGTGATGCTCGTGGGTTTCAGCATGGGGGGTGCTATCTGTCTGAGCTTCATGGGCCTGTCGCCTGCCGCCACGAACGTCGACGCACTGATCCTCGACGCGCCTGCACACTCGTTCGACAGTTGCGTGGAGCTGGTCGTTACCCGGGCCGGGATGCCGTCCCTCTTGACAAGCCCGCTGACGAAGATCGCGTCAGTTCTCCTGCGGGCCCCGCTTCGCGAGATGGATGTGCGGCGGTTCTGGCCGTCGTTGAGTGTTCCCGTCCTCCTCTTCCACGGAGGCGAGGACGATCGCACGCCGGTCGCGGAGAGCGACCGCTTCGCCGCCGCCAGGCCCGACATCGTGAAGTACGAGCGCTACGAAGGAGTTGCTCACGTTCGCTCCTGGAATGTCTTCCCCAAACGTTACGAGGCCGCGCTCGGCGAGTTCATCAGGGCCTGGATGAAGCGGCCGTCCGGCCGCACCCGTTGAGCAGCCGGCCCACTCATTCATAACACCGCTCCCGGCGAAGCGATGCTCCTCGGGACTGGTGCCGGACCATGCCGGGGCGTGGCGCTCGCTTGTTATCCTCCCAGAAAGGATTGCGCCTTCACGAAACCCCGGGGGTCCGAAATGAGGGGACCGCGCACCATGTCATGGAGACCCGGCCGCAGGTTCGCCCGCGTGGCGTTTGCCGCGGCTGGCGCCGTTGTCGCGCTGGTAGCCGTCGTGTTCTCCGGCGCGGCCTGGTACTTCGCAGGCCAACTGGAGGAGGCCGGGCTTCAGGCCAGCCCTTCCGAAGACAGACCGGATCTGGTCGTCACCGCCAGGGGCCCGTCCTGGATCGAGTTGAGACCGACCTCCGCGGGGAGCAAGGAGTGGCGCCGAGACGGCACCTACCGCCTTGTGTGGGATGGGCAGGCCGCGCCGATCGGTCGCATCGTTGAGTCCCGGGAGAACGTCGTACGCCGCGCCTTCGAGCCGATCGGGGACAACGGGCCTGCGGTCGGCACCGCAGTAAGGCTCGACGCCTTTGCCTTCGGCGAGGATCCGCTCGAATCTCACGGGATCGAATTCGAGGACACCACGGTCGGTGGAGAACTCGGCCCGATGCCGG
>CAZHMF010000149.1:0-4936 GCA_964533605.1 uncultured Anaerolineaceae bacterium
GTGGGTTGGGGCAGCACGACCCCATCTTCGTCGTTGACGCTCCTCGACGTAGCTACGGCTATGCCTTCGGAGCGTCGCCTAGAATCTGGGGTCGTGATGCTCCCAACGCGGCCCGCTGTATTACTCGGACAGGCTCCTAGCCACCCATGGCACCACCTTCGGCCGACCCACGGCCATCAACGTCAGCGGCTCCGCGACGACCGACGGGATGAACTACGTCCACGACGACGAAGGGAAGATGTTCTACTGGGGTCGGCGCGGCCCCTCGACGCATCTTGGGTGGGGCGCACCACCGGACATAGACGTCCAGTGGCTGTACTCCGAGATCACGGTGCCTGTGGGTCGGGACGTGGAGGGGAGCTACTTCATGGCCAACGGCTTCTCCGGCGGCTACTTCGGCATGCAGGTCAACGGGCCCCACCGCCGTGTGTTCCTGTTCAGCATCTGGTCTCCCTACGAGACCGACGACCCCTCATCCATTCCCGACGACTACAGGGTGAGGCTGAACGGGAAGGGCGCCGCCGTTCTGGTCGGCGAGTTCGGCGAAGAGGGCTCCGGCGGCCAGAGCCGCTTCCCGTTCATGTGGTCTGCAGGAACCACGTACCGGTTCCTCACCGAGGTTCGACCCAACGGGGACGGCTCCACGGACTACACCTCCTGGGTGAACCTGCCGGAGGCGGGGGGATGGCATCTCATCGCCTCGTTCCGCCGGCCCCACACCGATTCCTACGCGCGGTCACTCTATTCCTTCGTGGAGAACTTCGACCCCGAGAACGGCGACCGGACCCGGTCGGCGTTTTTCGACAACCAGTGGGTGATGGACGCGAAGGAGTCCTGGTACGAGGTGCGGGACCTCACGTTCCAGACCGATGCCACAGGGGCCCGCGGGTGGCGGAAGGACTTCGCCGCGGGGGTCGAGGGCGGCAAGGCCTTCATGAAGATGGGCGGCTTCTTCGACGATTTCGTGGAGCGCGGGACGGGCTTCACGCGATCCGCATCTTCGGGCCCACCAGACGTGGACCTGACGGCGCTCCCCCGGGGGCGTTAGAGCGGCGCTCGGACGCCCTCTACACCCAGACCGACGACAACACGCGCGAGTCGCCCTACCCCTTCACCGCCCCATCGCCGCTGCCTCAGGCACCAGGGTCACGCAGGATGCCCAGGAACAGAATCGTCCCCGTCGGCCGCTCCCGGATGGCGAAGAGGAACGGACGATCGACGCGCACCGGCCCCCGTCACGCTTCACGATCCCTGCAACATCGTACGCAACCTCGGGATCGTGGAGCCACAGCGTCGTATTCTCCGCTACCTGTGCCCCCAATTCCGGGAGATGACCCCCCACGGAGTGGACAACTGACCGGGAAGCCGCATTCGCGGCCCGTATCGCCGCAAACACCACCCATGAGATGCGCAACGTGCTCGCCATCGCCAGGGAGTCGGCGGGGGTTATGGAGGACTCCTCAACGCCTGCCAGGACGGTGAGCCCGTGGACCAGACGAGGATGGACCGGGCCCTCCATACCGCATATCGCGAGGCCGGCACGAGCGTGCAGCCGGCCCCACAACTCGGCAGAGCCCCTCATTGCCCGTCGACCCGCACCGTACCATGTTTCTACGGTCGACGCGGCGCTTGGACCCCCTGCCCTCATGTCCTTACGACGACACCCCTCGCGGCTCCCGAATCCGCATTGGCAGGGCGATGTTCGAAGATCTGGAAGGCATCAAGAGAGACGTCGCAGAGGTCAAGTTCCTGATCCACGACCTGCGAGTGGAGAGCTTCATCAACGAAGTCATCCACTATCACGTGACGGTCAACACCGATCTTGAGGTCTACAACGTAAGCCAGGCCCAGGTCATCCACGCGCAGGATGTTCAGGAGCTCAGGACCCGGGCGTTGAACCAGCGCAAGAAGCTTCACGAGTACTCCAACGCCGTAGGAAGCTTCTCGCCGGACAAGACGATTCTGGCGCTGGGCAGGGACTACGTCGACACGGTCCATGACATCTGCGACCTGATCCTGGATCCCCGCTGGGGTCGGATCTCCAACGTGCTTTCGTTCCTGCCGCCGGATTCACGGAGCGCGCGATCCCATTCCCACTACATGAACTGCGTCCGCTGGATCTGCGCCGTCCAGGCCCGGATCCAGCATTTCCGGGATGAGACCAGCGACGAAGATCTCTCCCGGCATTTCGACATGGCCGCCGAAATCCAGAACTTCGTCCGTCACATCATCCGCGGTTACGTGGCCGAGAAGAGCGGTGCCAGAGTAGAGATCCAGGTCGACCGCATGGACTCCGCCGTCCTGAAAGGCAACCTCTATCGGTTCCGCAGGATGTTCTTCAATCTCGTCATGAACGCCGTCGACGCGATGAAGGACGAGAAGGTCGGCATTCTGAACATCAGCGCGACGGTTGACGGCGACCAGGTTGCGCTGAGGGTGCGCGACACCGGCTCGGGAATGCCCGAGGCGAAGATTCAGCAGCTCCTGACGGACCGCAAAAGCCTCGATGGAGAGATCCACTCGCTCGGCTTCGTGTTCGTGAGGCAGACCATCGCCGATTTTTCAGGCGATTTGTCCATCGAGAGCGAAGTGGGCAAGGGCACGACGATCACGGTCTCACTTCCGCGCATCCAGGGGGTGACCGATGTCCCAGCCCGGCCCCCGGAGTGCGAGAAGTTCGAGATCCTCCGCGAGTTCGAAGACGTGCGTTCGAGCGGCAGAGCGGCCTGGGCGAAGAAGAGCGAGACCTCCTCGGAGGCTGGCAACGCGACCTGTGGCGAGATCATCTTCGCCGACTACAAGATCTCGGACGCGCCGTTCCCCGGCAGCGTCTTCGCCGTCGGTGTGACCGAGGAAGAGACGATCGACTTCTTCACGCACCGCCCGTACGAGCGCGAGTGGAACATCACGCACGAAGATCTCTCTCCCATGCTGTTCGAGGCCGCCGTGCGCGGGCGGCTCGAGGAAGACGAAGACAAAACCCCGGTCCTGATCCTCAAGGCGCCACTGAGCGTGCAGGACTACTTCGACTTCAGGGAGGTTCCCGAAGCGGACCGAGCCGCAGACAGGTTCGTCGCCATGGTCCACGACGAGTACGTCCGCATAGCACGCAAGCTGATCGACACCGGGCTGCCCTCCGAGATCGGCGTTCATCTCACAGACGTGAAGAAATTCTTCCGGGAGAGCACGGAGCTCCTGGACACCGAGCCTTTTCCGCTCGACCTGCTGGCGAAACAGCGGCTGACCTCGGAAGGGGATTCGTGATGACGACGTTTTTCCGTGCAGAACCCGTACCCCGTCCGCCGCCGACAGAGCCGTTGTGGCCGAGACTCGCGGAGGAGTGAACACAAGCCCAAGGAGACAGGTCAAATGTCCAGCCTCAAGGAAACGCTGCGGCAGAAAATAGAGGAGCATCGTCCCCGGACCACGAGGCTTCTCAAGCAATACTCCGACGTCAAGCTCGGCGATGTGACCATCGGCCAGGCAATCGGCGGAGCTCGTGGAGTCAGGTGCCTGGTGACGGATACCTCTTATCTCGATCCCGCGGAGGGCATCCGCTTCCGGGGCAAGACGATCCCGGAGACCTTCGCGGCTCTGCCCAAGCTGCCCGGCAGCGACTACCCCTCCGTGGAAGCTTTCTGGTACTTCATCCTCACCGGTGAGATTCCCACGCCGGAGCAGGCGCAGGAGGTGGTGGAGGACTTCAAGAAGCGCGCCCAGGTCCCCGAGTACGTCTGGGACGTCCTGCGTGCGCTGCCCGCCGACTCCCATCCCATGGCGATGTTCTCCGCCGCCATCGTGGCGATGCAGGGCGAGTCGATCTTCGCGAAGAAGTACAACGAGGGCCTCGGCAAGATGGACTACTGGGACCCCACGTACGAGGACGCCACGAACCTCCTGGCCAAGCTGCCGACCATCGGGGCCTACATCTATCGCCTGAAGTTCAAGAACGGCGACATCATCGCCCCGGATCCCAACCTGGACTTCGGCGGCAACTTCGCCCACATGATGGGCATCGAGGCGCCGTACGATGACGTGGCGCGCATGTATTTCATCCTTCACTCCGACCACGAGTCCGGAAACGTCTCGGCGCACACGATCCACCTTGTGGCCTCTGCGCTATCCGACTGCTACTACGCGCTGTCGGCGGGCATCAACGGCCTGGCCGGCCCGCTGCACGGCCTCGCCAACGAGAATGTGCTGCGCTGGACGCAGGCCTTCATCGAGAAGCTGGGCGGCAAGGAGCCCACGGAGGACGTGATCCGGGATGCGCTCTGGGAGACGCTCAACAGCGGACAGGTGATCCCGGGATACGGGCACGCCGTGCTGCGTCAGACGGACCCGCGCTACATGTCGCAGCGGGAATTCTGCCTGAAGAACCTGCCGGACTACCCGCTGTTCAAGGTCATCAGCATGATCTTCGAGGTGGCGCCGGACGTGCTGCGGGAGCACGGCAAGGCGAAGAACCCCTGGCCCAACGTGGACGCGCAGTCCGGCGTGATCCAGTGGTACTACGGCGTCACCGAGTACTCGTTCTACACGGTGCTGTTCGGTATCGGCCGCGCCATCGGTACCCTGGCCAACATCACGTGGGACCGGGCGCTCGGCTATCCCATCGAGAGGCCGAAGTCACTGACGACGGCCATGCTCGAGAAGACGGCGGGGATCGAGTAGACCCGCGACGACCGGAAGTGGCCCCGGGCGGGCGCAAGCCCGCGAAGGCCCACGTCGGCCCCCCCGCGGCGCTGGACACCAGCTGTCTCGCGCTGGTACAGATAGCCGCGTGCCGGGTCGCGCCCGCTCGCTGGCCTGCAGTCTGCTGCTCCTCCTCGGCTGCGGCCCGCCCCCGCCCCAGCTCAATCTGCTCCTGATCAGCATCGACACCTTGCGCGCCGACCCCCTCTCGGCCTCCGGCTCTACGCGCCACACGAGGTCA
>CAZHMF010000150.1:0-4899 GCA_964533605.1 uncultured Anaerolineaceae bacterium
GCCACGGCGTCTGCGCTGCTGCTGGGGGGTGTGTCCTGTGCCGGCGCCGTAGCGATCGCGAGGGCTGGCGGCGGCGGCGATGACGAGCCGACCAATTCGCCCACGCCGACAACGATGGCCACCTCCGCTGCAAGCCCGACTGAATCTCCAACTTCGATCCCGCCGACGGCCACGACCACGACGGCCACGACAACGCCCGAGGAAGAGGTGCTTGCCGGCTACGCCGACTACTGGGACGTCTACCGCCACGCCCTCCGGAACCGTGACGTGGGCCACCTCGAGGAAGTGATGACCGGCGCCCGGCTCGAACGGGCGCTGCGAGAAGTGCAGACGCTGATCGACCAGGGCAAGGCCGTGGAGATCGTCGTGAACAGCCGGCCCGTCGTGCTCCAGATTATGGGCGAGCAGGCCATCATCTTCGACGAGTACGACAACAACAGCTACTACATCGATCCCGTCACGAAGGAACCAGTCGGGGCGACTCCGTCCACCCCTGACGTTCTCCAGGACACCGTGACGATGCAACGGATCGACGGAGTCTGGAAGGTCCGCGACAGCGTCAGAGAGGAGTAAGACCGTGAACGAAGTAATCCTCACTCGAGGATCGTCTGCGACCTTGGGAGCCATCGCCGTCGGATGCACATTGGCTCTGGCGATCGTAGCCGCCGCGCACGCGGATCCGCCCCATGACGGCCGGCCCCGACCCGACCCCGAGGCACCGACGGAAAGCAAGGTGCGCGTCGAGTCGGGACCCGAAGGCGTGACCATCTACATCCTGGTGAAGCAGGAAACGCCCGGGAGTCCCGGGGAGGAGCCGTCGAGCGACTCCACGTCGACATCCGTCAAGGAACGGACCTGTCATGTGGACGCGATGAACATCGGCCATGCAGCGCTGGGCTGGTACAAGAAGGAGTCCCGAAAACATCCGGGAGCTACTCCCTGGTCCGTGGTGTGTGATGACGGTTTCTTCGCGATCGTCTGGGTACCCATCGATCGCGCGGGCGGCGGGGGAGTCCGGGTGGTCGACGCCGGGAGCGACCCTGTGGACCCGGTGGCGGTCGCCCAGGAATTGCTGAACGAACTGCCCGTCCCGGATATCTCCATCGGGGCGAACCCCACCACGGGCCTCGTCGCGCTCGCTTCATGGTTCTGGCTCGAGGGTTACGGGGGAGAACCGATCACATCATCGGACACTCTCATGAACGTGACAGTGGAAGTCGAGGTCGCGCCCTCCGCCTATCGCTGGACCTTCGGCGACGGCTCATCCCTCATCACCACATCGCTCGGCCAACCCTATCCGGCCGAAAGCAACATCCAGCATGTGTATGAGCAGTCCTCGCTCGCCGCGGGCGGAACGTTCCTCGTGGGTGTAGACGCGACATTCGAGGCCCGTTACAGGGTGAACGGCGGCCCCTGGCAGCCCCTCGAGCCTATCAGCCGGTCATTCACGACGGACTATCCAGTACAGCAGCTCCAGTCGGTGCTGACAGGACGGTAGACGATGGCAACCAGCGAAATGACTCTTCGAAACGGCGCAGGCAAGGCCGGCGCCAGACTGGGCCTGGTAGGGCTCATCGCGGCGTACGGCGCCGCCGCCGTCGCGCTGTGGCGGCTGACCGGACCACCCGGTCAGGTGTTGAGTTGGCCCGGATGGCAGCGCATCGCCCAAACGCTTGGCGGGACCCAGCTGCCGGAGGGGGATGCCATCGCCGTGGCAGCCGGCGCTGCTTGGCTCGCTCTGCTCTATCTGGGTCTGTCGACCGTGCTCCACGCCGCGCTGGTGCTTGCGGCCTCGCTCACCGGCCGCGCCCGCTGGACCGTGGCCGGCCTTCGTATCACCGCACCCCTCACGATTCCTTTGGTCAGGCACGTCGTCGATGGCGCGCTCGCAGGGACGATCGTCCTTGGCGCAGCCCTGCAAACACCGCGAGCCCACGCCGAGACGGCAGTTACGCGGCCAACGGTCGTCCAAGCGCCCGCATCTCCGGCTCAGAGCATGGGACCGCCCATAGGCCAACCTCGCGGTCCCGCCACGGCCCCCGGCCTCACCCGGCTGTCCCTGCCGGAGTCGTACACGGTCGTCCAGGGTGACAGCCTCTGGCGGATCTCCGAGCGCTTCCTGGGCGACGGATTCCGGTGGACCGACCTCTGGACCTTGAACCAGCACCGCGAAATGTCCGATGGGCGGGCCTTCGTCGATCCCAACCTCATCTATCCGGGCTGGATTCTCGAGCTTCCACATGACGAGGCCGTCCAGACCGAGCCCCCTCCCGAACCGTCTCCAGTGACGGTCGAGCCAGAAGGGGAGGTATTGGGAATCGACGCCCCCACCGTCGAACCTTCGCCTTCCCCGACCCAGCCGGCCCCCGCCGCGGTGACCGTGGCACCAACTTTCCCCACCGCTTCGCAGGTGCCTCTGGGAGCCGCGGCGCCGGGGGCCGGCAGACAGGATGCTCCCCCACCCGGCGAGGATCTGAGCGGGCGGTTCGAGCCGGATCTGCCCAAGCCGCCGCTGCCCAGTGTGGCGACGATGGCTGCGCTCTCGATGGGCGGCGTCGCGATGCTCCTCGTCTTCCGCCGCCGAAAGAGAGGCCAGGGCGATGAAGACCAAGGAGACCGCCCGCCCGGCCGCTCCGGCGACGCCGGCCGCGTGGCGGCCGTCACAGCGGCACTTCAGGCGGCTCTCGTCGAACTGGACTTCGGTGCCACAGACGTCGTACTCGTGCGCGAGACTGACCGCTACCTCGAGTTCACACTCGATTGCCCGCCGGGCGATGCCGACGCCCTCGTCGTCTCCTGCGACAACCTCGGGCGCCAGCTGGCCTGTGCCGCCGACGGGGAAGTGCTCAGCCCAACGTCCGTGCGACTGAAGCTCTCCCGGCTGAGCCGTCTCGCGAGCATCCTCTTCGCGGACTCGGCTCTGGGCGAGCCATCGATAGTTCCCGTCGGCGCGTCCGATGCCGGCATCTTCTACCTGAACATCGCCGCCTGCGGAAACGTACTGGTGTCAGGCAGCAGGCTGGAGATCCGAGATCTCCTGCGGTCGTGGGTTTCGACGCTCGCGTCGCTCCATCCGTCTGGAGGCATGGCCGCCGTGTGCGACGGCTCGGCGAAGGAACATGTGGGAGAGCCCCTTGCTTTCCTGCCGGCGCCAAGCGAATGGGATGCCGGGGACGGCTCCGTGGCGAGCCTGGCGCGCCGGTTAGAGGAGAGGATTGTCCGGGATGAAGTCGAGCCGCTCGGGGCGGAATCCCTGCTGACGGTGATTGGGCCCGCGGCACCGGATGGTGAGGCCGCTGCGGAATTCGACGCAGTGCTGAGACAGGGACCTGAGCACGGGATCATCACCCTCCTGGGCATCGACGGCTCGGCCGACCCGGACCTGCGCCAGCGTTTTGGGGCGACGGTGACGTTCCACGACCCAGCTGATGATGCAGAGGAATCGGGCCTGACGCTCACGGTTCCGCGCCAGGCGGCGCTGCGCCTCGAGCCCGTCTTGGTGCGGCCGCAGGTCGCATCACGACCCGGCGGTAATGTGCGCCCCGCGCCCCCTGCTTTGGTGCCTTCGTCCAACGGTACGGGCCCAAGTGCTGGCCCAACGCCGCCTGCGACCCACGCAATCCTGGGTGAGATGAGCGCGCCGGAAACGCTGCAGCCAGTGCTTTGCGAGAACGTAGAAGCGGGGCCTGCTCCAGGGGAGGATGACCTTGATGGCCGTGAGACACCGGACGACGGACTGCCCGCTCCGGCCATGGACAGACAGCCATCGCTCCCCCTCGACGATGGCTCCGACGCTGGGGGCAGCTCGGAGAACGGCCCCCTCTTCCGCGTCCGCTGCTTCGGCGCGTTCCGGGTCGAAGGCCCGGATGGCGAGGTAGATGGTTGGTCCATCCAGAAGGCCCGTGAGCTCCTCGCGTTCCTCCTCGCCCACGGCGGCGCTCCGGTCCCCCGTGAACGGGTCGCCGAGGAGCTGTGGCCCGAGGGCGACCCGGAGCAGCTCAGCCACCAGCTATCCAACGCCGCCTACTACCTTCGCCGGGCGTTGAGCCGGGCCGCGGGCGAGTTCGACGGCCAGGTGCTCGTCGCCGCCCAGCAGCGGTACCACCTCCGGTCCGGCCTCTTCCGCGTCGACCTCGATGCCTTCGACGCGCACATCGCGAGGGCGGAAAAGCTGCAGGGATATGAGGCACTCGTCGAGTACGAACGGGGGCTTTCGATCTGCGAGGGGGATTTTCTGAGCAACGAGGTCTATGAGTGGGCGGAGGTGTATCGGCGCGACTACCAGAAACGCTTCATCGCCGCGGCGCATCGGGCTGCGAGGCTGGCCGTCGATTGCCGGGATCAGAAGATGGCCGTCGGGTTCTACGAGGCAATTCTGGAGCGGGACCCCATCGACGAAGAGGCGGTGCGAGGGGTCATGGAGTGCCACTCGGCGTTAGGGGATTCGAATGCTGTGAAGAGAGCGTACCGGACGCTGGTCGCTGCGCTCAGGGACGAGCTTGACGATGACACAGCTGAACCATTGCCTGAGACCGTCAGGCTGTGCGAGCAGCTGACCGCGAGTGCCGCTGGCGAGGTGCGAGTCTGACATCCTGCCTTCCAAGCAGGATGTCGAGGGTTCGATCCCCTTCTCCCGCTCCATTTCCACACCCGACGCCCACGGCGACCGCCGGTAGGCATGCCTCGGAGAATCGCATAGCGCGAATCCCCGCTTCGTCGATCTGGATTAGCTCGAACGCCTCCTGTATGAATTCCTTCTTGGATTCCATTGAAACGCCTGGGTGGTCCCACAGGCTCGCAAAGTCAGCCAGCAGCTCTCCACCGCGACGGAAGTCGCTGGCCGAGACGGCCCGTAGGGCGCCGGTGGGTATCTCCTCGAGCTGGCGCTCCAGCGCCTGC
>CAZHMF010000151.1:0-4883 GCA_964533605.1 uncultured Anaerolineaceae bacterium
GGCCATTCGGGCCAGGTCGGCGGCGCCGGCCAGCAATGCGCGCCCGGCCTCCCGGTTCACTGTGCGCGCCCCAGAGCAGGGGTGCCCTGGCTATGCTGTTCCGGAACAAGCAACCAGCGAAGGACCGTCTGAAGGCGGGTTGAGTCGGCCACGTGCGTAAGACGGCCCGCCAGCGCGAGGCTGATGGCGCCCGTCTCCTCGGACACGATCGCCGCGATCGCGTCTGTGCTCTCGGTTACGCCGAGAGCGGCCCGGTGCCGGGTTCCGAGAAGCTCGCCGGACACCACCGTCTGCTCGCTCAGCGGCAGGACGCAGCCGGCCGCGATGACCCTGTCGCCTCTGATCACGACGGCCATGTCGTGGAGTGGTGAATTCGGAAAGAAGATGCTCTCGAGCAGTTCGGGCGATGCGGCGGCACCGACAGGCACGCCGCGCTCGATGATGTCCTGGAGGCCGGTCTCGCGTTCGATCACGACCAACATGCCGTGACGGAGAGTCGACATCGCTCCCGCAGCGACACCAACCGCGCGGATCATTGACTCGAGATCCCCTTCGGGGCCACGGTAGCCCAGGCTCGCCCGGCCCATCCGGTCGAGCGCCCGCCGCAGCTCCGGCTGAAAGACGACCACAGCGGCGATAACCGCAATGCCGGCCGCATTGTTAACCAAATAGTTTACTGCCGTGAGGTTAAAAACCCGGCCCAGTATGACGGCGATGGCGATCACCACAATCGCTCCGCGCACCTGGGTCATCGCGCGCGTGCCGCTGAGGATTCGGAGCAGCCCGAAGGTAGCGGCCGCGAGCAGCAGTATATCGATGATGCTGCGCGGTCCGAAGGCCTCGAAGATCTCTTTCAGCCTGTCCGGGTCTGGCATCTACACGGGTCCGCCTCCGGCGGATCTTAAGGATATCGCGGACGGACGATCTTTACCCGCGTCAGGTGACCTGATCGTGGACCCCCAGCAGGAATGCGACGACGGCGGCCTGCGCCCAGACGCGGTTCTCGGCCTGGTCGAAGACAATGGAGTTCGCGCTTTCGAGGGCCTCCTCCGAGATCTCCTCTCCCCGATGAGCGGGAAGATCATGCATCACGAATGCCCCCGGCGACGCCACCTCGAGCGTTGTCGAGTTGACCTGGAAGCCGGCAAAGGCAATCCTCCGGCGCTCCGCCTCACGCTCCTGGCCCATCGAAGTCCAGACGTCCGTGTAGACCGCCTCCGCACCGGCCGCTACTTCGAGCGGCTCGTTGGAGAGCAGCAACCGGCCGCCGCTTGCCTCTGCCCGATGGCTCGCTTCGCTGACCGCCCACTCCGGGATCATGTATCCCTTCGGAGCAGCCATCCTCACCTCCATGCCCAGCGAGGCAGCCGTCATCACGAGGCTTGTCGCCACGTTGTTGCCGTCGCCCACGAAGGCCAGCGAACGGCCACGGAGAGTGCCCCACTTCTCCTTCAGCGTCAGCAGGTCGGCGAGCGCCTGGCAGGGATGCTCTTCGTTGGTCAGCGCATTGACCACGGGGATGGCAGAGTTTTCCGCGTACTCGGTGACGATCTCCTGCCCGAATGTGCGGACGGCGACGACATCGACATAGCGAGCGAGCACGCGGGAGACATCGCTGATCGCCTCCCGCTCGCCAAGCCCAACCTCCTGCGGTGCCAGGTAGATTGTCTCTCCGCCGAGGTGCCGCATCGCCACCTGAAAGCTCACACGTGTACGGAGCGAAGGCTTCTCGAAGAGGAGGGCGAGCTGCCTGCCCTCCAGCACCCGCTGAGGCTCTCGCTTGAGCCTCTCGGCGAGGTCGAGGAGGTGCTCGATCTCAGCGGGAGTTATGTCGGCAGATGACAGTAGGTGCCTGGTCTTTCCGCTCATCGGGGAAGGATAGCAAAAGGGGGGGATGAGTTCCGGAGTTCCGGAGTTCCGGGTTCCGGGTTCCGAGTTCCGAGTTCCGAGTTCCGGGTTCCGGGGGCACTCGGCACTTTGGACTCGGAACTAGTAGGGACTCCTACCTCCGACCCTCACCCCCGCCTCTCGAGAATCGCGCCCCCTCGCCTCAGGTCGGCCTGCAGCACAGGACGTTCGATATCCTTCAACGGCAAGCCCGTTCGGACCGCCAGCGCCGCGGCGGCTCCGGCCGCCTCGCCCGTCGCCATGCAGGCCGGGATCTCCTTTGTCGCATGGTGGGCGCGATGGTCTGCCGACAGGCAACGTCCCGCCGCGAGAGCATTGTCGAATTCGCGGGCGACCAGCGAGCGGTAGGGGATGTTGTAGACGCAGTCATACTTTGTCCAGTGGCCCGTCACCGCGACCGTGTCCTCGAAGCGGCGGTCTAGGTCATCCCGGCTCAATACGTACTCCCCGACCAGCCGCCGGCTCTCTGTGACGTCGAGCTGGTCGGCGACGTGGCCGAGGCTCGCGTCCTTCAGGGCGGGCACGCCGCTGCGGAGCATGTCGTAGAGCTTCATCACCTGCTCGCGGGAAGCGACCGCCGCGTAGGTTATGTCGTCAACGTCCGTCGCATCGATGAACCGTGAGACACGTTCCGTCGCCGCCCAGGTGACCAGCACCTGCCCCGCCCCGACCGTGCGAAAGACGCCGGGAGACCGGACCGCCGCCCCGGCGTCTTCGACACCGCTGAGGGTGAACCAGAGCCAGGGGAGGACTTTCTCCTTCTCGTATGTGGCTCCGGCAGCCGACAGCACGTCGAGATCACCGGTCGCGTCGATTACGACATCGGCCATCACCGCGAAGCGCCCGCTCTTGCTCTGGAAGACAGCACCGTCGATCTGCCCTCCCGAGACGAGCGCCTCGCCACCCCAGGCGCCATAGAGCATCCTCACTCCCGCTTCCACACACATCTGCTCGAAGGCAAACTTCATCTCCTCGGGGTGATAGGCCACGGAGTAACGGACCCGATGCGGGCCGTGCCCGTTCACCAGGAGCCACTCCCTGTCGCGGGCGATCAGAGACTCGTCCCCGCTGCCCCAGTCGCCGGGCGGCGGGAAGTAGGTGGCTCCCCGAGCGGCCATGCGGTCGACCGTCTCCTGGCAGAGCCCGCCGACGACCTGGTGACCGGCGCCGTCGTCCATCGTGAGAAGGGCGATGATCATGCCGCCTGTCGCCAGCCCGCCGAGGTAGTTCCCGCGCTCCGCGAGCACGGTGCGGGCACCCCGCCGAGCCGCGGCGACGGCCGCGGCCACACCGGCGGCCCCACCACCTACCACCAGAACGTCCGCACGGGCACGAATCGGGACCCGGGCCGCCGGGACGTCGACGAACTCTTTGCTCTCTGCCATTCTTCCGCCTCGCAGGCTGTCTGGCCGGAGGTTAACCTATCGTTCCGCGCCTCAGGGCAGCGGCGGAGGGAAGCAGGTGTCCAGACCGAAGGGTGACGGTCGATCCGGAGGACGGGGCAGGCGTAAACCGCCCCGCGCTTTTGGGCTGCGCCGATGAAAGGCGGTCACAGCATCGTCGTCTCCGGCCCCGACCTCTCGTTCTCGGCCGCCCACATGGCGACCATGAGCGGTGAACTTGAGCCGCTCCACGGTCACACCTACGAGGTCACCGTCGATCTGCGCGGGCCTCTCGGTTCGGACTCGATGGTCTGGGATTTCAGTGTTGTTCGGGCGGTCGTCAAGGAGATCATCGCCCCTCTCGACCACCGGCTCATCCTTCAGGCCGAAGGCTCTGCTCTGGCGCTGGCTCATCGCGACGGACGCTGGACCATCGAATACGGGAGCAGGCGATACGAGGTCCCCGAAACGGACGTCGTTGCCCTCCCCGTCGACAACTCCACGGCGGAGCGGCTGGCCGAATGGATAGCGGGAGAACTCGAGTCCGCGCTCAGCGCCCGGGGGGCCGCCGGGACCGAGATTCGCGTCGGCGTCTCGGAGGGTCCAACGCAGGCCGGTTGGTATACTGTTCCAACGTAGCTCCATCCGCCGCAAGGAATGCTGATGCAACTCGACTGGGACAAAGCGATCAACGAGATCCTGTCCGGCAAGATCACCTGCCAGAGCTGCGGCGTCAGCGGCGACACGATGGTGGTCGGATACACGCGCGACTCCGGCGCGGCGCAGTTTGCGCTCCGTTGCCAGAACTGCACGGACAAGACCGACTGCGACGCGCGAAAGCTCGTCGTGGTCTGTGAAGAGTGCGCCCGTCGCTTCCGGGTGAACGGCCGCCTGATGGACGAGCCGGGCATGATGACGATGCTGCTCGAGGAGTGTCGGAGCAATCTCGAGGACTCCATCGAGTACCTGGGCAGCTACTGGAAAGAAGACATCGATGCCGACTACGAGACCATGCAGCAGGGCCTCCACGAGGTGGATCCCGATCTCTTCCGTGAGGAGAACAGCTGGCGGATGACACTCGAGGATGAGTATCTCCGGTTGCACCGCTGGTTCCGTGACAATTCCCACCCGGTCCCCGACCCGGGCTGGCGGAGCCAGTACGTCGAAGAGGTCATCACGCTGGGCTACAGCACGGCGCTGGGGGATTGACGGGACGGTCCAGCCCGAGCCTCCCCTCCCTTCTTGGTCGCTGCCGGCCCGATGCTATACTCCGATTCGGGCGGAAGTAGCTCAGTGGTAGAGCGCCTCCTTGCCAAGGAGGAGGTCGCGAGTTCGACCCTCGTCTTCCGCTCCAGATTCATCCTCCAGGGCGACACCCGGCTCCGTCGCAAGGCATCGGGAGTAGATTCGGAGTCCGCGCAAGCCGAAGTGGCGGAATGGCAGACGCGGTGGTCTCAAAAACCGCTGGGCTTCACGCCCGTGTGGGTTCGACTCCCACCTTCGGCACCAATTCTCAGGTTCAGAGGTTGGCAATAACGAAAGCGAGAATTGATCACCGAAAGCGCAATTCGATCCGAAAGAACCCGGTCGCCA
>CAZHMF010000152.1:0-4811 GCA_964533605.1 uncultured Anaerolineaceae bacterium
GAAGCCGGTGGACGCCCATTGCACCGGCGATGAGCCCGCGCCGCGGCTCGGGAAGCCCGACCTCGGCGTGGTCGGCGGCGATGATGATGTCGCAGGCGAGCGCCATCTCGAAGCCGCCGCCGAGGGCAAAACCGTTGACACGGGCGATCGTCGGCTTGAAGAGGTCGTAGCGGTCCGTGATCCCGCCGAAGCCGCCGCTCGCGGGGATGAACTTCGGCCGCTCCTCCGGCTTCATCCGCGAGAGCTCCGCCGTGTACTTCAGGTCGTTGCCCGCGCTGAACGCCCTCTCCCCCTCGCCGGTGAGCACGGCGATCCAGAGATCGTCGTCCTTCGCGAAGTCGTCCCAGACGCCGCCGAGCTCGGCGTTGGCCATGAAGTGGAGTGCGTTCATGACCTCGGGCCGGGTGATCGTGATGTAGAGGACGTGGTCCTTCTTCTCGTAGCGGCAGTACTGGAGTTGGGTCATAGGGGCTGCTCCTGTCTGTTGGTAACGGAGAATCTTACGCGCTTATGCGGCGTCCGGGATTTACTCTGCCGGGGACCCGGGGTACGGCCCTCGGCGCCGCAGACGACGCCCCCGCAGGGTGCAGAAGCGGGCGGGGGCCGCCCCTCTCAGGGGACCAGCACGAATGCACCGGACACATCGCCGTCGCGGACCCGCCTCAGAGCGGTGTTCGCCTCCGCGAGCGGCAGCACCTCGAACGCCGTCCGGATCGGGATCTCCGCGGCGAGGGCGAGAAACTCCCGGGCGTCCCGGCGGGTGAAGTTCGCAACGCTCTTCAGGCTTCGCTCCAGCCAGAGGTCGTCGTACGAGAACTCCGGGATCCGGTCCAGGTGAATCGCGTTGATCGCGACGGTCGCGCCCCGATCGACCGCCTGCAACGCCCTCACGACGACCGAGCCGGCCGGCGCGAACGTGACCGCAGCGTCGAGCGGCGCCGGCGGCACCTCGTCGTAGCCGCCGGCCCAGAGGGCGCCGAGCTCCCGGGCCCGTCCCTGCTCCGCCTCGGAACGGGTGCAGACGAACACTTCGCAGCCCTGGTGGACGGCGATCTGGATGGCGAGAGAGGCCGACGCCCCGAAGCCGTAGAGCCCCAGCCTCCCACCGGGCCGGATCCCTGATACCTTGAGCGCCCGGTAGCCGATCACGCCACCGCAGAGGAGCGGCGCCGCCGCGAGGTCCTCGAAACCGTCCGGGATCCGCAACGCAAACGGGGCAGCAGCCACCATCGTGGCGGCGAAACCACCGTCGCGGTCCCAGCCGGTGAACACCGCCTCCTCGCAGAGGTTCTCGTCCCCGCGAGCGCAGAAGCGGCAGCGGCCGCAGGCCCGGGCCAGCCAGGCCACCCCCGCACGGTCCCCCTCCGACCAACCATCGACGCCGGGCCCGACGCGGTCGACACGCCCCACGACCTGGTGGCCGGGCACGAGCGGGAGCTTCCGCGCCTCGAGGTCGCCCTCGGCTATCTGGAGATCCGTCCGGCAGACTCCGCACGCCGTCACCCGCAGAAGGATCTCGCCGGCCCCCGGCTCCGGCCCACCGGCCCGAGCGATCCGAGCGAGCGGGCGTCCCTCGATCGGACCGGGGGTGTCGAGGCGCATCGCGTACGTCACATCACGCTCCAGATTGGCCGCGCCGCGCCGGCCCAGGCCGGCGCCGGTCGCGATCCGTTCTCAGGCGGAGTATAGGCAGCGCGAGACCACGGGCCCGCGGTCGTTTCTCTATGGTGCGCCGAGTGTGAGCGCCGGGGGTATCACAGGCGACCGTCGGCGTGTGACGCGCAACCGTCGGCGTTCGTCCCTGCCGCGTGTGACATGCGACCGTCGGCGTTCGTCCCGGCCGCGCGTACAATCGCGACCGTGGGGGGCGCGACCCCCGGGGTGCGGCCGGCCGCGCCCGGACCTTCCCCCACACGCAAGCCGCGGCCCGGAGGTTCACTCTGGAACCAGAGCACATATTCGTCGACACCGCCGATGGACTGCGCCTCCACCTCAGCGAATTCCACGGCGGCGGCTCACCCGAGATCCTTCTCATCCACGGCTCCTTTGGCCATTCGCGCCAGTGGGATCCGCTCGCCGCACACCTCCCACCCCAACGCCGCATCCTCGCACTCGACCTCCCCGGCCACGGCGACTCCGACCACGCAGCCGGCGAAGAGAGGTACGCCTTCGAACATCTCGTCGAGGACATCGCCCGCGTTATCGGGGAGCTCGGCCTCCGGCCGGTCGTAGCCGGCCACTCCGTCGGCAGTGCCCTCACCATGCAGCTCGCGGCTCGCCACCCGGAGTCGCTCGTCGCAGCCGTCCTCATGGACATCGATCCCCGCCTGCCGGATGCGCAGGCCGCTCATCTGAACCAGGCCGGCGGGGCGCCACCACGCTCCTACGACAGCTTCGAACGCGCCGTCGCCAGGGAGTCCCGGGCCGTTCCCAAGGCGCCGCCGGCCGTCCACGAGCACCTCGCCGGGCACTCGTTCCGCGAAGTCGACGGACGCTGGGAGCAGAAGTTCGATCAGGCCTTCCTTCGCTCGATTCAGGTCTGGGACAACCTGTCGATTCTGCCCTCAATAGCGGTCCCCGTGCTCGCCCTCCGGGGTCGGGACTCGACCGTGATCAGCGACGCCGGCTTCGAGGCTATCCTCGCTGCCGTACCGGATGTCCGCGGCGAGGTCGTCGCAGGGGCCACCCACCAGCTTCACCTCGAACAGCCGGAAGCGGTGGGACGCATCATCACGAGTTTCACCGACGCTCGCGCTCCACTTCCCCCCTGAGGCACGAGAAAGGGGCGCGAAAGCGAAGCCTTCGCACCCCCTTTCGGGATTGAGACCAAGGCACACCTACACGGCGGCGCGCGGAGTGCTTTCGAACTTGTCGCGATGTGCGCCGTCGCAGAACGGCTTGTTCGCGGACCCGCCGCAGCGACAGAGGGCCATGTTCGTGCCCTCGACCTTAAACTCGTTGCCCTCGCTGTCCGTCAACTTGACTTCGCCCGTCACGAGGTAGGGACCGTTGTCACGAACTTTGATACCTGCCATTCACTTCCTCCAGGTGAGTTGGTTACTATAGGTTAGCAATCCCGGACGTCGATCCTCCGGGTGCCCGTCAAGGCACCTTACTCTTTCGCCGGCCTGCCCACGTCCGCCCAGCGCGCTCCGGTCAAAGTCACAAGGTCATCCACCTTCATTCCTACATCCCAGCCCCTCCGTCCCGCGCTGACGAAGATGCAGGCGAGTTCCCGCGCCGCCGAATCGAGGATCACCGGCAGACGGCTGCCCGTCAGCGCCAATGCCGAGATCCCCCCCACCTGAAGTCCGGTCAACCGCTCGGCGTCGCGATGCGACGCCATCCGGGCCCGCTTCACTCCAAGCGCCGCCGCCAACGCTTTCAGGTCCAGCTCGTGGTCGGCCCCGAGCATCACAAGCACGGCCTCGGCGACCGGCGGCGCCTCCACTACAAGCGTCTTGTAGACGGATGCCGGCGGACGGCCGATCAGAGACGCCACGATGAGGGCATCACGCGCTGCCGGATCGAACTGGACGGCCTCGTAGGAGACACGACGGCGATCGAGCAGCTTCAGGGCGAGCGGGCGGGCAGCCATGCCGGCCTCAGCGCTCCGGATCGCCGGCCGGCTCGTCGCCGAGCCTCTCGAGCGTGGGAGTGTTCGCGCGGTCTTCGGGCCTGTCCCAGCCCCGGAACTGCGGGGTGCGCTTCTCAGCGAAGGCGCGTCGCGACTCCATCAGGTCGTCCTTCGCTCCATGGTTGCGGAGGCGAGCCGCCAGCTGCTCCAGGAGTGGATCCGGCCGGGGCTTCATCGCCCGCATCATCACAAGAGTGTTCACACGCGATGCCGGAGGCAGGGTCAGCAGATGCTCCCCCATTTCGATGGCGGCCGGCAGGAGGGCTTCCGGCTCGACGAGCCGGTTGACAAAGCCGAGCTCGTACAGGCGCTCCGCTGTGAACCGGTAAGCGAAGGCCATCTCCGTAGCCACCGGATGTGGCAGATTCGCGAGGAAGCCGTGCCCGTA
Source organism: uncultured Anaerolineaceae bacterium (assembly GCA_964533605.1). Classification (GTDB taxonomy): domain Bacteria; phylum Chloroflexota; class Dehalococcoidia; order Tepidiformales; family Tepidiformaceae; genus DASCML01. Next base: position 4,026 of record CAZHMF010000152.1, read on the forward strand.
GCCGCCCAGCAGCCAGCGCTTCGCCTCCGACATCTCGAACACCGCCCCGGGGACCGCCAGTCGCAGGTCCGTGCGCTCGACGAGCAGGAAGCCGCCCCCCATGGCGAATCCGTTGACGGCTGCGATGACCGGCTTCTGGAGCGCCCCGTCCATGAACGGGTCTTCGATACCCGGCCGCAGCCCCGGCGCTCCCCTCGCCAGCGACTCCTTCATGTCCTCGCCGGCGCAGAATCCCCTCCCCGTCCCGGTGAAGACTGCCACCTCCAAATCCGGGTCGTCGCGGAACTCACACCACGCCCCACCGAGTTCGGTCCTCAGTCCCGTGTTGAGGGCGTTGAGGCTCTCCGGCCGGTTCATCCGGACGACCGCCACGCCTCCGTGCCGTTCGAACTCAACGAGGGACATGGGTGGCCTCCGAAGGATGGGATGAGGGAAGGATAGAGGAAGTTCCGGGTGCCGGGTGCCGAGTTCCCGGGCAGGCAGCGAGGCCCGGTGGAGTCGTCCGTAGCGCCCCGCCTCCGTGCCGGGAGGCGTCGGCGGGATTCTGGGCGCCGCGTTCCGGGCGGGCGGCGGCCGTAACTCGGCACTCGGCACTCGGCACTCGGCACCCGGCACCCGCACTCGGCACTCGGCACTTCCTCTATCCTCATTCCATGGGTCCCTCCGTGGTGCGCCGCCCCGCTTTCCTTCTCCTGCTCACCGGCATGTTGTTGCTCGTGGCGGGTGCCTGTTCAAGCAACGATCCATCGGGCGCCGTGCATGTGATCGAGGCCGACGGAACGATCG
>CAZHMF010000153.1:0-4771 GCA_964533605.1 uncultured Anaerolineaceae bacterium
GTTCGGACCCGCAAGGGCAACGATTTCGCCCTCTCGAAGGGTGAGCGACGCATCTCTGAGAACCTGTCTGCCTCCCAGCTCGACAGCAAGCCCGCTGGTTCGCAGCAGTTCTTCGCCCGGCGAGGCCGGGTCCTGCCGGGGCGAAACGCGCGGCCGGCGCCCCAGCATCGCGAGAGACGCTCGGGCGGAGGCAGCGCTGAGGGGAAGAGGGCTGAGACCGAGACGTCTGCCGAGTTCACAGACGGGCGGTGCACCCGAGAGCTGTGCGGCCTGGTGCCCGTCGAGTTCGCGCACGCGACCTGAATCGACGGCCAGCGTTCGTTCCGCCGCGGGAAGCCAGCGGTGAAGCCGGTGCTCAGCTACGAGGAGTGTCAGTCCGGTGCGGTCCCGAAGGTCGATGACGGTCTCGAGGAGCCGCGCCTCACCCTCCGGATCCAGCTGTGAGGAGGGCTCGTCGAGGAGCAACAACCTCGGCTCGAGCGCCAGCGTCGCGGCGATCGCGACACGCTGTCGTTCCCCTCCCGACAGTGTTGCCATCCGCCGTCCCGCCAGGTGGGTCGCGCCGGCGCTCTCCAGCGCCAGTCGCACCTTCGCGGCCATGGTCTGCCGTGGCATGTTTCGTTGCTCAAGCGCAAAAGCGACGTCTTCCTCAACCGTGTCGCCTATGGTCTGCGATCCGGCTTCCTGAAAGAGGAGGCCTGCGATCGCAGCCATCCGGCGGGCCGGAGTCGAGACCGGATCGAAACCCGCCACGGAGACGGAGCCGGAGTGCCGGCCTCCGTAGAACTGCGGGATCAACCCGGTCAGCGAACGCAGCAGCGTCGATTTGCCGCTGCCGGATGGGCCTGCGAGGAGAACCAGCTTGCCGGGGGGAATCGTGAACGACACATCATCGAGTGAGGGCCGCGTACTGTGCGGGTAGGAGTACCGGAGGCGGGCAACATCCACCAGGCTCATGGGCCTGCCCCGATCATGGTGGTGGTGCGACGGCGAGCTGAGGCGGCGAGAACCGGAAGAGGCCAGGCGACGAGTAGTGGTGCGAGAAGCGCGGCCGCGGACAGCGGGGGGAGCGCCGAGCCCGCGAACGGGTCGTAGCGAAGGGCCGAGGCCGCCTCGCCGGCGATCGAGAGCACGGCGATCAGTCCGCTCCCGGCAACGAGAAGGCTGACGAGTTCAAGACGGCCCGCAGTGTCGGGGAACAGGCGTGAGCTGCGGTTCGCTGCTGCAGCGGAGGCCAACCACCAGAAGAGACCGGCGGCGCCCGCTATCCCCGGAAGCGTGGCGAACTGTTGAGCCGCCCCGCCGGCCAGCCACAGGTATGCGCTCAGAAGGAGCAACGGGGCTGCCAGGGCGCCGGCGAAAAATGCACCACGGCGAGCCTCGCCGCCGCCGAATCCGCGGGCTTCGAGAGCCTCCGCGAGCCGCACCGATCGCTCGAGTCCTCCAAGGACGGCGGCCGGGAGGAGGCGAGGAAGGTCCCACCAATGGAGAACGTGCCCGCGCAACGCCTCGGCCTCGCGCAGCCGGCGGACGTCGTCCAGCGCCGAGGGCAGGATTGACAACCCGATGGTGAGCACGAGTCCGGCCTGAAAGAGTGGGGCGGGAGTCGCTCTCAGCAGTCGCGAGGGAGATGTGGAGGTGGTGAGGACGGCAAAGGCTCCGAAGATCGCGATCAGCGACAATGCGCGACCCGCCGCCGCGACGAGGCCTTCGCGTGTGACCGGTCCGCCGAACCTCAATCCACCGAGCCACGAGGGTGTGTCCGGCCCGGGGACGGTGAAAAGCACGTGAGAACCTGCCGTGCCGTTCACGACCGCGATCAGCCCTGAGAAGAGGATGATGCCGAGCCCCGCCAGGAGCAGGGGTCGCATCCCGCCGGCGCTCGGATCCGCCGGTGCCTTCAATCCGACGGCGACCACCGCCAGCACTGCCAGGGCAAGGTAAACCGGGTTGGTGATGGCGAGCGCCAGCGCGGTCACCATCACCGCCCAGGCGACCCACCCCCTGGCAGTCACCGGTGGGGATCCACCGGGGCTGCCAGCGCCGCAAGCGCGATGAGCGATACCAATGCGAGCCCGAGGGCGTCCCTCGTTCCGGTGTCGGCCCCCATCCGCGGCTCCGTCGGTGTCTCGGCGGCGAGGCCGGTCCCCGCAGCGGGTGGGCGGGGCGCCGGACCGACGACCGCCGTTTGCGGTGCGTCGCAGTAGGACCGGCCGGCCAGAGCGGGCAGGACCTGATTGGTGGCAAATGCACGGTCGTAGCCCGCGAAACTCCCGTCATCGCCCTGCTGCGAGAGAAGGTATTCGAGCGGATCGCCGGCGGAGAACCGGGTCCCGGGCTCGATTCCGGCCGCCACCATCGCCTGAACGACGAACGCCGTCGACGATGTGTTCGACTCGCCGTATCCCCATCCGCCGTCGGGCAGCTGGGTCAGTTCCAGATACTCGAGTGCCGCCTCGACGTCCGCGTCGTCGGTTGCAATGCCGCCGGCGAGAAGCGCCTGGATGACCAGAGCCGTGGTGTCGGGTTCGCTCGTCTCCGCGAATCCCCAGCCTCCGTCCTTCAGTCTTGCAGTGCGGAGGGCATCGTAGGCGGTCTCCGGTACATCGCTTCCTGTGCAGGCGATCCCGAGCATGATGAGGGCCTGGGAGAAGGCGTCGGACGCGTACTCCCCCGTTTCCGGGTCGAACGAACCGCGCGCGAGAGCGATCAGATCCGTGCCGCTCACGCGGGCAGGTTCGAGCCCGAGGGCGGCTGCGCCGAGGGCCGCTTTTGCCGCGAGCGCGGGTGATTCCCGGGCTTCAGCAAGGTGAGAGGAGAAGAATGCGGACGCGTCCTGCCCGTCCGGCCGGGCAACGGCGGGGTCGAAGCCGGCTGCCCGGATTGCCAGTATCGCGTCCACACTCTGGCCGAACGGACCGAACCCTCCGTCTTCGTTCTGCGTCGAGAGGATGAAGGCGACGCCCTTTGCGGTCGCTCGGTCGTGACCGTCCGCGAGTGCGGGAGTTGCTGCCGCGATTGTCGCCAGCGTGGCGACGACGGCTGCGAATAGTGTGTGTCTGATTGTCATGGGAGACCCTCCGGAGTCGTGCGTAGGGGACTCTGGGCGGATCAAGAAGACCCGCCGTCGCGGCGGGTCAGGTTGGAAGCAACATTGCGACCGATACCTCTCTCGCGAAGGCTCGCGGCCGCGGGCAGGGGTGGGTTATCTGGCTCGCCCCCGGCCTCGGGGGCTCACAGTTGCGGGACAGCGCCGGAATCTCACCGGCTTCCCCCACGGTCCCCTCGAGTCGCGAGGGGCCGTGCCCGCGTGTATTCAGTTGTCGAGAGCAAGCCTCACCCCGGGAGGCTCAGACGTCAAGCCCGGGTGGTTCGAACTCGCGGAGGTGCACCGTAAACGTCGTGCCTCTGCCCTCTTCGCTCTCCGCGGAGACGGAGCCCCTGTGGATCTTCGCCAGGTGCTTCACTATTGCCAGACCCAGGCCGGTTCCCCCTGCCTGACGCGCCCGGTCGCCTCTGAAGAACCGCTCGAAGACGCGAGCAAGCTCTGCAGGCGGGACACCCGGCCCATCGTCCGCCACGACGATCTTGAGTGCGTTGGGCTCGAGCTCGGGAGCAACCACCACGCGCGAGCCGCGCGAGCTGAACTTCACCGCGTTGTCGAGGAGGTTCGTGACGATCCGTATGACGATGTCCCTGTCGACCACGACGGGCCTGTCGATCCCGGATCGAACCTCGACACTCACGCCTGCCGTCTCGGCGCGATGGCGGACCGCCTCATAGGCAGTCGTGAGAACCTCTTTGAGGCTCTCACGAGTCGGGTGGATCTCCAGGGCGCCGGACTCGATGCGCGACAGGTCGAGGAGATCTCCCGTCAGGTTGGCCAGCCGGTCGACCTCGGCGGAGATCCGTTCGAGGAATTCGGCTGCGATGGCAGCGTCGATGGAAGGTTCCGCGGTGAGGGTTTCCGTCATCGCCTTGATGGATGCCAGGGGGGTCCGGAGTTCGTGTGAAACATTGGCGACGAAGTCCTGGCGGACACGATCCAGCCTCCGGAATTCTTCGAGGTCTGTCAGGGAGAGAAGTACTCTCCAGTCGCCTCCACCGTTGATCGACCGGGTAGTGACGAGGATGGGTTGCTGCTTCACTCCAAAGAAGATGGTGGCGGACCGAGCCTGGCCATCCCCGGCGGTAGCCTGTGCCTGGTCATTGATTTCGTGGTCGCGGCAGACCTCGATCAGAGGTTTTCCGAGAGCCTCCGCTTCGGACCTGCCGAAGAATCGCAACGCCTCGGAGTTGGCGAGCCGGAGTGAAGTCTCGCCGTCGAGCGCGAGGACGGGTCCGTCTGAGGCTTCGACCATGGCGCTGAGACGCGCCCGCCCGGCCGCCGCGTCCGAGGCCTCGGCGTCAATCCTTGCGGTGAGAATCCGCAAGCTCGAAGACAGGGTCGGGGGTCTCCGCTCCACCTCGCCTCGTCCGCCCGGTTCTCCTTTCACGATGCGCGAGGCCGTCTCCCGGATCTCCCGAGAGGCGGATTCGAGCTCGCGGAACGCGAACCATCCCGCGGCTGCCGCGAGACAGACGGGCAGCAGACACGCGCCTATCAGCAGAGGACCGGTCCAAGCCCCTGCTGCAAAACCGACGGCAGTTGCCACGGCCGCAACAACTGCGGCAATCACCGCAGCCCGCAGGGCGATTCGGTTGTTCACCAGTCAGGCCTCGAAACGCTATTCCATACCCCGGACCGTGACGATCTGCGCGCAGCCCCCCG
>CAZHMF010000154.1:0-4725 GCA_964533605.1 uncultured Anaerolineaceae bacterium
TCGGCCCTCATGAAAACGGGCGAATGGCCGTATTACTCAGGTAGAGGTACCGAGCTCATGGCTGATACTGCCCCTGCTGAATTCGATGAGGACTTCTACGCCGTCCTCAACGTCCCCCGATCAGTCGGCCTCCCCGGCCTTCAGAACGCTTACGCCAGGCTCTCGGACGACCTGGCCGTTCGGATGGGGTCCGACCCCACAGCCCGCGAGGAGCTGATCCGACTGAACCGGGCGTTCGGCGTTCTCGGCAATGCTGATCTTCGGGAGAAGTACGACGCCAGACGCTTTGCCGGCGAGGAGACCGAAGAGCAGGCGCTCGAGGTTGAGGCAAAGCAGAACCGGTGGATCTCCAATGTTCTCTTCGGTGCCCTGCTCCTCATAGTCGGCGCACAGCTCGCAGTTATCGGATACTTCGGGCGAAGCGAGTTGGCCGACGCGTTCGATGCCGTGATCGACGTTTTCAGGGCGACCGGAGCGAGCTAGCCGGCGCGCCGCCGGGCCCCGTGTGGTTACGCCGGGACCCCATCTGCCAGCGACGACTCCGCATACGGACGGATCGTCTGCATCATGTCGACATTGCTCTCCAGCCGCTTCTGGAGGCCGCTCATGAGACCGAGGACGCGGAAGATCAGCAGGAAATCCGGCGGAATCTGGGTCACGGGGTTGTCCTTCAGGGAGCGCGCAATCCGTTCGTTGAGTTCCGGAATCACGTCGGGGTCGACGTAGGGCTTCGCATCGGGGCCGGTCGCCTCCCAGAAAGAGCGCCCGAGCACCCGGAGCGATTCCGGGTCGTCGGACTTCGTGCGGAACCCCAGATCACGGAATGCGGCAACCATCTCTTCGTCGTCGCCGCGGAGGGTCGCCGCCGTCAGTCGCGCATAGTCGTGGCGAAAACGGGCCGGCAGCTCCTTGACCAGGCCGAAGTCCACGAAGACTACCGTCGGGCCGGGAAGGACCATGAGATTTCCGGGATGGGGATCGGCGTGGAAGAAGCCGTGCACGAGAATCTGCTCGCAGTACGCCTCCGTCATCGTCTGGGCGACCCTCCCGGGGTCGATACCGGCTTCCACCATCGCCGGGACGTCCGAGATCTTGAGCCCGTCGATGTACTCGAGCGTCAGGACTCGGAGGGAGGACAGGTCCCAGTCGACTGTCGGGATCCGGACGTCATCGCGGTGTCCAAGTTCCCTCGCGATGCGTTCCGATGCGCGACCTTCGTGGATGAAGTCGAGCTCCAGAGGCGCGTACCGCCGGACCTCCTCCATGAGCGTCCGGTAATCGAAGTCGCGCTCGATCCGGGCGAGGAGGCGCACGAGTAGCGAGAGGTTCGAGAGGTCGGCGGCCACGACTCGGTCAATCCCCGGATACTGGACCTTCACGGCGACGGTCCGCCCATCACCGGTGCGGGCACGGTGCACCTGCGCCAGTGAGGCAGCCGCTATCGGTTCCCTCTCGAATCGGGGAAACAGCGTGTCCGGGTGGGAACCGAGCTCGGACTCGATGATCGCTGCCATGTCGTCGAACGGGCGCGGCGGCACCTGGTCCTGAAGCTTACCGAGGATGCCTACGTACTCGGGCGGGGCGACATCCGCCCGGCTGCTGATGAACTGGCAGACCTTGATGAGCAGCCCGTTGAGCCGGATCGCTGCGCGATAGATCCGGCGGGCGTTTCGGGCGTGCGCAGCCGAGAGTCTGCGTTCACGCTCCCGGGGGGAGAGGCGTGGCGTCTTCTGGATGATCTTGTAGCTCAGGTAGACGGCTGCGAAGGTCCAGCCGACAACGAGGAAGCGGTAGAGGCGCTGCGGAAGCGGGAGTCCCTGGTCGCGTGGTCTCACGGATCAAGCGTAGATGGCGTCCGGTCCGGAAATCCATCCGTCGAAAAGACGGCGACTCGAAGGCGGGCGGTAGCCGGCCCGGCAGCGCGAAGGCCAGTCTGGGTGGCATCTGTGATGTGGGAAGCGGACACTCCGACCGCCGGTGACGGACTCGAGTTGGCCGTTGCGACGTCCGCGATCTAGTCTAGCGAGACGGCGGCGCATGCCCCGGGGGAAATCGGGCTAACCGGCCTGTCCCCCTCGCCGGGCCCCTAGTCTCCCTCCCCGGGAGAGTCTGGGGTGCCACGACTGGAGAAGCGTGGCAGGCAACGGCGGTCTCCTTACCGGAGATCTGCCGGCGACCAGGGCGCGTCGTGGGAGGCCTTTCGCAATGACCCTGATGACCGGAGCCCAGATCACGCTGGAGTGTCTTCAGCGTGAGGGAGTAGACACCATCTTTGGCTATCCCGGGGGTGTTGTTCTCCCCCTCTACGATACGCTCCCTCAGTTTCCCAACATGCGTCACGTGCTCGTGCGACATGAGCAGGGCGCCGCCCACATGGCGGATGGTTATGCTCGCGCGACCGGACGCCTGGGTGTTTGCCTCGGCACGAGCGGTCCCGGTGCCACGAACCTTGTGACGGGGATCTGCACGGCCTGGATGGACTCGACCCCCGTCCTCGCGCTTACAGGTAACGTAGCCCGCACTTTGCTCGGCCGTGACGGCTTTCAGGAGGCCGATATAACGGGGATCACGCATCCGATCACGAAGCACAATTACCTGGTGATGCGCCCGTCGAACATCGCAATGACGATGAGAGAGGCCGTTCGGATCGCCACGACAGGGAGGCCCGGCCCGGTGCTTGTCGACGTCCCCAAGGACGTGTTCCAGGAGGAAGCGGAATTCGAGTGGCCGGACCAGCTCTCGCTGCGAGGCTACCGGCCCACGACCGACGGTCACCAGGGGATGATCCGGCGGGCCGCCAGACTGATCAATCAGGCCAAGAAGCCGATCATCATCTCCGGCCACGGCATCATCTGGGGCGACGCCCAGGCCGAACTGGTCGACCTTGCCGAGAAGGCCGACATCCCTGTAATCACGACCTTTCTCGGTGTGGGTGGCTTCCCCGAAAACCACACGCTGAGTTATGGCTGGCTGGGAATGCACGGCATGTACTACGCGAACATGGCCGCCGACCAGGCTGACGTCGTGATCGGCATCGGCATGCGATTCGATGATCGCGCGATGGGCAGGTTCAGCGGCTTCAATCCGACCGCCAAGATCATCCACATTGACATCGATCCTGCCGAGATCGGCAAGAACTTTCCGACGGCGGTCCCGATCGTGGGTGATGCGAAACAGGTGCTTCCAAAGCTGACCGAGGCTGTGAAGGAGAGCACCCATCCGAAATGGACGGGCTGGATCGACACTGTTCGGGAGGAACACCCGAGCCTCCACATCCGGGAGACGAGGCGGCTCATCCCGCAACACATCGTACGGACTCTCTACGAGGAGACTGAAGGCAAGGCCACCATCGTGACCGGCGTCGGCCAGCATCAGATGTGGGCGGGCCAGCACTACTTCTACAGCCGGCCGCGGCAGCTCATCAGCTCGGGCGGTCTCGGCACCATGGGGTTCGAGCTGCCGGCGGCGATAGGCGCTCAGGTCGGGCTCGGGAACGACAGCGAGGTCTGGGCGATCTGCGGGGACGGTGGATTCCAGATGACGATGCAGGAGCTCGCGGTGCTCGTCGATGAGCAGCTGCCCGTGAAGATAGCGATCTTCAACAATGGCTATCTCGGTATGGTCCGCCAGTGGCAGGAGCTCTTCTACGACAAGAACTTCGTTTCGGTGGCGATGACGCAGCCGGACTTCTGTAAACTGGCGGCGGCCTACGGCATCCGCTCGATGCGGGTGGAAACGCGGGCCGAGGTACCGTCGGCCATCCGGGAAGCGCGGGCCCACAGGGGGCCGATCCTGATCGACTTCCAGATTGACCAGGAGGAGAACGTCTGGCCGATGGTTCCGGCCGGTGCGGCGCTGTCCGAGACGATCGAGCAGCCGGAGACGGAGTTGGCACGATGACGAGCGACCGGAATGGACGCCGGGCTCGCCGGCCCGCTTCGCACACAGTCGTGGCGATCGTCGAGGACAAGCCGGGTGTCCTGATGAGGATGGCGAGTCTCTTCAGGCGGCGGGGTTTCAACATCGAGTCGCTGACGGTGGGGCCAAACGAGGAGCGTGGGCTGAGTCGGATGACGATCACTGTCGATGGCGAAAGCGCACCGGTCGAACAGATAGAGAAGCAGCTCTACAAACTCATAGACGTCGTGAAGGTGAGTGACCTATCGCACGAGGAGACGATCATCAGGGAGCTGTTGTTGGTGAAGGTGCGGTGCAGCAATGTGAACCGCCATGAGCTCCTGGACATTGCTCGAGTCTTCCGGGCTGACGTGGTGGACATCGCGACGAACTCGATCATTCTCCAGGTGGTCGGGGACGAGGAGAAGATCACGGGGCTGTTGAAGATGTGTGAGCCCTACGGGATCAGGGAGCTGAGCCGGAGCGGGAGGATGGCGATGGTGCGTGGTGCAAAGACCACGACAGTGCGTGAGCGTGAGCCCGAGAGAATAGCGAAAGTGCACGCGAGCCAGGGCCGGAGGGAGTCCGGAACGGAGCTTCCGTTCAGCAGCGACTGAACCGGGGAGGGGCGTCCCGCCGAGTCTGAGCCCGACGTCTCACTAGGGGAAATCCCTTATACCCGCGCGTCCACACGGTATCTACTAGGCATCAACCAACGAGTAACCTCACGTTAACCAGCTCTGGGAGAAGTGTAATGGCACGATTGGCGACAGCAGGACTGATGGTTCTCTCGATCGCTTTGCTTGCAGTGGCGGCCGCGGCTCCACT
>CAZHMF010000155.1:0-1324 GCA_964533605.1 uncultured Anaerolineaceae bacterium
CACTACTGCTACCGCTGCCAGCGTTGGAGGACGTCATGAGTCAGCAGATGCGATTCAAGGCTAGGAGGAGTAATGTACGGAGGATCGCCCGGCAGGGGGCCGGGAACGGAGAAGACCGCCGATCGGGAACCGGTCGGCGGCCAACCGTCTCAAAATGAAGGAGAGACACCGTGAGTATAGCAAACTTCGCGACTCTCGGTCTGCAAGCGGGCCTCGTGGCTGCTGCTGTGACCCTGACGCTCGCGACCTGGAGGGGATGGTCGTGGGACGATTGAGCCGCTCCGAGAAGACAGCGAACTTTCGTTCTTACCAATGCCCCGGCTGTGGCGAGTGGATCCCCTGCGGCCGCGGCCGGCAGAAACTCGACAACCACATCGCCAAGGTCCATCCGGAGGTTGCCGAGAAGCAGCGGCGCTATCGGGAAGACCTCCTCAACGGTGTCGTATGAACACAGACGAGATGCCGGCCTGCCTGGGCGGCAAGCGAGATCATCACTGGCTCATCGAGACGCCGAGTGGTCCTCGTGTTCGCGGTCAGTGCCGCAAGTGAGGGATAGAACGGATCTACCCGACGACCAACCCGACCGTTCTGAGAATCACCGTTCATCGCGAACCCCTACAAAGGTATCGATGGTGAAAGCCGAGACCCCCGTGCCACAGGAAAGCGCCGAGCTCCGTCGCTTCTCTCATTCGCTTGTGGACTGCTACCTCGACTGCCCGAAGAAGGCTTACTACCGGTACATTGACAAGCGTCCGTCGCCGATGGGCTCAGCCCTCATCAAGGGCAGGGCAATGGACGAGGCAGCGAACTTCGACCTCGAGATGTTTATGGAGTCCGGCGAGCATGTGAAGATGTCCGATCTCCTCGACATGGCGGAGCGGGCGTACGCTCAGGCGGTCGACGACGCCGGCGGAGAATCAGAGGTCGACTGGGGCGACGACCCCGAAGACCTCGTATTCGACTCGACCATTAGGCTGACGAAGACCTGGCGCCGCGAGCTCGCACCGTCCATCATCCCGACGGCCGTTCAGGTGGAGTACCATCGGCCTCTGCCCTCGGGACGCGACTTCATCGGCTTCGTCGACTGGGAGGGTTCAGTCAACGGCAGTGATCTAGCCGAGCCCGTCATCGGCGACAACAAGACCGGCAAGCGGAAGATGGGCCGCCAGGACGCGCCGAAGAGCCTGCAGCCCTACGCCTATGCTTATCTGCGAGGCGACCCGACAACCTTCGTATTCGCTCGCTCGATCGACACCGGTAAATCCGTCTCCTCCGAGTTCGTGTGGACAGAGAGGAGCAAGGGAGACATCGCCTGGTACGCGCA
>CAZHMF010000155.1:1424-3483 GCA_964533605.1 uncultured Anaerolineaceae bacterium
CCTCGCCGTCGGCAAGTTGAGGACGACGAGGACGACGGAAGCTTCTAAAGAAGTGGCGGCGAAAGACTGTCAGTTGCTCCGTGCGGCGCTCACGTACGCAGGGCGTAGCTGGCTCACATTCCCCTTACACACCCCCGACGGCGAGGGGCGATGCTCGTGTCATCGCCCCGACTGCCGGGATATCGGCAAGCATCCGAGGACGATGAACGGACTGAAAGACGCGACGACCGACGAGGCCACCATCCGTAAGTGGTGGGGTATGTGGCCCGAGGCGAACGTGGGAATCTCCTGCGGGCCGTCTGGGCTCGTAGTCGTGGATGTTGATCCCCGCCACGGCGGTGACGAGTCCGTTCGTGATCTGATCGTCAAGCACGGTAACGGGTGGACGGAAACTCCAAGCTCGCTTACCGGCGGGGGAGGCCAGCACTACCTCTTCCGGGCAACGAAGCCCGTGAGGAACGCCGCAGGCATCTTCCCAGGCATCGACATCCGCGGACAGGGCGGATACATTGTCGCGCCGCCGAGTCTCCACGAGAGCGGCAAACGCTACGAGTGGGAACAGACGGCTGCCGAGGTGGAGCTCCTCGAGTTTCCTCGGGAGATCTTCCCGTCTCGCCGGCGGGAATCGACCTCGGCGATCGGGGCGGTTATCCCAATGGGTCAGCGCGATCAAACGCTGACGTCGGTCGCCGGAACCATGCGCCGACGTGGGCTCTCGGAGGCAGCCATCCTGGCCGCCCTCCGGGAGGAGAATGCAATCCGCTGTGACCCGCCACTCCCGGACGGTGACCTTATACGTATCGCTCGCAGCGTCGGGCGCTACGAGCCGGCCGACGAACATCTGCTGAAGGTGCGCTCGGGAGCTCCGATGTATAGCGCACTGAGAAAGAATCTCACACGACCACCGAGCTACGTTCTACGCGTCGGTGAGACGGACGTCAGGGTGTCATCGGCCATTCTCAACAGTCATGCGCGGTTGAGGGTGGCAATTCATGAGCAGGCTGATATGGTAGTCCCACGGATGAAGCCAATCGAGTGGGATAACCAGTTGGCCGCACTCACCGCCGACATGCAACGCGTCGAGGCCCCAGAGGACGCATCAGAGCATGGGATTGTATGGGCCAGTCTTCTCCGCTTCCTTCAGGTCCGCACCGAGGATGAAACACGATTCGCTCAGGGGCGAGCCCTCGAGAGTGGGGACAACATCTACGTGACCGGAGCGATGCTTCGCGGAGCTCTCCGATCGTATGGAATCAACATCGAGCAGCGGGAGCTGTGGGACACCATCCGGGGTCATGGCGGCGATTCTAAGACTGTCCGCATAGACGGCCGGGTTCAGCGCGTGTGGGCAATACCACTATCTGAAATGCCCGCGGAGGGCTCATAATGGAACGTTTAGCAACGCGAACAGGGGGTAACCGTTACAATCCACCGAAGCCCTGTAACGCGAGACCTCAAATTCAGATTCAATGTAACGTACGTTACGCCTGAAAAAAAATGAAGACGAAAAAATCGCAAACGTTACGTTACACGTTACAATATGCTGAAGTGTCATGACGTTTCGCCATGGCAACTCACTCCGGATCTTCGGTCCGCCGGGGTCTGGGAAGACGCGCGAACTCGTCCGGATCCTCGGCGAGCATGTCGCTGACGGAGACTTCGATCTCTCGGATGGGATCATTGTCTCGTTCACGAAAGCAGCCGCTCACGACATCGCCCGGAGGGTGAATGGCGACCGGTCGCCCGGACGCTATCACTGCACCCTTCACGCCCTCGTCAAGCGGTACTACGGCTTCGACGGCGAGCCGGCAGACTTCCGACTCCGGGAGTTCTTCGCTGAGAATCAGATCCCCTACGAACCGGGGAAGGGCGGCGATGCCGAGGAATGGCAGACCGCAGCCGACGCTCCGAAGAGCGAAGGGGCGCTACTCTACTCGTTCTGGTCCTGGTGCCGGAACCGCCGGCTTAGTCTCGGCGAAGGGAAGGCCCTCGTTGCCCCCGAGCCAGAGATCTCTCAGTGGTGGGATGAGGACCTCATGGAGCGGCTCTGGCTTCGCTA
>CAZHMF010000155.1:3583-4712 GCA_964533605.1 uncultured Anaerolineaceae bacterium
TGGAGCGAAAGCGCGTCTTAGAGAACTGGATAAAGGCTTCCGTCGGAATAACTACGTACGCGTGCGCGCGCGAGGAGGAGATCTGTTTTCATATGGGGCTACAGAGACATTGGTAGAAGCAATCCTCGCCGGCAGCACGGAGCCGTTGGCTCGTATCGACCAGGATCGCCTCGGCTACCTGCGCGGCGTCGAGCAGCGCTACGGCAGCGAATACCTGGACGAGCGGAAGGCCGGCGGGATCTGTCAGGTCGGATCTATCCACGCATTCAAAGGGCTCGAGGCCGATGCCGTCGTTATCCACGGCGGCTTGCCGCCGGCGGCTACTCGTGACGCTCTCCGGGATGCCGAGCCGGAACGGCGCGTCATGTATGTAGCCATCACGCGAGCCCGATCGAGAGTGACGTACTTTGAAGGGCCGGCCCTGGCCTACTGGAAGGCGGTTATCTGATGGGGGACAGCGGCAGTGATCTTGTGCCGGAAACTGCAGAGATTCAGGCTCTCACGGCACAGGTAAGGGTCCTCATGGTTGGTAGTCGACAGGTAACGATGTCTGTCTTCAATCAACTCGATTGTGTGGACCTGGAAGAGGTTGTGCCAATGGGTCGAGTCCAACCCAGGGGGGATGGCATAGACAGGCTCTGGATGATCGGAGCGAACAGCAGTGGGGAATTAGTAAGAGCCTGCCTATTCACCAACCCGCCACCAGGAGTTTCGTTCGCAGATCCGTGGACTGAAATGTGGAAACGGAAGATCAACAGTCTTCCCCTGATAGTCCTGGCCGGGCTGCGCTGATGGCCGTGAAGGTCAAGCGGGTCGCTGGAGCCCTGGCAGAAGCCCGCCCCCCGACGCAGGAGAAAATCCAACACGAGGCCGAAGAGGAACGAGCCGAGCGGATGGCCGAGGGGCACCGTCAACTGGCACAGGTCCGGGAGCAGTTCGATGGGATCCTTGCCCGCTTCTCCCGCGGGTTCCTGAAGTACGTCGAGAAGCACTGGGAGTGGGTCGAGCCGGATTGGGACACAGACCCGGAGACCTGGCCCCCGCTGGCGAAGCTGCTATGGCTCAACGATCGGGTCATCCAGTTGGGCTCGCAGATGAACTGGCTTCGGCACTTCCCCGGCAAGCCGGG
>CAZHMF010000156.1:0-4578 GCA_964533605.1 uncultured Anaerolineaceae bacterium
GAGCGTTGGAGCGGGAGAAGGGGATCGAACCCTCGACATCCTGCTTGGAAGGCAGGCGCTCTACCACTGAGCTACTCCCGCGTTATGTCCTCTTCAGAGGGCCTCTGCGGACCGCATCTGATCGACCGCCACGCTCGGATCCGGGTCCTTCCCCAATCGGAGCAGGCGCTCTACCAAGGACGTAAGTATCGGGGAATTCGCCCGTAATTCCAAGGAATTCGTCGCGAGGCACCTGACTCGCGCGAGGTCATGTCGAATCAGGTCTTCGCATAGCTCTCGACGCGCCCAAGAGCAAGCCGAGATTGGGATGATGTGGAAACTGATCCTCGATTCACTCGGCGGACACAGCTGCTGCCAACGAGCGAACGGGCTCGGTCAATTCTTCGCTCGGTGACCGCGACCGTACCGGTGGCCGGATGTTCCGCTAGTCGCTGCAGAGGACCCTGAACGCGCTGTTGTACGTCTCACTCAAATAGAGCTGCGTGCAGCCGAGCAGCTCGGCAATCGGACGATTGAGAGCTGAACGGGACAAACCGGGCTGAGCGATGACAACCGTGACCGCAGCGTCGAGGCTGTATGCCGCGTCTATGAGCTCGATGAGTGCTCGCGCGTCGCCTCTCACGAAGCCCGACTGCCCACGCCTTTGCCGCTGACGTTCCCGCCTTAACAGCTTGCGCAGAACCAGCTCGGCCTCCGACCGAGCCTTGTGCGACTTAACAAGGAGGCGGCCCTTTGGGACGAGGTGAAGGATCGCCTGCATGAATCAGCACTGAGCCTGTCCGGAGGCCAGCAGCAGCGACTCTGCATCGCGCGGGCCGTCGCGACGGCTCCCGACGTGCTTCTGATGGACGAGCCCTGCTCCGCGCTGGACCCAATCGCAACCGGACGCATCGAAGAGCTCATGAGAGAGATCAAGCGCGAATACACGATCGTGATCGTCACCCACAACATGCAGCAGGCCTCCCGGGTCAGCGACAGAACCGCATTCTTCACGACTGAGATCCACGGAGACAACGACCAGCGGACCGGGGTCCTGGTTGAATTGGACCTGACGGAACAGCTCTTCTCGAATCCCCGCGACGAACGCACCGAAAACTACGTCACCGGACGCGTGGGCTGAGACCAGGGGGCTCTCTAAAGATGACTGATGACATACGAACGCGATTCCGCGGGGACCTCGACAAGGTCCAAGAGGGCATCGTCCGGATGGCGGCAATGGTCACGGAGAGCATTCCGCGCGCGACGTCGGCGCTCCTCAACGGAGATCTCGACTCTGCCCAGGGCCTGATCGATGGCGACGATCCCCTCGATGAGCTTTCGGCGGAGCTGGACGAAGAGTGCTACAGGCTCCTGGCCCTCGAAGGTCCGGTGGCCGGCGACTTGAGGGCGGTAACCACAGCCCTGCGCATGAACCAAGAGATCGAGCGGTCCGGCGACCTCGTGGTCAACGTCGCCAAGGCTACCCGCCGGATCTACGGGGCCCCGATCACTCCGAAAGTACGGGGCATCCTCGCCGAGATGAGCGAGGAATCGGTTAGGCTCCTCGACCTCGCTATCGACTCGTACGCCGAGCGGCAAAGCAGCCTCGCGGCCGCCATAGATGACATGGACGACCGGCTCGACCAACTGAACTACTCGCTTATTGAGGCGCTGCTGGAACAGGATGATGCATTCCAGCGAGACATCCGGTCGGCGGTTCAGCTGGCGTTGGTCGGACGCTACTACGAACGGATCGGGGACCACGCCGTCAACATCGGCGAACGTGTCCGCTACTTGGTCGAGGGATGGTCCCCGGAGCATGAGGGCGTAGCGCGGACCGCAACCACACGGGGTGCCGCGAGAGCATCGTTGGTGGAACCAGCCGAACGCGGAACCGGCTCTGGAGAAGGCGACTACTTCCGGCTGAGGAGGGCGCTCGAATCCCTAGCGCAGGGGATTGTGGTCACCGACCTGGAGGGTCGACCGGTCCTCCGCAACGGCAGCGCCAACCGGTTCGTGAACGCGAGACACGGTGGGGCCCTAGTCGAGGCGGTGCTGGAAGAGCTCCTGGGCCAGGCGCGTTTAGGTGAACCCGCCACCAAGGAGGTCGAGTGGTTTGGTCCCCCCAAGCAGGTGTTCGCGGTCTCGGCCACTCCCCTGTCGCGAGAGGATGGAAGTTCCGTGGGCGCGATTGCACTCGTGGACGACCTGAGCGAAATCCGCAACCTGGAGGAGATGCGCAAGGACTTCGTGGCCAACGTGAGCCATGAGCTGAAGACCCCGGCGGCCGCCCTCAGCCCTCTCGCAGAGACGTTGGGTGGTGAAACGAACCCGACAACCGCGCAAGAGTTGGCGGAACGACTGAGCATCGAGGCCTCCCGCCTCACCGACACGATCGATGACCTACTCGAGCTCAGCCGCATCGAGCATGAAGAGAACGCCGTCCGGGAGCCTGTGGCCCTGAGCGAGATCGTGCAGACCGTGGTTGATCGCGTTCGGGCGGCGGCCGATCAGCGAACCATCACCCTGGTCGTCTCGGTCCCCGATGAGTTCCCCGAGATCATCGCTGACCCAACGCAGGTGGCATCAGCCGTGTTCAACCTGCTGGACAACGCCGTGAAACATTCGGACCCTGGCTCTGCGGTCGCGCTGGAAGTCGGTTCGAAGCGGGACCGGGTCACGCTGAACATCTCGGACTCCGGACCGGGAATCCCCCGAGAAGACCTCGACCGAATATTCGAGCGCTTCTATCGCGTCGACCGATCCCGCGCCAGAGATACGGGCGGAACCGGCCTGGGTCTCTCGATTGTGCGGCATATCATGGCTAATCATGATGGTTCGGTGGAAGTCGAATCGGTCGAGGGCCGGGGAGCTAGCTTCACGCTGTCCTTTCCCGTCGGCCATCAGTCTGAAACGTAGAAGGGGCTTATCAAGCAGAAATGGCCGAATCGCCCAAGCTTCTGATCGTCGACGACGAGGAGTCTTTCGTGGAGGCGCTTCGCGCAGGTTGTCACGCGAAGGGTTCGTGACGGATGTCGCGCGAGACGGCCACGAGGCGCTGAGCAAGTTCGCCTCCGGCTCGCCGGACCTGATTCTTCTCGACGTGATGCTGCCCGGAATCTCGGGCATCGACGTGTGCCGGAAGATCCGAGGCTACTCGTCGGTTCCGATAATCATGGTTTCGGCAAGGAGCGAGGAGATCGACACCGTCGTCGGTCTCGAGGTAGGAGCTGACGACTACATCTCGAAGCCGTACCGGCTGAGGGAGCTGGTCGCCCGGATCCGGGCGACCTTACGAAGGGTGGAGACGGCGCCGGCGGCGGGCCGCGCATCGGAGCTCCGGGTGGGCGACGTCAGCCTTGACGCGCGTCGCCACGAGGTGGCCGTCGGAGGGAGCCAGGTCGAGCTGCCGCCCAAGGAGTTCGAGCTTTTGGCCACGCTCATGGCCAGCGCCGGGAACGTGCTCGGCCGGGATACGCTCATCCGTCGCGTCTGGGGACGCGATTACTACGGCGACACCAAGACGCTAGACACACACGTCAAGCGCCTGCGAAGCCGAATCGAAGACGACCCCTCCCGGCCTACCCGAATCGTCACGGTGAGGGGACTCGGCTACAAGTACGCTACCGCCGAGTAAGCACGCTGGGCCGGACGCCTTAGGAGAGAGTGTCCGGCAGCGAGTTCCACAGGCGGGCGATCACCGCCAGGGACTGGTCCCCAGGCGAGTGTTCGACACGAACCTCGTGTACACTGGCATAGTGTAGCCGTCGGAGGGAACCATGAAGAACATCACGCTTAGCGCGGATGAGAGTCTAATCGAGGCCGCCCGCGAGCGTGCTCGGGCTGAACATACCACCCTGAACGAACAGTTCCGGCTCTGGTTGGCCAGCTACTCTCGACGCAACCAGAAAGTACAGGAAGCCATGGCAGTAGTGGCTCGGCTGCAGTCGTATGCCGACACCACAGGCCGCCGGTTCTCGCGCGAAGAGATGAATGAGCGATAGCTTCCTCGATACCAACGTCTTCATCTATCTCTTCTCTCGTTCTGAGCCGGCCAAACAGGCGGTCGCCGAACGACTAGTTCGGGAGGGGATTGAGGGCGGCTCGGTCATCAGCCACCAGGTCGTTCAGGAGTCGCTCAACGTGATCACCCGGAAGCTCCCCGTTCCGGCGACGACCGAGGACGCTCGAGCCTTCTTGGATTCTGTGCTGGCAGGGATGTGGCGGGTCATGCCGAGCTTGGCGCTCTATGAACGGGCGCTCGATGTCCAAGCCCGCTATCAGTACGGGTTTTACGATTCTCTGATCATAGCTTCCGCACTGTCGGCCGGCTGCGACCGCCTCTACAGCGAGGACCTGCATGACGGCCAGACTATCGAGGGGCTAACCATCGAGAATCCATTCAAGACGTGACGCCCCCGAGTCGCGTCACATTGCCTCTCGCCGCCCTGCTGTAAACGAGCGGGGCTCAGGTCGTCCGGCAGGAATACGCACGTGCGGTCCGACCTCGTTGCCCAGTCGCAGGACGGCGCGAGAAGAAACGGCCTAGATGAGTTTCGCGAGACAACGAGGATGCACCGCAGGGCCGCAACCCGGCTG
>CAZHMF010000157.1:0-1791 GCA_964533605.1 uncultured Anaerolineaceae bacterium
CTCCCACTTCAGCCGGCCGGGGATCTTCATGATGACCTCCTTGCCGTTCGCCGAGACCACTTTGTGCTCGACGATTTCGTGCTCCGAACCGAGGCCGCTGACCTCGGTGAAGTAGCCGCTGATTACGCCAGAGATCTCGAGTGCGAAATTAAAACTTACAAGAGGATCATCCGCCATGACCTACTCCTTATTCTGATGCTGCGTCGACACCCGGGGCCCATCAGACCTCGGGAGCATACTGTCCGATCCGGAAGATGACGAATTCGGCCGGCTTCACCGGCGCGACGCCGATATCGACGTAGAGCTGACCGAGATCACGCGTCTCCTGAGGATTGTTCTCTTCGTCGCACTTCACGAAAAACGCCTGATCGGGTGTCGCTCCGAAAAGCGCCCCGGCCATCCACTGCGTCTTCAGGAAAGAGCTGATGTCACGCTTCATACGCTGCCAGAGGGCGTAATCGTTCGGTTCGAAAACAGCCCACTGGGTGCCCTGCTGGATAGACTTCTCGAGGAAGTTGAAGAGCCTGCGCACATTGATATACCGCCAGGACGGATCGCTGGAGAGCGTGCGTGCGCCCCAGATCCGGATCCCGCGCCCCGGGAACGCCCGGATGCAGTTGACGCCGTTGGGGTTGAGAACACCCTGCTCCGAATCGGTCACGGTCATCTCGAGCCCGACGGCGCCGGCAATGGTCTCGTTTGCCGGCGCTTTGAACACACCACGGGTGTCGTCGTTGCGAGCCCATACTCCGGCGATGTGACCCGAGGGAGGTATCAGCGTCGTCGGCCTCGGGGCTTCAGGAGTTGGATCCGCGACCTCGACCCATGGGTAGTAGAGTGCGGCGTACTTCGAGTCGTAGCCGGTCTCTTTCATGCGCCAGTCGGCGGCGGCCTGAACGTTGAGGCCCGGGAGCGGATCAAGGATCGCCACGCGGTCGCCCATGCGCTCGCAGTGGTCGATGAGTGCCTGCTGGACTGCCTGGACAGCTTTGGAGTCCAGGGCGCCGGACTGATACCCCGCCATCACATCGGGTGCACAGACCATCGTGACGTTGTCGATCGCCTCGAGCCCGCCGAGGCCCGTGCGTTCCGCAACGTCTCCCTCGAAGGCCGCCGGCTTCACCCCCCCGGTCTCCACCGGCGCGGGTGGCTGTGCCACCAGCGCGTAGGTGCCGGCTGTGGGGATTCGCTGGCCGAGGTTCAGGCCGGACCGGGCGACATCGACGAGCGTGACGAGCTTCGATTCGGCATTGACGATCTCGAAGGCGTTTCTGCCCCGTCCCATGGTCAGGTTCTCGAAGGACTCCGTGTCCCCACCATGCTTGACGGTGAGCGTGAAGTTATTGCCTTCTTCATCGACGCTCACGTCGACGGAGAGACCCTCCCGTGCTTCCGGATCCTTGGACTCGGCCCTGATGGTAGGAGGAGAGTCGTCCGCCCGCGCAGGCAGCTCGACCGCGGCAGCAGGTGCGGCGATCGCAGGGGCCCCCTCCTCACCGTTGACCCTCACGACATAGCAGAGTCCACCACCGTTGTTGAAGTACCCGTAGACGGCGTGGGCAAGGTAGGCGCCGGGGCTGAAGCTTCCGAAGGTCTCGGTGAACTGGGTCCAGTTCGCTACCATCGTGGGCGTTCCAACCGGCCCCATCGGGGCGAGACCGACGAACGCAGCTACAGCAGTACTTACGCCCTCGATGGGCTTGGTACCCCGGTCGACTTCTTCCACGTAGACGCCGGGGGTGAGATAGGCTGTTGCCATCACTAGCTCCTTCGTGCTGAACGGCCGATGCG
>CAZHMF010000157.1:1891-4537 GCA_964533605.1 uncultured Anaerolineaceae bacterium
CGCAGAATACTAGCACATCGGAAGGCCCCCCCGGACGGTCGCCCGGCCCTGTCTATACCCTGATTTCGTAGCTGTCTGCCGGCACCGAGAGCGAAAGCTCGCGGGCTTCGCCGTCGCTCGTGACCTGCCATGTATAGGTGGCCGCACGCACGCCGGGGAAGTCGAACCGTCCCTGGTCGTCCGTGACGGCCCCGAAGGCGGTGCCCAGTATCCGGACCGTGGCTCCGGCGACGGCCTCGCCGTCGGCGCCCTCCCGCCGGACCACCCCGGCAACGTGCAGGTAGCGCTCCCTCCAGTCCTCGCCCCGAGCCGCGTACGAGATCTCGGTGGTGCGGACCAGAGGCACGGAAGAGGGCGCAAAGGCGTCGAGCGGTGCCGTCGCCACCCAGGTCAACGAAGTGTGGAGTTCATTGTCGAGGACGCTCCAGAGGTCCGCCGGGGCAATGTGAAAGTCGGGAGGCATGATCCGCATCGCGACCGGGAAGTCGGCGCCGGCCAGACCACCCCGAAGGTGTTCGGAGGAGATCTCACCGTTCCGGAACATGCACGCGAGAACGGCAGCCAGGATCCGGTGCTCGTCGCCCGCATCGGCCGTCCACGCAGTCACGCAGTAGGTGAGATCGATGCGCCGGGCCTTGCGCTTCACATCCGCCTCACCCCCGGGGGAAGGCCTCACCTGCAACGTCTGATCACGGAGCTCCGTTCTCTCACGCACGTCGGCGAGAAAGAGGTTCAACGTCGGGCGGCTGAGGCGGCTCGACCACTCACGCGTCGGCCGATCGAAGGTTATGTCGACATCGCCGGGGTCCAGGGGAACGTCTGCGGTCAGCAGCGATCGGAGGCTCTCGTCGACTTCGCTGAACAAGCGTCCACCTCAGGGCACGAAATGATCTACCGGAAGGCCTCCGGGGCCGGCTACTCGGACTGTTCCTCCGGCTGATCGGTCCGGTTGACCCGAGCAGCTACTTCATCTGCCTCGACTTCGAGCTGGTCGCCGGCCGGCCTAACCGTCATCCCCGAAGAATCTCCGATCCCCGACCGTTGCTGCACGACATGGGTGAGCTCGTGGGCCATGAGATCACGGTCGCCGGATGAGGCATCGTTCCGCAGGAAGACATCGTTGCCGGTCGTGAAAGCCCGGGCCGTCAGGCTCCTCGCGAGCTGATCCGAACCGCTATCGCGGTGCACCCGAACGTCTTCGAACGACGTTCCGAACGCGGATTCCATATGGTCTCTGAGATCACCGTCGAGCCCGGTTCCGCCTCCCCGCCGGCCGTCGATCTCGGCGGCAGTCAGATCGGGAACATTGCCACCCTCGAGTCCCACCTGAGCGGTAGCACCCGGGTCCCGGGCCATCGCGATCTCTTCCTCTTCCTCTTCCTCCTGGCGTTGGGCGGTGTCGAACTTCGGCTGGAGCTCCTCTTCCTCCTCCTCCATGGGCTGCCGCTGAAGGGCGTCCCTCTCATGGAGGGCCTGGATGAGGCGGGACGTCTCGGCGTTCCCGAGTTGCCCCTGGAGCCGAAGAACGGGATGGGACTCCCGCGGTGACTCCGCGGGCTTGCGGGAGCGCACCGTCTTTGGCGTCTCGCGGTTCGCGTATCGTCGTCTCTTGAACATCCTGGCGGGGCCTCCGGGAGTCGTCTGAGCTGCATTCTACCGGACGCCGCAAGACCGTGGCGGTCCCTCAGTCGTCCTTGAGCAGTCTCCAGTACTGCCCGAATTCGGACTGCGTCACCATCCTGCCGATCTTCTGGTATTCGCGCCTGACGCTGCGCACGAAGTGACGCATGGCGGGACGGGTTCCTTCGTCGGCGGCGAGGAATGCCGCGCTCAGCGCGATATTGCGGATGTTGCCGCCGGCCAACCGGAAGGCCCGCGCGAGGAAACCGAAGTCGATGTCCTCGGCAAGCGGAAGGTCGTCCGGAAGGACGCCGCGCCAGAGGCGCTCCCGCATGCCTTCGTCCGGGATCGGGAAGTCGATGACGAAGTGCATCCGGCGCAGGAACGCGTCGTCGATGTTCATCCGCAGGTTTGTCGCCAGGATGACCATCCCTTCGTACTGCTCCATTCGCTGCAGCAGATACGCAGTCTCTATGTTGGCGTAGCGATCGTGGGCATCCTTCACCTCCGAACGCTTTCCGAAGAGGGCATCGGCTTCGTCGAAGAAGAGGATGGCATTGGACCGCTGTGCGGCGGTGAACACGCTTCGCAGGTTCTTCTCGGTCTCGCCGATGTACTTGCTGACGATGCCGGAGAGGTCGACCTTGTACAGATCCAGCCCGAGGTGGCCCGCGGCCACGTCGGCAGCCATCGTCTTCCCGGTACCGGACTCGCCGACGAACATCGCGATGACGCCCTTCCCTGTGCTGAGTTTCCGGCTGAAACCCCACTCCTCGAGGACCGTGTGCCTGTGCTCGACCGAGGCACAGAGCTCCCGAAGAGGTTGGATCGTGTCCGGGGGGAGGATCAGATCCGTCCACCCGTAGAACTGGGGAACCTTGGTGGCGAGATCGCTGAGAACCGGCGCAGAATGGCTGCGAGCCGCCGCAAAGACCTCCTCTTCCGACGGCTCGGCGGGCCCTCGCACGCGGGGCGGCCCCTTTGTCGGCGCCGCCCGGTCTGCGGCGGCACTCGCGATGCTACACG
>CAZHMF010000158.1:0-4510 GCA_964533605.1 uncultured Anaerolineaceae bacterium
GTTGCGCCTGAATATCGATCCCGGTCTCGGAGAGGTCTTCCGGGTCGGTGAGGACCAGACGGGCCGAACCACCGCCGAAGAAGGCGGTGAAGTACTCACCAAAGGCTGCATTCACCTTCTTGAAGGCTGCCCCGAACCGCTTCTCTATCTCTTCGTTCAGCTCCTCGATGACCCCGCGCAGCTGAGCCTCCGCCTCTGTGAGGTCGGTGACCTGTCCGGTGAGGAACTCGTGGCGCTCCTCCAGATCGTTGTAGTCCTCGGGGGCTTCCTCGTTGATCGGACCGAGACGCCGTATCTGCCTTCGCACCTCGTCGAGCCGGCCCCGGATATCGTCGAGGTCGACCGGCGCGCCGCCCTGGAGTGTCGGCTCTGCGTTGCTGGACCGGCGATCGTCCATCGGATGGATCCGGCCGGCGCGGTCCGGGGCCAGCCCCTCCCGGGCCATCTCCTTGCGGAGTGATTCGAGGTGGTCCGTGAGACGTTCCACCTCCGCCTCGCAGTCCAGCCGTGTGCGCTCAAGGTTCAGCAGCTCGGTCTGGGCCGCCTGGAGTTCCTCGCTCACCTGTCGCTCATGTGTCTCCAGGCGTGTGAGTTCGTCTCGAACGGGCTCCGAATCATCGACCCGCGTGTCCCTCTCCCGGATGTGTGCTTCCAACTCCGCTCGCCGACCGGCGAGGCGAGATTGAATCTCGGCGGCCTCCCCGGCGTGAGCCCGGAGCTGCGTCTCGCGTGTCACCAGCTGGTCCGCGAGGCGTTGGCGCTGGCGTTCGAGCTGCTCGCGGGCACGGCCCGCTGCCCGCCGTTCACCCTCCAGTGCTGCCAGCTCAGCACTCGCCGTCGACAGCCTGTCGACCGCTGCCGAATGAGTCTCCGAGGCCGCTGCGAGCTGGTCCGCGAGTGCCTCTCGGCGTTCTTCGAGGCCGCTGCTCCGCTCGTCGAGGCGGTGCAGCATCTGGTCATCTTCGGCGATCGCTGAGCGGACGCGATCTCTCTCCCTCACGAGCCCTTCGCGGCGGCTCTGAAGGCCGGCCATGTCGCTGCGCAGGCGGTGAAGGGCCGAGAGTTCGCGCTCGACGGCCGTTCGCGCCGAGCTGATCTGCGAGAGGATCTCCTCGTAAGCGGCGTTCGCTTCGTGCGCTTCCCGGGTCGCCTCTGCGAGCGCTTCATCTGTATCGTCTTTGTCGGCGGGCACACCCCCCGAGCGGTGCTCGAGTTCGCTGATGCGCTCGGGGAGCTCTTCCAGTTCGCGCAGGCGCCGAAGCGGCTCGTCATCTGCTCCACTCGATCCTCCGGTAACGATGCCGTTAGGCTCTATGACCGTCCCATCGAGGGTGACAACAGAGCCGAGTCCTCGCCGCACGGTTCGGATCCCGGCCTCGATGTCCTCGACGATGATGATCCGCCCGAGAAGCGAGTCGATCAGCTGGCGGAGGCGTTCTTCGCAGCGCACGAGTTTGGAGGCGACGCCGACCAGCCCTTTCTCCTTGGACAGGTTGAGCGGGTAGACGTGCCTCATCCCGTCCAGGGGGAGCATGGTGGCCCTCCCGCCCTGACCATCGCGGAGGATCTGGAGTGCCCGGTAGGCTTCCTCTTCGGTCTCCACGACGATTGCGTGGAGCCTGTTTTCCAGCGCCGCGCTGACCGCTACCTCCAGCTTTGCCGGCACTCTGAGGTGCTGCGAGAGGAGGCCGACTATCCCTTCGACCGCCGGTGCAGCCTCGCTGCCGTCGTCCCGGTCCTGAGGTGTCGCCAGCAGCAGCGCATTTCGCGTCCCGGCAGCGAGTCCGAGCATCTCCGCCTGGACGCGTTGGAGGATTTCGAGCCTTGTCCGCAGCCGGTCCAGTTCGCGGTCGCTGTCGGTCGAGAGGCTTGCTCGCCTTCTCTCTTCCGCAGCGGCAAGCCTCTCGCGGGCTTGTTCAGCGGTCAGCCTGCCTGCTTCCAGCCTCCCCTCCGCACTACGAAGCTCCTCGCGGGCCGCCCGGAACCGACCTGCGAAAGCCCGGAGCTCCGCCAGCGTGGTCTTTCGTTTTCCGGCAGCCTCGGTGTCGGCCCGTTCGAGTCGTTCGAGCTGTTCCGAGAGGGAGCGGATCTGCCGCTCGAGAAGGCCCCGTTCGCGCTCGTCTGCGGTAGCTGCAGACTCGAGCTCCTCGCGCTGCGTTCGCTTTGCGGCTCTGCTGCGCGCGGCCTGCTCGAGGGCGGTCCGGCAGGAGGCGACATCCTCTCGAGCCGCTGCGATCTTCGCCTCCAACTCGCCCTCTTCGCCGCCTGGCTGGTCCGGAGCGGCTGCTGTGGCCAGCTCGTTCTGGAGGTCGACGATCTCCCTGCCTCGCTCGGCCGTCCACTCCTCCAGGAGCGCCAGCCTGTCCTCGTCGGCGGCGACTCCGCGTTCGGCCGCGGCGATCAGGCGGTCCCGCTCGGCACTGTTGGTCTGGCGCTGGGCGAGGGTCTCTCTCCGCTTCTTTATCTCCTCGCCCAGCGTCCGCAACTGCCCCTGCAAGGACGCGACTCGTTCCCGTGCCTCGTTGGTCTCAGCGCCCTTCTGGTCGAGGTTGGCGCGTGCCCTGGTGATCCGGTTCTGAGTGTCTGCCCAGGTCTCGCCGTAGTAGACCGTGAGGAGCTCGATCAGCTCCGCGGCCAGTCGCGTGTGGTCCGCCGCCCGCTCGGCCTGGCGGCGGAGCTGGCGGAGCCGAGGCTCGATCTCTCCGAGGACCAGCTGTACGCGGTCGAGGTTCGTTCTGGTTGCCCTCAGCCGGTCCTGCGCGTCCTGGACCCGAACCCGGTAGCGTCGCACGTCGGCGGCTTCGTCCACCATGCCGCGGCGCTCGACCGCCGACATGATGAGGACCTCGTCCACGAGCCCCTGGCCCATGATCGTGTAGCTGTTCTGGCCGACTTTGCCCTGCAGCAAGAGGTCAGTGAGGTCTCGGAGGCGCACTCGTGAGCCGTTGAGGAGGTAGGCGGAATCGCCATCGCGGTAGAGTCGCCGTCCGAGCTGGATCTCGTTGAATTCGAGCGGAAGCCAGCCGTCCTCGTTGTCGAGCGTCAGAGTGACTTCGGCCATCCCGACTGCGGCCCTCTCGCCACCGCCGGCGAAGATGACATCCTCCTGCCTGCGGGCGCGGAGGAGGCGGCTGCTCTGTTCGCCGAGGACCCAGCGAATGGCATCGGCGACGTTGCTCTTGCCGGATCCGTTGGGTCCGACGACCGCCGTGACGCCCCGTCCGAACTCGAACGTCGTTCGATTTGCGAAGCTCTTGAAACCCTGGATGGTGAGCTTCTTCAGGTACACTTAGCCCTCCGGACCGCTCGCCGCCATCTGTTCCAGTGCACTCCTGGCGGCGTCCTGCTGCGCGGCCCGCTTGGTTGGCCCTTGTCCCTTCCCGAGCTCTTGTCCCCCAGCGATGGCGGTCGCAAGGAACTTGCAGTCCCCGGCTGCCGCCTGCTCAACAGTTACATACTCCGGTGGCTTTCGCCACCTCTCCTGTACCAGTTGCTGGAGCCGAGACTTCGGATCGAGGGCTGCTCCTTCCCGAAGGACGCGGTCGAGGTCCGGCTTGAGAACCCTGCGGACGAAAGCACTGGCGCTGCGGACTCCGTGAGCCTTGTAGGTTGCTCCGATGATGGCCTCGAGGAGACCGGCGAGATTGCGCTCGCGGCTCCTCCCTCCAGCCGTATCCTCGCCCCGCCCGAGAATGAGATGATCCCCGAGACCGAGCCGCGAAGCGGCTCTCGCAAGGGACCTTCCGCGGACGAGCTCCGCCCGCATCCTCGTCAGCGTGCCCTCCCCCGCCTCGGGCAGGGCCTCGAAAAGGAGGGCTGCAATCACGAATCCGAGGATGGCGTCGCCCAGGAATTCGAGCCGTTCGTTGGATGGGGCGGACGAGTCGGCTTCGTTCACGTAGGAAGAGTGAGTGAAGGCCTCGGTCAACAGCTGCTGCGGGAGTGGACGAACTCGAAGCCGTTCGAGAAGAGCCGCCAGGTCTTCATTAGTGGAGGTAAGCAATGGCACTCCAACCCCCGCCCCCGGGGGGGAGGAAAGAATTGCTAAGGTTGCATAATCATATGGATTCGCACCGCGGCCTGTCAAACGCGAACGGCAGCCGCGACGGGTTCGCGAGCGCCGCTCCGGCGTGCTACAAGTAGGCCATGAGCGAGCTTCCCTCCTGCCGCGTCTGCGGAGAGGACGTTTCTGCCGGCTTCGAGGCCTGGTGCAATTCATGCGGCGAGGCCTATCACCTCAACCAACGCGCGGGTGATCAGTCCGGCGATTGCGGCCAGGTCTGGATCAACGAAGAGCACATGGCGCTCGAGTTCGCCTGTAACGGATGCCTCGGCGAGAGCCACTCGGACCTCGACGATGTTCTGGACCTCACCGAAGCCGCCGAGGCCGCCGGCGTGAGTCCCGAGTGGCTGACGGAGGCGGCCGCCGCAGGGCGCGGTCCCCACCCGGAGACTGGCCGCCGCGGTCTTCTCCTCGTGGAGCGCGAGGACAGCAGATGTGTGAACGCTC
>CAZHMF010000159.1:0-2575 GCA_964533605.1 uncultured Anaerolineaceae bacterium
CTTCCCGAGCCGCGGCGCGGGCTCATCGCCGGTGCAATGGGCGTCCACCGGCTTCCCCGCCAGGCTCCTCTCAAGGCGGCGATGGGCTACATGCTTACGGGGCGCCACATCCCCGCGCAGCGCGCCTACGAGCTGGGTCTCGTCACCGAGGTCGTGCCCCTCGCCGGGCTCGACGCTGCGGTCGAGCAGACCGTTGCCGACATCCGGCGCTGTGCTCCCCTCTCGGTGCGCTCCACGAAGGAGTCGGCGATGCGAGGGCTCGACGTGACGCTCCAGGAGGCCGGAAAGAGGGAATACTCCTGGGAGATGGCCCGCCGGAAGAGTGATGACGCAGTCGAGGGCCCGCGTGCCTTCGCCGAGAAGCGCGAGCCCCAGTGGAAGGGGCGGTAGGAACTCGGAACTCGGAACTCGGAACTCAGAACTCGGAACTCGGAACTCGGGCCCTCTGACGCCTCCCGGCACGGAGGCCGGGGGCTACCGGCGTTTTGAAATGAGGCCCGCGCCCGCTCACTCGGCACTCACTCCGTGTGTGGGTCGTCCGTCGCCGGTCTTCCTCGCATGATGTTTATCGCCGTTCGCACCGTCACGCGCGCACCCTTGCGATTCGCGATTAGCAGGACGACGCAGAGCACCGCGTAGGCGAAAGCGTAGATCACGCGGAATCGCTCGTCGGTTATCGCGAGCTGGCTGGCGAAGAGGACGAAGAGAGCTGTGGCTTCAATCCGTGACATCTTGAGGTTTGAGAAAACTGCGATGGCGAACGCCGACTGGGCGGCCGTAAGGAAAATCTCCTCCCTCTGACGGTGATCCAGCGGCAGCCCGCCGTCGATGAACGAGAACTCACCGGCCGACAGCAGGAAGGCGATCGGGAGGGTGCCGATCAGCAGTGTCCACTGGTTTACTTTGGATGAGATAAGGACCCCCATCCCGGCCGCGGCCCGACCTCTCCAGGCGAGGAGGCCGGCGACCAGCACCTCGGGTGATTCCGAGGCCAGCGGTGCCAGCCACTGGATGAGGAAGAACTCGGAAACGCCGATCTTGCCCCCGAGCTCGACCAGCGAGTCCGCGAAGGGTTCTGCTGACGCCATGATCGCAGCCGCCGAGAAGAGCAGGACGGCAGTGACGAACGACCGCCTGGGGAGAGCCGAGAGCGCGCCCATGACGCGAGCGGGGCCGAGCATCTCGACATCCTCCGACTCCATCCGCGAGACGTATATCATGTAGATAACGAAGATAGTAACGAGGATCAACGTGTCGGCTAACGAGACGTGATCTCGAAGCGGAATGAAGATGACGTAGAGCGTTGCGATGGCGAGAAAGACGAGCTCGAGAGCTCTCTCGCGGCTCACGACCAGGTCGAGGATTCGCGTGCGGTAGAGGAACAGCGCGAAGACAACCGGCCAGCCGATTCCGATCAGAAGCCGGTTCCCGCCAGTCATGTTTGCGATCGCAAGGCCCTTCGCCGCCTCTTCTTCCGAAGCCCCGGCCTTCCAGGCGAGCACTGCGTCCACCGCGTATTCGGGGAGCACGGCGATCACGGCGATGATCGCGAGGGCGAGGCCCTGGGAGATGTCCATCTCGGCGGTCTCCGCCGCCCAGCTGAGGAGGAAGGCGGCGGCAAGAATGGCGAGTCCGAAGACGGTCGCGCCGAGCCATGGCTCCGGGTGAACGCCCATCAGGCGGAGGATGATCCCGGGCAGGCTGAGCAGGGTCATGGCCACGAGCGGAATCCAGAGTCTTGCAGGTGGCTCTGAGTCCGGGCGAGAGGCGTGGCTCCCGGAGCTACTCATAGAACGCGACGGGTTCGGCGGTCTCCCAATAGTTCTGGAGCTTACCGGTCGGGAGGCCGTGGCCGGGGTGGTAACGACCCTTGTGCATCTGTTCGAGCATCTGCTCCGGGCTCTTCAGGGCTTCGTCGAAGATCGCCACGAAGTAGCCGATTCCCTGTGTGGAGTGTGCATCCGAGCCGCCACTCCCCGGCTTCCCGAGGATCTTCGCGACCTGCAATGCGAAGTAGTTCTCCCTCGGTGTGTTACAGCCGTTGACGACCTCGATGCCGTCGACCAGCTGGAAGACGGGGAGCTCTGCTGCCTGTTCGGGGCTGAGCGCGAATGGTTCCTTGCCCTCCCGCCGGAAGTGGACGGGGTCGAAGAAGTGCCGGAAGGGATGAGCGACGATCAGGAAGGCCCCCTGCTCGTCCGCAAGCTCCCGAAGCTTCTGGAGGTTGCGAATGCCCGGCACGTAGCCTCTGAGCCCGATCGCGAGGATGTGGCCCATGTCGGTGGAGACCTCCATCCCGTTGTTGATGAAGATCTCGGGGTGCTCTTTGCGGAACGGCTCGAGGTCCCACGACTCCCACATCCGGTCGTGCTCGGTAATGTTGACACCCGTCAGCCCGACGTGGCTCGCTTCTGCGATAAGGTCCGCGGGGTCAAGCATGCTGTCGGACGCACCCTTCGTCGTGTGCAGGTGCATGTCGATTATGGTGCCGGGCACGTTACCCCCGCTGGTTCAAGGCTTCGCAAGCGGCGTGATCATAGCATCGGCCACTCTCAGAGACCCGCGAGAACCGGCA
>CAZHMF010000159.1:2675-4446 GCA_964533605.1 uncultured Anaerolineaceae bacterium
ACGAGCGTGACGGTGATCCCCATCGCATAGCCGGCCGCCCATCCCGCGACTACCTCCTTCAAAGTGCCGTCTCCGTGGCAATTACGGTGCAGTTCAGGCCGGCTGCCCGGGCGGCTACGGCGGCCGCATCTCCGGCGGGACCGATCCAGAAGAGTGTCGGGCCGGCGCCGGCGAGCCGCACCTCGTCCCCGATTCGCGACTCGACCGCAGCCCTGAGGCCGCCGAGGCCGGGGAAGATGTCGAACGCGACGCGCTCGAAGGTGTTGACCAGATCGCAACTGCCGAGCTGCCCCGGGTGCCCTTCGAGGTAAGCATCCACGGCGGAGCCGCGGTCGAACGGCAAGCGTCCGAGCGCATCGAAGAGCGTCGAGGTCTTCTCCTCGAGCGTCGTTGCCGGCACGAACAACACCACTCCGTGGCGGGGGAGCGGCGACAGCTGATCCAGGATCTCCCCGCGCCCGCGCGCTCGAGCGCAGCCGCCCGCGACGAAGAACGGCGGGTCGCTGCCCGCGGCGGCCGCCGCGGCCATGACATCGGCGGCCGGTGCCTTCCATTCCTCAGCCAGGAGGCGCAAGGCGGCGGCGGCGTCGCTCGAACCCCCGCCGAGGCCGGCGGCTGCCGGGATCTCCTTGCGCAGTTGAAAAGAGAATCCGACTCCGTCGCGACCCATCCGCGCGGCGAGTTCGTGCGCAGCCTGCCACACGATGTTCGCCTCGCCCGACGGGACTCTCGCAGCCTCCGGGCCGGAGATCGTAACGGCGCCGTCCCCCGGTGCGAGCGATACCTCGTCCGCGAGGAGAAGCTCGTGTAGCACCGTGTCGATCTGGTGGTAGCCGTCCGCCCGACGGCCGGTGACCTCGAGGACGAGGTTGATCTTGGCAGGTGCCCGAGCGGATCTAGGGGCCATTGCGTCCGCCCTCGATTGCGCGAACGAGGGTGAGCCATTCTTCGATTGTGAGCGTTTCGGGCCGGCGGACCGGGTCGATCCCCGCCGCTTCGAGCGCCCTGGCGGCTTCCTCACGCTCCATCCCCAGGGCGTTGTGGATCTGCTTCCTGGGGCTCCGGAAGATCCGGCCGACCTCGTTGAAGAAACGGCTGAGCTCGGAGCGAGGCACCAGTGGCTCGGGCCTCACGCTGAGCCGAACCACCGAAGACCAGACCGCGGGCGGTGGGTCGAAAGCTTCCGGCGGGACATCGAAGAGGAGCTCGGGTTCGGCGAAGGTCTGGATGCCGATAGCAAGGAGCGAGAGCTTCTTCCTCGCAACGAACTCCCGAGCGACCTCCCGCTGAACCATGACGACCATGAATCGCGGGGCGTGGGGAGCTTCGAGCGCGCGCCGGGTGATGTAGCTGGCGGCGAAGTAGGGGAGGTTGGCCGCGACCAGGAACTCCCGGCCGGCGGGGACCAGGGAGCCGAGGTCGGTCTCCCTGGCATCGCCCCTGACGAGGGTGAGTCGAGGCCGCCCCTCGAGGCGGCGACGGAGATGCCTGATCATTCGCTCTTCGATCTCCAGGGCGATGATCTCGTGGCCGGCGTCCAGGAGGGCCTCGGTGAGCTGTCCGGTTCCGGGGCCGATCTCGACCACCGGGAGGGAGGGAGGCCCGAGCGCGGCGACGATATCGCTCAGCACCCCGGAGTCCCGGAGAAAGTGCTGGCCGAGGGCCTTGCGGGGCCGGGGGCGGGACCTCAGCGGGGCGCCGGCGCCGCCTGCCTGCCGGCGCCGCTTCCCGGGTCCGGGGCTGTTCTTCTTTTTCACAGAATCAGGCCGTG
>CAZHMF010000160.1:0-4335 GCA_964533605.1 uncultured Anaerolineaceae bacterium
ACTCCTGGACGAGGCCCGTCAGGACCGGTCCCATCACCCCTCCCAGTGTCCAGAGACTGATCATGAACGATGCGGCGACGGCGACCTGCCGCGGCCTGATCCGCGGCAGCTCATAGGGAACGGCCATTATCGTCGGCGTCGCCTGCATACACGCCCAGCCGAGTCCGAAGGCGCCGATCGGAAGGATCTGGACCACCGGAACCAGGGACATGACGAGCATCGATCCGGAGCAGACAACTCCGGTCAGGTACATCTGGTGCCAGCGCCGCCGGACCCGCGCGCGGACGAAAGGTGAGCAGAGCGCTCCGGCAATCTGGCCGACCGGAATCGCAGCGGCGAAGATGCCCGCGGTCGGCAGGGACAGGCCTCGCACATCGACGAGAAACGTGGGCCAGAAGATCTCAAAGGCGGACGTTCCGATGACGCAGAACGCGCCGGAGATGCCGAAGACCCAGATCGTCTGATGGCTGAAGGCACCGAGAACCGATCCTCCTTCGGGCTCTTCGCCGGCCCCCTTGCCGTCTCCCATTGGTCTGTCGCGCGTGAGGGCCGCCCAGACCAGAGAGGCAAAGGCGAGAAGGGCGCCGATGGCGTAGAAAGTGTTGCGCCAGCCGTCGAGCCAGATGAGGAGCCACGGGATCATGGACAGCGCCGCAATCTGGGCCGCACCGTTGATCACCATGATCACCATCTGCATCCGCGGGATCTCATCAGTCCTGAACCAGCGCTGCGCGAGCATCGCAAGGTTGGCGGAGCGCGAGACGAAGCCGGCCATGAACGCGAACCGGAACACCAGCTCCAGTTCGTACGTGGGCGCCCAGCCCTGAAGCCCCGCGAAGAGCGCCATGTAGATACCGCTGAGAAAGATCACCACCCGCGGGTTGTAGCGGCTGACCGCGGCGGCGACGGGGACACCGAGGAGGATCGTGGCCACCCATGTCATCGAGCCGAGCACGCCGGCCTCCACGGGGCCCATGGTGAGATCGTCGCGCATCTCGGGAAGCATGACGCCGACGGAGTAGCTGACGAGGAACGCCGCGGAGCTGATACCGGAGTAGAGGCCGATGATGACGCTCCACCGGTAGGCGGGGATGCGTTCGGCGAGTTTCACAGCCACAAGGTGGGCTCCCGGCGCGATATGGCCTCAGTCTAGGGCATCGCTAAATGCCGATAAATGTGGGAACATTGCCGGCGAAGGAACGAGTGCGTGAAAGAGATAGCCTCCCTGACTCGCGACGAGTTGCGGGCGTCCGACCTGTTTCGGGCGCTTGGGAACCCGGCACGGGTCCGCATTCTCCGGGAGCTCGCCGACCGCAGGACGTGCCTGACCGGAGATCTCGTGGGTGTCCTCCCGCTCGCGCAGTCGACCGTTTCGCAACACCTGAAGGTCCTCAAGGAGGCCGGCCTGGTCCGGGGCGAGGTCGACGGCGACCCATGTTACTGCATAGACCCCCAGGTTCTTGGCTGGCTTGCCGAGTTTTGCGCCGATCTATCCTGCGCATGTCTGCCGGTCGTTTGCGCACCGGGGGACGGGGTGGCGACCACCGAACCCTGCGATTGAGAGAATCGATCCTCCGGCCCCTTCGCCTCCGCTAAACTCGATCGCAGGGGGGTGCTGCGATGCCGGACGGTCAGCTCTTCGCGACTTTCATCCATCTCGTTGGAGTTCTCGCAGTCACGGGAGCGTCGACGACCTTCATCCTCGTTCTGATGATGATGAGGCGCTCCGAGACGGCTCAGGATGTGCGACTCTGGTCGAGTCTTGCGGTCCTCGCAGAGCGATCCTTCCCCTTTGCAACTCTCATCCTCTTCCTCTCCGGCGGCTACCTCGTGACGGAGCTGGACTTCTCCTGGAGCGAAGGCTGGGTGGCCGCCTCGGCGGTATCGCTGGCGCTGATGGCCGTCGCTGCGCTCAAGATCAACACCCTCAAGATGAACGCTATTCACGAGGCGGCGGAGAATGCGCCCGACGGGCCGCTGTCTCCGGAGCTGTCGGAAATGGTGCGCGACCGCATCCTGACCGCGGTCACCTATGGGATAACTATCGGCCAGCTGGGAATCATCTGGAACATGACGACGAAGCCGGGAGACATTCAGGCACTGGCCGCCGTCGTGTTGACGCTGCTGGCCGGCGCTGCCTTTGCTCTCCCCCTCCGGGAGGACCGGACCGCCGCGGCGGCTTAGCTTCGGTGCGGGTGGCTCTTCATGACGATGTGGCGATCCGTTCGGGTGCGTATATCGCGGCCCGTTCCCGTCGCAAAGGCCTCCCCCCACCGGTTGCCCGTCACGTGGGACCAGTGTAGGGACCTCACGGTGCGGCGGTAATCGGCAGGTCGTTAGATTGAAGTAACAGGAGCGATACATTCCTGGTATGGACGGCGTCTACTCGTGCAACTGCCTCCGCGGACGCTCCACGAGGCCTTCGCTCAGGGCGTAGGTGGTGGCCTGCAGGCGGCTCTCGAGGTGGAGTTTCTCGAGAATGTTGTGAAGGTGGTTCTTCACCGTGCCCTCGACGATGAACAGTTTCCGGCCGATCTCGGCGTTGCTGTACCCCTCGGTCACCAGCTGCAGAACTTCGAGCTCGCGGGCGGTGAGTGCGCGTTCGCTTGTCTCCCCGGGTCCGTTCCAGGGCCTCGATTGGAACTCCCGAAGGAGCCTCCCGCCGATCGCCGCGGAGACGAGTGACTCGCCTTTCATTAGCCCCCGGATCATGTCGAACAGTTCGTCCGGTTTCAGGTCTTTGAGCAGGTAGCCGCTCGCTCCCGCCTTGATAGCTGAGAACAGCTCCTTGTCCTCGTCGGAGACGGTCAAGATCACGACGCGGGCAGACGGCACGTCGCTGTTGATGAGCTTGGTGGCCTCGACGCCATCGCAGACGGGCATATTGATGTCCATGAGGACTATGTCCGGCTCCATTTCGCGAGCGAGGTTTGCGCCTTCGAGGCCGTTGGTGCCCTCGCCGATCACCTCGAAGTCGTCGTGTTCCTCGAGTAGTGAGCGAAGGCCCTTACGAAACAGGAGCTGATCGTCGACCAGAAGTATTCGAGTCTTCGTCATGATGCCCTCCGTCTCCGGGAGCGACCCGGATCTTCACCTGAGTTCCCATGCCCGGCCTTGACTCAATCGTCAGCCGCCCGCCTGCTCGTTCAATCCGCTCTCTCATCGTTCGGACCCCAAAGGCCTGTTCGCTGGACTCGACGACCTTCGGGTCGAAGCCCTTCCCTCGGTCGCCAACCGTAATGAGGATATCCGAAATGAGGATATCCGAGTCGGAGAGATCCACGGCGACCCATGCCGAACTCGACTGCGAATGCTTACGAACGTTCGTGAGGGCTTCCTGGACGACTCTGATCAACTGAAGCTCGACGTCCTGTGAGAGATCCGGGAGATCCGCGTGGGCCGGCGGCCACACCGGGAGTCGCCCGGCAAACGGAAGGCCCGCCCCTGGTGTCTTCCTCTTGACCACCATGAGCGGGCCTCGAATGGGCCGGGCCAGACCCGGCGTCGCGTCACTCCACCAGACGGAGGATAGCGGGCTCGGAGATGACCAGATTCGTTGCATCCGAGACCTTCGCGGGGGAGCTGTGGATGCCCGTAAGGGGCCCCGTCTGTCCGGCGAAGTCGCTGAGGCCAAACTGCACCGGGCCCGCGCACGCCGCATAGTCGGAGAGAGGTACCTTGAACTCGTAGACCATCTCCCAGACCCAGCCATCGTATTGACTGTTGTAGCCCGGATACATCGAGTCGAAGGGAGGCGATTGAACGAGCGGATCCTCGCTCGGATTGCCGCCCCAACCTGTGTCACCAGGATGCTCTAGGTTCCACTCGAGAGAGCTGGCCGATGCCGTCGGGCCCTTGGTGACGATCTCGCCGTCGCTCGTCGGACCCGATGCCCAGCCCCCGCTCAGGGGATCTGCGTACAGGTAGTCCTGCACGAAGTCGTGCACGGCGGCGCCGTCGCAGGCGAGGAGGAAGCGGGCGCGGTCGCTCTTGAGCAGCGCGTCGAAGTCGTGCTTCTTGGCCCAGCCGGTGCCGTAGATGGCGTTGTAATCGGGGCCCGGCGGCTTCGATTTGGGGCCCGGTCCGTAGACGTTCTCGTTGGCTACTGCACCACCTGTCGAAGGGCCGTTGAGAACCATTGTCAAGTAGAGGCTTGTGCCGTCGCAGGCATAGTAGACGTCGCCGTAGTCGTTGACCCCACCGAGCAGATCGCCCAGCTTGGTGGCGCCTTCCGAGAGCGTCAGGCGACCGTCAACAACCGGTGTTCCGGGCGAAACCGCGCAGTTTCCCGCGTTCAGGTTCGGGATGGGAACCGGCGGCGGGGCTGCGGCGCCG
>CAZHMF010000161.1:0-2401 GCA_964533605.1 uncultured Anaerolineaceae bacterium
TAGCTCCAGCCAAACGACGTTGTCGCACTCAGCGATGCAGCCACGGAGAAGGTCAGGTCCCCGCCCTGCGCCCTTGCCAGCGCGTAGCTCGAGAACAGCATCTCCATCGTCAGCGTCTGTCCACTGTGCGCCTGTACCACCGTTCTCCCCGCCGTGTTCGTGGCAATGTCCTTGAACACCGCGTGAGCCATGTTGGCCGCGTCATCGAACTTGCCGTTACCGCTAAACGTACCGTCCGCGATACCGGCCAGACGCTCGGCACTGGATACATCCAGGCCGGTAGCCTCGATAAGACTCCGCGGCGTATCCGTAGACGTGTCGGTGAAGTCATTGCTGATATCCCGACCAGTACCCCCGCTGTCATCGATCGTTGTTGCGTAACCGATTCCCGATTCCTTGGCCATGAGTTATAGCCCCCTCGTTAAGATGTGATTGCGGGCCTCCAGGCCCTCGGCGTAACGATCCTTCCACTCCTGCGGCTCGACCTGGCGACGTCCCTGTGATGTAGCGTACCCGTGGATCAATGGATGCTGCTCGGCAGGGACCCGATGTGGCAGACGGCCGGCGCAGGGACAGTTAGCAGTCCCTACACGGCAGGGGTGGCATACACCACAAAGCCGCTTGCGGCCGTTCTGCATGATCGGCGACTCGCAGGGCAGACATCCGCGAAAGTCCCCGCATTCGACGCCCTGAGGATGAGTGAACGGGAATCCCGCATCCACCCCCGAACGACCCTCCAGGAACCACTCGCACCCGTACTCCTCGCAGGATGCCAGCCGTTGCGGAATGTGAATCCTCATCGACTGCATACCCGGAGCCGGTAGACGGCCATGTGACTGCGGGACTACGAGATAGGGGCCGGACCAGTAAGGCCTTCTCATGACAGATCCACCCGATCCCCACTGGCGCCGCGTCGGAAGCCTACAGCGAAATCGGCGCCTGTGAACGTTCCGGTTGTAGTAACCCGAAGGCCCTTCTCCACCGTTCCGGTAACCGTCTTGCGTTCGCCAATCGGCCAGGTCGCCGAGGTGTTCGCGAACGTGAGGAGCGTTCCCCACGTCCCGTCCGTCCCATCCGTGGTATCAGCGGAGTCCTCAATGACCACCGTCGCCGTGCCTGAATCCACCTCGACGCCTTGGAGAAATCCCACGCCGCCGTTTGTTGTCTGAGCCGCGTCGACCTTCCCGGTAGAGCTAGTAGCTGAAGCATGAGTGACGAGCCCGGCGGTTACCTGCTCGCCGAACTCTACCGGGTTGCCGGCCGCCTGCGTCTCTACCGAAAACAGCAGAGCTCCATCAGCGCCTCGGGCGCCCCCATAACCTACCTGCTTCGCCGTCAGGGCCGCCATCACGTTGTCGAGCGTTGCCCCTCGGGCGTAGTAGAGGAGTACATCCGTCGTCGGCAAAGTAGATAACTCGACGTGAGTCGAGCCGGCGGCCGCTGCGCGGCTGGCCGCACCGTCATCGTTAAAGTAGGACTGAAACGCCAGAGCACCATCTGAGATGCCCTGAAGCCGCGTTTCCGAGGAGTCCTCGATCGATGTGGACTGGAGCAGATTCACCATCGTTTCGACCCGCGTGATCGTAGCGATATCACCACTCAGGTCGTTACCGTTCATGTATAGCTTATCGCCGAGGCCCGTTTGTTTCGCCACTACGACACCTCCTTAATGAATCCGCGCCGTAGCAGTTCCTTCGGGGCGTCCCCATCGTAGGTATCGCCTTCGTACCACTCACGGTCTCCCTGCCGGAACACAGGAAGACCTGCCGGGATGTCCCTCGGATTGGCGACGATATACTGCTTCTTCTTCTTAGCTGGGCTCATAACGATATGCTCTCAGCCTCCAGTTCCTCCAGGAGTACGGGGATCGTCAGTCTCCGGGCCACCGGCGCCTCATTGGCCATAATGTAGTCTACGTCCGACGGCTCCTCGATAATCATTCGAGTCACGTTCCCACCCAATTGTAGGTCAGAGAACAGAGCCGTTTCGATTGCAGCGTCTGTATCCAAGATTTCCTTCTCAATGGCGTCAAGGGTGCCGGGATCAACTTGCATCTGCCAGTACACCTGAATCTCGAACCGGAAGGCCCGCATGACGTTCCCCATCGTCATCTCGCGCTGAGTGATCCCGCGATAGACAATCGCTGCATACCGATCGGCGTAGACGGCTCGAGGCTCGTGGCGGTAGCAATGGGGAATCGTTACGTCCGTCACTCCCGTGATGAGCGTCTTGAGCTGTGCGATAGCACTCTCGCGGCCGGCTACGGTATCAGTCATCCGTTCAGCTCCCGAGCCAGTTCAGCCCCGACCTTCTTTGGGGATAGACGCCGAATCAGTGCCTTGCGCGCGTTCTTCCGCTGATTCTGCCCTCGAGTACCATATGCAGGAGTCCCGTACTCAAC
>CAZHMF010000161.1:2501-4315 GCA_964533605.1 uncultured Anaerolineaceae bacterium
GCAATCTCGATACGTCTCGGCGAACTGGGCCAGACGCTGATCTGTGGTGAGGTGGTACGCCCCTGGGGTATCAGGATCTTTCGGGCAGGCCTGTTGATAGACGAAGCATTGGCAGGCTCGAGCCAGTAGTCACTCCCCGAGGAAAGCGTGGTATCAAACGTCCCGTCGCCGGTAGAGTCCACCTTCAGGGTGGTAACGGAGATCAGGTCTCCCCGGAAGGGTTCAGTTGCGTAGTCTGCCAGACGGAGCTCTGTAGCGCCGTTCCCGTCGAACTCTACCGTTGCTATCTCGCTGTAGAACCTGCGGTTGAGCGCACGGTCGACGTGCCGGCTGACCCGCTCGATCAATCGCTCCAGGACCGCAGCCGTCGGCGTCGAACTCGAGCTGATCTGAAGATCGACCTTCAGAGTATTGGGGCGGAGATAGAGATTCAGGGCCACTCACTTACTCCTAACTCCGTCTGCGACCACCACGCGCCCGCCGGTCCGGCACGGACATCCCGCTGGCCGTTTCCTCCGAGACATCCTTGACCTTGCGCGGCTTTACCGGCTCGAACGAACCGGGAGAATCGCGCATCAATAGGGAGGCCTGCTCGTCTGACAGGTCATCGGTCTTCTCACCCTTACGATAGGTGCCGAGCTCTGAGCTATAGTCCGCGACGCACTTGAGGATCATGTTCCCTCCACCAGTTCTGGCGCCTGCTCTCGGATTACTCGAGCGCGCCGGGTTGCTTCTTTCAACACATCAGGCGGTTGCCCGCCTTTCATCATATCCTCGTGAGCGTTCGCGAAGTCATCCAAGCGGACTCTTCGCTCCCGCATCGGTGGCAAGGCAAAGCCATTGACCCGAGGCACTGTGGTGATAACGCGCTTCGCATGCTGTCCGCAAACCTCACAGGGGAGAGACTCATCGTCCCTCCCCGCGAGGACTTCCCGGAGGTGACCACGACTACAGCGATAGTCGTAGCGTGGCATGTTAGAGCGATGCCTTCGGGAACTGTGCAAACTGGAGCACCCCATAACCGTTGGCATCCGCCGTGCCGGCGCCGAAGTGACACAGAATAGAGGAGGCATCGATGAGGAAGGCCGGGGGCCTCGTTCGGATGTTGTAGACCGCGGGATCCCAAGCCATCTTCCCGGTGGCCGGGTCCGTTACCGCGTCCTCCGTGATGGACTTCCGCGCGAGTTCGACGGAGTTCGGGACGGCCGACTTGGCGGCTGCCGTGATGTCCGTGCCGACGTAGAACG
Source organism: uncultured Anaerolineaceae bacterium (assembly GCA_964533605.1). Taxonomy (GTDB): domain Bacteria; phylum Chloroflexota; class Dehalococcoidia; order Tepidiformales; family Tepidiformaceae; genus DASCML01. Next base: position 3,749 of record CAZHMF010000161.1, read on the forward strand.
AGCCACCCGCAGACTCCAGGTCATCTGAGCGAAGGTTCGCCGGCACGAAAGCCGTCCCGCCACTCGAATAGCGGACCTTGTCCTTGTCGAGCTCGAGCATGGCATCGATATTGACTGCCGTATCAACGAAGTCGAGGTTGAGTTCGTAGAGCAGCGGCACCATCACTGATCCCGCCTGGTTGTCTGCGAGCATCCACACGAGCGCATCGTCGATCGAGGTCGTGGAGTTGACCGGTGCATCCTCGGTTCCGATCTGCATATGGAACCCATAGCCGGCAAGGATCCAGTGTGTTAACTGGTCCACCACCACCTGAGCACCATATGACCCGACGATAGCCCGCTGTGCGGTGCCCTCGCCGAGCTTCGGCAGGCTGGTTGAGCGTACTTCAAAGAGATCGTCTCTTGCCATTTCTGGCCCCTTTCGTGTAGCCGTGTCCGCACTCTGCTGATTAGGCCGGTAGTAACCTCCGGCCGAACACGGTTGCTACCCTCCTTATACGAAGGTTATGTAGTTGCCCCGAACCCCGTCCCAGAAGGCGACCAGGTGCTCCTTGAGCGGGAGGTCTT
>CAZHMF010000162.1:0-4246 GCA_964533605.1 uncultured Anaerolineaceae bacterium
CTACTCAAAGATACTCGTCACTACCTCTTCGATGCTTCTCTGCACCTCGAGGTCGTCTGTGAGAGCCCAGGTCACGGCCACCTGGCAGGCGCGACGGGCGGGGATGCCCTCGGCGATGAGACGCCCTGCATATATAAGGAGGCGCGTGCTCACGCCCTCTCCGAGACCGTGCTCCTTGAGGTTCCGGGTCTTCTCGCCCAGCTTGGCGAGGTCGTTCGCCGTCTCGTCGCTGCACCCCGCTTCGTGGGCGATGATCTCGGCCTCCTGGTCACGCGGCGGGTAGCCGAATTCGATCGCGATGAAGCGCTGTCGTGTCGAGTGCTTCAGATCCTTGAGAGCGCTCTGGTAGCCGGGGTTGTAGGAGATGACGAGGAGGAATCCGTCGGCCGCCTCCGCCACCTGGCCCAGCTTCTCCATCGGAAGCAGGCGCCGGTAGTCGGTCAGAGGGTGGATCAGTACGGTCGTGTCCTTGCGTGCCTCGACGACCTCGTCGAGGTAACAGACGGCGCCGATCTTCACGGCTCGGGTGAGCGGGCCATCGATCCAGCGCGTGCCCTCGGTATCGAGGAGGTAGCGGCCTACCAGGTCGCTCGCGGTGAGGTCCTCGTGGCAGGCCACCGTGATGAGCGGCCGGCCGCCGGCGCCGTTGGAGCTGGCGATCGGCTTCCCGAGCTTGTAGGTCATGTACTCGACGAAACGCGTCTTGCCGGAGCCGGTCGGCCCCTTGAGGAGGACGGGAATTCGCTGTGCGAAGGCGGTCTCGAAGAGCTCGATCTCGTCCGCGATCGGGATGTAGAACGGCTCTTCGCTGATCGTATACTCCTCGACGGCGTGGATCACAGCGCTGCGGCTCTTGGTTGTCTTCGTCATCGGTTCCCTACCTCCCGGTGGCTGACGGCAGCCGGCTCTGGAGCTCGTCCCACCGTTTCTGAATCGTGGCGTCCAGCTGTTCGAGGTCGCCGTTGTTCTCGATCACGATCGCCGCCTTTGCGACGCGCTCTTCGTTTGTGAGCTGCGATGCGATGCGCGCGCGGGCCGCCTCTTCGTCCAGTCCGTTGCGGCTCTCCAGGCGCTTGACCGCGATGTCGGGCTCGACGACGACCACCCAGAGCTCGTCACAGAGGTCCTCCCAGCCGGCTTCCAGCATGACGGCGGCTTCGAGGACGGCGAGTTCTCGCCCGGCCTTCGCCAGCGCTGCCAGCTCAGCCTCGGCGAGCCGGCGGATGCCCGGCCAGACGATATCCGTCAGCCGCTTCAGTTCGTCCGGCTTGCCGAAGACCTTGCCGCCCAGGACCCTGCGGTCGATCGTTCCATCCGCCGCCACGAGCTCCCCGCCGAAGGCGGCGACGACGGCTTTGAACGTGTCGGTGCCGGGCTCGTAGGTGCGATGCCCAAGCAGGTCGGCATCGATGACGGGGATCTCCCTCGCCTTGAAGAAGTCGGTTACGGTCGACTTTCCGCTGGCGATCCCCCCGGTCAGTCCGATTGTTCGCAAGAAGAGGCTCCCGTGGCCGGTCCGGCAAGTGGTCGAAAGGTAAGAATACGTCCGCAGAACTTGACGCGCACGTGAGTCTTACCGACTCGTCCAGTGTGAGACGATGGGATTGCATGCGGCTGGCAAAGATCGTGGCGACACTCGGGCCGGCGTCGTTCGAGCCGGGGACGATCCGGGCGATGATCCGGGCGGGCATGGACGTGGCGCGACTGAACGCGAGCCACGGCACGCTCGCGGGTCACGCACGGGCGATTCGCGCCGTACGGGAGGCGGCGGAGATTGAGGGGAAGGCCGTCGCCGTCCTCCTCGATCTGGCGGGAGCGAAGATCCGGACCGGGGACGGGAGGATAACGCTCGGCGAAGGCGACGGCGTCGAGCTATGCCGGGGCCGTGAGGCGAGCGGGAACGGCCGCATCTTCGTCGATTACGACCGGCTCTCCGAGGACGTCCGCGAGGGTGACCGGGTGCTCCTCGCCGACGGCGAAGCGGAACTCGTGGTCGTCGGAGGTGGGCCGGGTCGCATTCGCTGCAAGGTGGTTGACGGTGGCACAGTGGGTGCCCGCAAAGGGGTCGCCTTCCCCGACTCGGAGCTCAGCCTGGAGGTCCCGACGGCCGCCGATCGTGTTGCGGTCGAGATGGGAGTGCAGGAAGGCGTCGACTACGTGGGTCTGAGCTTTGCCGGCGCCGCCTCGCAGGTCGAAGCGGTGAAGCGCCGGGTGAAGGATCTGGGCGGCGAGGCGCTCGTCGTCGCGAAGATCGAGAGGCGGGCTGCGGTCGAGCGGCTCGAGGAGATCCTGGAGGTCGCCGACGGCGTGATGGTGGCGCGCGGCGACCTGGGGGTGGAGCTGCCGTTGGAGCGAGTGCCGCTGGAGCAGCGGCGGATCATCCAGGCGTCCGCGCGCTGGCTGCGGCCGGTGATCACGGCCACCCAGATGTTGGAGTCGATGGTGGAGGCGCCGCGGCCGACGCGGGCCGAGGCAAGCGACGTCGCAAACGCGGTCTGGGACGGCTCGGACGCGGTGATGCTCTCGGGCGAGACGGCCGTGGGGCGTCACCCGGTGGAGGCGGTCGCGATGATGGACCGGCTGATCCGGGCGGCGGAGTCGGACGAGGAGGCGGACCCGGGGCCGCCTCCGGCGCTGGAGACGGACAACCACTCCATCGTTATCGCCGCGGCGGCGCGGCGGATGACGGAGTACGACCGGCAGATCGCGGCGATCGTGTCGTTCAGCACGTCGGGGGCGACGGCATTCCTGCTGAGCAAGGTGCGGCCGCGGGTGCCGGTCTTCGCACTTTCCCCCTACGAGCGGACGATCCGGCGGCTCGCCCTGGCGCGCGGTGTGGTCCCGCTGGCCTGCCCGCTGCCGGACAGTGCGGAAGAGATGCACGCGACGCTGGACCGCGTCCTGGTGGCCGGCGGGCGGCTTCCGGAGGGGAGCGAAGTGGTGGTAGTAGGGAGCATCCCGCTCGAGGCGAAGGGCGCGACGAACTTCCTCAATCTGTACTCGCTCGGGGCTTCAGGAGAAGGGCTCGGGGCTCGTTGATCGTCGTCCGCAGGGGGTTCACACTGGGACCGATCCCCGATAGCTCAACGGTAGAGCGAGCGGCTGTTAACCGCTAGGTTCGAGGTTCGAATCCTCGTCGGGGAGCCACTTCCTGTTGGTGCCGGAAAATGGATCGTGGCCGGTTGACCACGCTGCGCGGGCGATGATGATGGAGCCTCCGTGTGTCGCATTCTCTATCGCCTCATCGCCTCGCTTGCTGTGCTCGCCGTACGCTCGGGTCACTCGAAGGAACTCGAGATCATCGTGCTCCGCCATCAGCTCGCCGTTCTTCGTCGGCAGGTGAAGCAGCCAGCGCTCAACAACGATGACCGGTCTCTGCTCGCTGCCGTCGCCCGGGCTCTTCGGGCCGGGCGTCCGCGCGGCTTTCAAGAAACGTCGATGAGATCTTGGGACTGGACACCGCCTGCCGTGTCCTCCACTTGAGCGCCATGTCATCTGGACATGTCACATGACTGGTCATATAATCCGACCATGAAAACCATCGGAGCGGCCAAGTTCAAAGAGCAGTGCCTCGCCATCCTCGACGAAGTCGGGCCCGAGGGAATCATCATCACCAAACGCGGTAGACCCGTGGCCCGGCTCCTGCCCTACGACACGAACACCCGCCATCGCCACCTCATTGGCGCTCTCCGCGGCGAACTGCTCGTCGACGATGACGACGACCTTCTCTCGACGGGAGCCTGGACGTCGGACGAATGGGGCGAAGCCACTGCTGAATCTTGATACGCACATCGTGATCGACGCTCTGGAGGGACGTCTGCGTCCCGACGAGGAGCGCCTTCTCGCCGAGGACTTCTGGAGCATCTCTGACATCTCCCTTTGGGAGATCGCGTATCTGGCCCGGAGCAAGCGCATTCGCCTCGGCCCGGGCGATCCACGCCTTCGGAGAGTGCTGCGCGAAATCACCGTGTGGCCAATCACCTTGGAAGTCGCCCAGGCTCTCGGCCGGCTCGACTTCGCGAGCGATCCGGCTGATGAAATCATCGCAGCGACCAGCCTCGTTCACGAGATACCGCTGCTCACGCGGGATATGAGAATGCTCTCCTCCAAGGTCGTACCGCTCGCTCTCCGGTGATCGCCCGTGTCACAGTCGAGCCAATCGGGGATGACGGCATCCTTCCGGGGTGCATCGGCCTTCTTGGAGACTCACGCCTCATGGCCACCGAGCCCTGTTGGTGCCGGAAAA
>CAZHMF010000163.1:0-4181 GCA_964533605.1 uncultured Anaerolineaceae bacterium
AGCCGGTTGAAGCCGTGGAGGTCCCAGCAGGCCGCCTCGCCGGCGGCGAATAGCCCCCGCAGCCCGGGGCTCTCGCCCGTCGGTTTGGTGCGAATGCCGCCCATCGAGTAGTGCTGCGTCGGGCGTACCGGGATGTATTCCTTGACGGGATCGATCCCCAGGAAGTACTCGCAGATCTCCTTGACCTCGCGCAGGTTCCTCTCGATGTGCTCTCTACCGAGAAGCGTGATATCGAGCCAGAGATGGTCCCCGTAGGGCGAGGGGACGCCCTTGCCCTTGCGGATGTGCTCCGTCATGCGGCGAGAGACTACGTCCCGTGAGGCGAGTTCTTTCTTTTCCGGCTCGTAGTCGGGCATGAACCGGTAGCCGTCGACATCCTTGAGCAGCCCACCGTCTCCGCGACAACCTTCGGTCGTGAGGATTCCGACGGGCACGATGGCGGTTGGATGGAATTGCACGGCTTCCATGTTGCCGAGCGAGGCGAGGCCCGTTTCCAGCGCGATGGCGGTGCCGATTCCCTCGCTGATCACGGCGTTGGTGGAGATGGAGTAGAGACGTCCGTATCCGCCCGTGGCGATCGTCGTGGCGCGGGACAGGTAGGCGATCAGCTCGCCCGTGATCAGGTCCCTCACGACCGCACCGAGACAGGTCCCGCCGTCGTGGATAAGGGCGATGGCCTCCTTGCGTTCGTGGACCGGGATTCCGTCCTCGATGGCTCTGTTGTCCATCGCGTAGAGCATTGTGTGGCCGGTGCCGTCCGCCGTGTAGCAGGTTCGCCACAGCTTGGTGCCCCCGAAATCGCGCGCCATGATCAGGCCGTGCGCCTCGTCCTTCTCGGTGATAGTTACGCGCTCGGCGTTGACCACGATCTCCCGGTCGCCTTTGCGGACCCGGCTCCAGGGCACGCCCCAGAGAGAGAGCTCGCGAATCGCCTTGGGCGCGGTGTTGACGAACATCCGCGCCACCTCCTGGTCACAGCCCCAGTCGCTGCCCTTGACCGTGTCCGCGAAGTGGATGTCCTCGTTGTCGCCTTCGCCCCTGATCGAAGCGGCGAGGCTGGCCTGCATGCCGCCCTGGGCGGCCGCCGAGTGCGAGCGCTTGGCGGGGATCAGGGAGAGGACAACTGTGTCCAGTCCCCGCGCCTTCGTGGCAATGGCGGTACGAAGACCGGCGAGGCCACCACCAATGACGAGTGAATCCGTGTAGACGACCTTCATCGGTTTTCACCTTGCTGAGCAACGAGCTCTGGAATGGGAGATGAGACGTGGCTCTGCTCGACGTACCGTTCGCCGGCATCGTCCCGGTGGTCGTAGCCGATCTTCATGTACGCGGCCAGCGTGGCCAGACCGAGCACGAGGAAGAATACGGTCATCACGTTCTTTGCCAGCTTGAGCCGTTTGCGAGTGGCGACCGGGTTCTTGCCGTCGAAGATGCCCCACTTGACGGCGAGGCGGTACATGCCGACGGTCGCGTGAAGCTCGACGGCAAACAGCAACACGAGATAGAGAGGCCAGAGCAGATCGGTCCACACGCGGTCGGCCGAGCCGAAGGGGCCGATGCTGCCCGGCTGCGTGGTCATGATGTAGATGTGCACCGAAGCGAGGAAGAACATCACGAAACCGGTCGCGGCCTGCAGAAACCAGTACCGGGTGTCCGAGTGATTGAGGATCGTCATCTGGTTGCGCAGCTCCGTGTACTGCCGCCAGGACGTCGGGAACTTCCTCAGCGCTACGCCCGCGTGGACGATGAAGAGAGCGGCGACGACGATCCCGACGATGGAAACCACGATCGGGTAGCCTTCGTCGCCGCCGCTGAGGAACTGAGCCTCCATGAAGTCGGTCACCGACTGCATGGGTCCTTTCCCGAGCAGGATGCTCGAGACCAGTATCAGATGGGCCCACATGAACAGCGCGAGCGCCAGCCCCGTCAGACTCTGCGTCAGGTCCAGCCTGGCGGGCATCGGGCTCCTGCTACGCGATCTACCGGCGGAACTGATCATTGCGCTCCTTCCGCCGGTCGGATGGTGTCCGGTGCTTCCCGGCGCCGGTCGGCCGGCAATATGACCTGGAATTGGCTCCGGATTGACGGAACCGGGATGGCCGCGAAGGCACGGTCGACCGATTGGGCGCGGCGAGACGCTGAGCCATATTGATTCCCTAATATCACTCGCCCAGCCAGCCACCCAGATCGAGCCTGCCGGATTCTACGCCCGGGTGCGTTGGGCTTCAAACACAAGGTCGCGATAACAGCCATAGAGCTGCCTGTGAATGGGACGGGTGGGGGCAGATTTCGGGGGTCCATGCACGCAGCCGCCCCGGTGCCTGTTTCCAGTGAGGTGGATCGAGGATTTCCGCGTTAGCGGAGGGTGGGTCTAAGCTGATCGCGGGTGCCCTCCTTCGGCAGCGGCCCCGTCCGTGAGTATGCAACAGTCCAATCCACCCAAAGTCCTCTCCGTCGAAACCGCCTACCAGGGCAAGCTGTTCGACGTCCACATTGCGACGTTGCGGATGCCCGATGGGGCGGAGGTGACGCGGGAGACGCTCATCCATCCCGGAGCAGTCTGCGCCGTTCCCGTCGGCGATGACGGGAAGATCTATTTCGTGACCCAGTACCGCCACGCGGCCCATTCACGGATTCTCGAACTGCCCGCAGGCACTCTCGAGCCCGGTGAGGAGCCCAAGGAAGCGATGCTGCGGGAACTCCAGGAGGAGATCGGGATGCTCCCGGGTGAGGTTGAGCCGCTCGGCGGCTTCTACGTTGCGCCCGGCTACACATCGGAGTACATCCACCTCTTCCTCTGCCGCGTGCTCTCGCCGTCCCAGCTTCCGCCGGACCCGGACGAAGACCTCGAGGTCACGACCCTATCGCTCACCGAGGCTCTCGCGGCAGTCGAAGATGGGCGGATAAACGACGCGAAGACGCTCATCGGCCTGCTCGCCTGGGCGCGGCGCGCCGGAGGTGACGGCTAGGCCGGCCAATGTCCGGGGGCTCCGGGCTCCCCCTGCTACGCTAGGCCCGATGGACGAACACGCGCTCCAGGTACTCGAGTTTCCTGCCGTCCTGCGGCTCGTCGCCGCTGAGACGGCGTTTTCGATCGGACGTGAGAAGGTGCTCGCGATGCGTCCTCACATGTCCTTCGGGGACGTCGTGCGAGAGCAGCGATTGACCGCTGAGATGACCGATCTCCGACAGCAGGGGATTGATGTCCCGTTCGCCGGGGCGGCGGACATCCGTCCCCATATCCGTTCCGCGGCGATCGGGCAGGCGCTGGAGCCTTCCGATCTGCAGGAATGCGCACAGACTCTCGCGACGGCCTTCAAGGCGCACCGGCTTCTCGAGCGCATTCGTGATCGGGTCCCGGCGCTGGCCGCCCTCGCGGACTCGGTTGCGGACTTCCGCCAGCTCTCCGAGCGGGTGGCGGAGTCCATCGGGCCGCGGGGTGAAGTGCTCGATGCGGCGAGCGAGTCACTGGCAACGGTCCGGCGGGAGCTGCGGGTCGCGCAGGATCGTGTCGACCAGCGGGCGCAGGCGGCGCTCGCCGATGCCATCCGGCGGGGGATCGCTCAGGAGCCTCTCCTCACGGATCGAAACGGACGCAAGGTGATTCCGATTAAGGCCGACTTCCGGAGCGCGATGAAGGGGATAGTGCACGACGTCTCTTCGAGCGGGGCGACGGTCTTTTTCGAGCCCCTCTCGCTGGTCGAGGCGGGCAACCGTGTACGGGAGCTGCAGGTTGCTGAAGAGCGCGAAGTGCGACGGGTGCTGCAGCGGCTCAGCGCGCTCGTCGGCGAGCGCGAGGAGGAGGCGAGGGCGTCGGTGGAAGGGCTCGGTGCGCTGGATATGGTAGGTGCCCGTTGCCGCTTTGGAGGCCGGATCAAGGCGCAGCTCCCCCCTCCCGGTGACCCCGACTCGTGGCTGCGTGTGGAAGGGCCGATGAATATCGTGCGGGGTCGGCATCCGCTGCTGGCCGGTGAGGTTGTGCCGACCGGAATCGATCTCGAGGGCGATGGGACGGGCGTCCTCATCACGGGCCCCAACACGGGGGGAAAGACCGTCGCGCTGAAGACGCTCGGCCTGCTCACCCTCATGGCCCAGGCGGGCATCCCCGTCTCCTGCGACGAGGGAAGCCGGCTCCGGGTCTTCGCAAGCGTGCTCGCGGACACTCGCGACGAGCGGACGAG
>CAZHMF010000164.1:0-4157 GCA_964533605.1 uncultured Anaerolineaceae bacterium
CGGGGGCCGCGCCCCGCACGGCGGGCGCCCGGGGGCCCCGCGCGGCGCGGCGCCGGCCTGGAGCCGCTGCTGCTCGACTTCCCCAAGGCGCCCGCGCACTACTGCCTGCGCTGCCCGCTGGGCCTGCAGCGGGCGGACTGTCGCACGGCCTGCGTCGCCGAGATCGAGGCCGCCATCGAGCGCGAAGGCCCCGAGACCGTCGCTGCGGTGCTGGTCGAGCCGGTGGTCGGCTCGACCGCCGGCGCGCTGGCGGCGCCCGACGACTACTTGCTGTCGCTGGGCCAGCTCTGGTGCGCGCGCCGCCTGAGCTGTGCAAGACGATCTGCGCGCGTGTCGTGAGCGCTTGACTCGGGCGCGCCGGCTGGCTGGTGGAGCACCGAGGCGGAACCGGGGACGGCGGGATCGACCTCCTCGCCTTCCGTGAGGGGCGCATACTAGCCGTGCAGTGCAAGTGCTACAGGCCGGACAGAGCCGTTGCAGCCACCGCCCTGAGGGACCTGTTCGGGGCAGCGACCGCACTCGGGGCGACAGACGCCTACCTGGTCACCACCGGACGCGTGTCCTCCCCTGCGCGGGAGTGGGCGGCGGCGATTCCTCCGGGCCCCACCGGACTCTCGGTCGTGAGCGGCGACACGCTCGCCGTCATTGCCGCCAACCGCAGGTGGGACCCACGGCCGTAGCGCTCAGCTCAGGGCAATAGCTCCGCCGGCTGAAGGTTGAACTCCTTGAGCATCTCGTCGGCATAGGTGATCTTGCCGGAGATCTTCTTCGGGTCACCGTACACCAGTCGCAGGCACGCCTCCGCCATGTGCTCGACCGGCGTCACATTGTCCTTGTTCGACTCGTTGATCAGCTTGTGGTGAACCACGCCGGGCGTCGCCACAAGCCCCGGCGAGATCACGTTCACGCCGATCCCATCCTGGTGGACCTCGGCTGCGAGACCGGTGGTGAAACGCTCCAGGGCCGCCTTGCCCATGCCGTAGACGGTCCCCCCGCCGCCGGGAGAGTCGAGCTCAGGATGGATCGCCGCGTGGGACGAGATGTTCAGGATCCAGCCCGACTTCCGCTCCCGCATGGAGGGGAGGACAAGCTGGGCGAGATGGAACGGGGCATATACCTGGACCTCGTTCATCAGCTTCCAGCGCTTCTCGGGGAACGTCTCGACCGGGATGAAATAGGTGACGGCCGCGTTGTTGACGAGGATGTCGACCGGACCGTAGGTCTCCTCCGTCTTCTTAATCAGGGCCTCTCGCTGCTCGCGGTGGGCGAGGTCGCACTGGACCGCCGTAGCTTCGCCGCCCGCATCTCTGATCCGCTGAACGACACCGTTCACGCTTCCCGGGAGGGGATGATCGCCTTCGTCCATCGTCCGGGCGGAGACGATCACTTTTGCGCCTTCCATTGCATAGCGGACGGCGATCGCGTCGCCGATCCCCCGAGAGGCGCCGGTCACTACGGCGACCTGTCCGGCGAGAACGCCATTCTTGTTCACAGTTGCTGCCATTTGATTCTGATTCCTCTGCTGGTGGTGTGGACGCGCCGCGCATCCGGTGGGGTGCATCCTACGCGGGAAGGTGGAACGGTGCAGAAGCAGGGAGGAGTCCGACCGACGATCGGCCGCGGGCCTACGTTGCTGTGACCAGACCTTCGCGGATCGCGGCGGCTCCGGACTGGTTCAGGACTTCGAAGAAGATCTCACGGCCGCCGGGACCTTCGCGTTCGGCGAGGCAGCGGACGCTGATCGTCTCCCCCGGGATGACCATGGCCCGGAACCGGCCGGCGAAGCGCTGCACCCGGCGCGGGTCACCCCCCAACGAGCGGTTGATCACCTCGCGGAGGGCGATCGTCATCGTCGCGCTGCCGTGCAGGATGATGTCGGGGAGCCCGGCGGCGAGAGCGACTGTCCGCTCTGTGTGGATCGGATTCCAGATGTCGGCGCACTCCGTGTAGACGTGAGCCGCGTCTTTCGCGACGTCGATCCTTTGCTCCCAGAGGACATCGCGATCGCCCTCCGGTAGTGAGGGAAGGGGAACGGCCTCTGCGATTCGCCGGTCGGGTCCGTCCGTTCGGCAACCACGGGAGATCCCGGCGGTGTCCATGGTTGCGACCTCTTCGCCGGCAGCGTCGGTCATGACCACGCGTTGCGTCGAGAGCACTCCCGGTGCGATCTGTTCGATCGCGACCGTCCTCCCCTGCGCTGTGATGACATCACCGCCGCAGAGAGGGCGCCTGAAGCGAACGTCGACCGAGGCGTGCACACCGAGCCGGGCAACGGCGGGATCGATCTCCACGCCGGGGGCATGACGGCTGTTCCACTGGAACGTGAAGACCATACCCGGGTGACCGACCAGACCGTCATCGCGAGCGTCATCGAGATAGAAGGAGTTGGAATCGCCGACACCGCTCGCGAAAGCGCCGATCAGGCGGGGCGTCAGTTCCCAGGTTCTGGCAATGGTGTAGCGGCCCACGCCTTCTGTGCTCACGAGTGCGGGAGCGTTCGCCGTCAGCTGTGCCATCGATTCCTCCCGGGGCCCTCGGAGAGCTTCGAATAGGTGAAGGCATCCTAGCACCGCCGCGCAGAGCGCTTATCATGAGCCGATGCTCAAAGGCAAAGAGGGGGGCTTGTCGCCGGCGGCGGAGCGTGCGACATACCTTATCGCCGGCGTCATCTACATAGCCCTCGGCTTCGTCCGCAAGGAAGTCTTTGCCTGGTGGTCTTACGGGGCGATCTGGTTCGTGGCCTGCGCATGGTTCGTACCGCCGGCCGTCAGGCGGCTCATTCACCGCACCTCCCGGAAGGCGGATCGTCAAGAGGTGCCGGAGCAACCGCCCTCGTGAGCTGGGCCGCACACGACTTCGAGACCTACGTCATCCAGCGCCACTTCGGCCTGCGGATGTCTTTTCTCGCGATCCTCGCCGGCACCTACGTGCCCGATGCGTTCACGAAGTGGTACGTCTACGGCGTCTCCAAGGGCCCGATCGACTTCGGCGCCGCTCATCCGGCTCAATTCCACCGGGGCTGGCCCGGCGCCGGGTTCACACATTCGATCACCTTCATCGCTGTTGTGGCCCTTGCAGTCCTCCTCGCCACGAAGAGCAAACCGTGGGCCCTGGGCGTACTTGCCGGAGGCCTTGCTCACTCGATCACCGACACGAGCGACACCGTAGGCACGATGCTGTTCTGGCCGTTCTGGAACGAGAGCATCAGCACCGGGATCTGGGCCTACGCGGCGGAGGTCGGCCGCTACGACGACGCCGGCGCCTACTACAGCAGCCTCGGGGTCGTGATGGATGCCGTCTGGCTCGTGATCGCTCTGCTCCATTTCGAGGTGTTTCGAGCCCGCTACTTCTGGAATGTAGTGGTGCCGACCGACGCCTGGGTGTGGGGGAAGATGGGCGACTACCTGCCGGAGCGAGCCCTGCTCGCCCTCTACCGGGCCGGCATGTTCTACGGCGTCACCCGGCTGATCTTCTGGACGGCGTGGGCTCACATTGCGAACGACTACGCCTGGGACCTCTCGTGGGGAGGACCGGACTGGATCACTCCCGTCCACCTCTGACGGCCGCCAGCGCCTCCTCCGGCCAGTTCGTGACGACGCCATCGAGGCCAGCCGCGATCTTCTCCGCCTGGGACTCCGCGTCTGTTGCCATCGCGTAGACCCTGAGGCCTCTCTCGTGTGCCTCGGAGACAAACGCCGGCGTGATTACGCCCCAGCGGGCGGAGATGGCGTCTGCCCGGCACCGCTCGGCGTCGGCGAGGAACTTCCGCGTCGCGCGCCCGGTCCACGTGTCCCGAAGCAGGGCCCTCTCGATTTCCGGCTCTGAGGAAGCGAATTCACGCACCGCCGGCATGGACTTGGCCCACAGCATGACCCGCGCCCGGGCGCCATGCCGCCGGACTTCTTCGATGACCGGCCCCGCTGCCTGGACTTCCTTTACGTCGATCGCCATCAAGACGCCTTCGGGCAGTGCCGCGAGACCATCCGCGAACATCGCTATCGGCTCCCCCCCGGCCCCGCGGGGGGGCGGGCCCGGAAAAGACCCCGCCCCCCCCCCGGGCGGCCGCGGGGGGGGGGGGGGCGGGGGGGCGGGCCCCCCCGGGGGGCGCGCCCCCCGCCGCCCCCCGGGCGGCCGCCGCCCACCGCCGCGCGGGAGGG